>JAKBXW010000062.1 GCA_021840555.1 Nitrospirota bacterium
TGTATGGCATAAACTGTCCCCTCATCCCATCGAGCCTCCTTACGTGACTTTGAGCGGTCCACGTTAGGAGGCTTTTCTTCATTCCCGGATTGTCTAACTCTAGAAGTCTCCCGGCGGATCCGGAGGTCGTCGACCTAAGTGAAATAAATCCCCATGGCGAAATGGACCTATCGGCCACCGGAAATGCGGCTCTCATCAAAATACGGACGCGGGTCGACCGGATGGCCGAATTCCCTGAGCTCGTAATGGAGATGGGGAGCCGTTGTCAGACCAGTAAGTCCGATCGTTCCGATCTGGGAATGTCTGTCGACGGACTGGCCGAGGACAACATCGATCTGGTCGAGATGGGCAAACAGGGAGGAGAGCCCCAGACCGTGATAGACGATGACATAATTCCCGTAATCAGGGGTCCGGTCAGTCATGATGACAACCCCGCGCGCCGGCGGGTGGACAGTGACGCCCTCTTCCTGGGCAATGTCGAGGCCGGGATGAAACTCCTCGCCGTTTCCAATCGGGCCAGCTCTCTTGCCAAAAGCGGAGACAATCCATCCTTCGACAGGAATCCGCAGGATCCTGTCGGAGGAATCATAACTCCATGGAAGTGGCTCGGGACTAGCCTTGACAGGGCCCATCGACTCCTTTTTTCCGTAGGGGGATGGTTTTTCCTTTTCGGAAGGCGTCTCTCCGGAGGGGGGGTGGACGTCAGGAGCCCCTTTCGCCACCATGTTCATGATCTGGACGTCGAGATTGTTCACCTCGGATAGCTGTGCCTCGATGGAATCAAGTTCCTTCCGGTAATGCTCGAGGTGCTCCTTCTGGACGCGCGTTTCCTCCTGGATGCTTTGAAGAGCCATAAACTTCTTTGTCTCGTAACTGTAGAATATGATCAGGGAGAGAACTCCTGTGAAAAGAAGAAAAATCCCGCCCAGAAAAAGATAAATCGACCACCGGGGGAGGGTCCATTGGCGAGATTTTTCGGTCACCCCCGGAAGAATCGTGATCGTGACCGTTTTTTTGAGACGGGACACCTTAATCCTTTCCCGGATGGCCCGAGCAGGTCTCCCTGACCCAGGCAAGATAGTCCGCGTTTCCCTGATCGACCGAAACAAAAAGAATCTCCGGAACCGTATAAGGATGCTCCTTCCGGATTTCCATTTCCAGCTCCGCGCGATTTTCAGCCACAGATTTCAGGACGAGGGTCACCTCTTCCGCAGTCCGCACCTCCCCTTCCCAGAAAAAGACAGAGATTCCCGCGGGGAGAATATGACCGCAGGCGATCCAGTGCTCCCGGACAAGGCGCTCGACAAGCGCTCTCGCGGCCAGGATGTCCGGATGGGTGACAATGACCAGATCGATCGTCACTGGATGGCCTTCCTGAAAAAGTCCACCGTTCTGGAGATCCCTTCCTGGAAAGGAACCTCCATCGTCCAATCCGTTTCCATCAGGAGGCGGTCATGGCCAAGGATCCTGACCTCGGTCTCCGGAAACGGAGCAGGCTGGTAGTGAACGGGATAAGTGGAGCCGAGGACTTTTCCCAGAGCCAGAAAAATGTCCCGGTCGCTCTGGGGGATCCCGGAGCCGACGTGGAAAACCCCCTCCTTCTCCTTGATGATCAGGTGGAGAAGGGCCTCCACGGCGTCATCGATGAAAATGTAATCCCGCATACGCCGGCCGTTTCCTGGAATTGCGGGGGGATTCTGGGAGTTCTTGAGGAGCGTCTGCCGGATGGCGAGCCCGATCAGTCCACCCTCACCCACGGTCGTCTGGCCGGGACCGAATACCGGGGCCAGCCGCACGATCGTTGTCTTTATTGGAAGAAAACGGGCAAAGCTGTCGAGATAGAACTCGCAGAGCGCATGGGATGCGCCATAGGGAGACAGGGGACGAATCGGGAGAAGGGGGTCGAGAGGCCGGTCCTCTGATCCTTCCGGAGGGGTCAGGACCTCTCCGGTCGAGACAAGGAGAATCCGGGGGACGGTCATCGTCCGGCATGCGCCGAGGACCCCCAGAAAACTTCCGACGGTATGCGTCGAGTCGGAGGAAGGATCCTCCCAGGACGCCGAGACATCCTTTTGCCCGGCGAGATGGACATAGAGGTCCGGACGAAGCTTTTCAAAAATCCTGACCAGAAACCGGGACTGGTCGAGATCCCCCTTCGCGAGTTCGACATCCTTGTCCCTGGAGATTCGAAATCCCGTGGACAGATTGTCTGCCGCCGTCACCTTGTGGCCCATCGCGACAAGAGCCCGGCCAAGGGGCGCTCCGATAAAGCCCGCCCCCCCGCCTATAACGATCTTCAAGAGCGTCCCTTCCACCAAGCCAGACAAAAATATTCCTGATTACCCTTTTTCCGCCCCTTGACACCTGATGGACAAAGGCCTCGGGGAATCCCTCCCTCCAGGGATAGGTCGGAAATGAACCGTCGGAGGAGCGCTCTGCGGACCTCCGGGTCTCGGACGACCCCTCCCTTTTCCACCTGTTCCGGTGCAGCCTCGAACTGGGGCTTCACAAGACCGAGAAACCATCCGCCCCCCCGAAGGAGATTGGCGACCTGGGGCAGGATCTGACGAAGGGAGATGAAGGAAAGATCCGCCACGACCCCGTCCACAGGATCGGAAGGCATCCACGAACCCGAAAAACGCACATTGGCCGATTCGACGACGACGACGCGAGGATCGGTCCTGAGGCTGGAATCGATCAGACCTCGCCCCACATCGACGGCATGGACAGAGATGGCTCCCCGCCGAAGAAGGCAATCGGTGAATCCGCCGGTGGCCGCACCCAGGTCGACGATCCTTTGACCGACCGGGGAAAGCAAAAAAAAGTCGAGGGCCCCTTCAAGCTTGAGACCGCCACGTCCCACAAATCGGGACTTCTTTTCCTCTCGTTCGCATTCAACCCTGTCATACTCCGACCGGATCGTCGGATCGGTCCGGACAATTGCGTTCACCCGAATCCTTCCTGATCCAATCAGATGGGCCGCCTCTTCGCGGGTAGAGGCCCATCCTTTTCGAACCACGATGGTGTCGAGCCGTTCCTTCAAACCCTTCTCCCGACCTCCGTCAGCAAACGGAGGTCTGAAGATTTTTCCGCACCAGCTCCACGAGATGCTCGGGAGTCAAGCCCACCGAGTCCCTGAGAATCCCCGGAGCCCCATGCTCCACATAGTGGTCGGGGATTCCTGCCAGACGGACCCGGACACGTCCCAGAAGATCTTCCGCCGAAAGGAATTCGAGAACGGCCGAACCCAGTCCTCCGAGAACCGTCCCTTCCTCGACAGTGACAAGGAGAGAGGTGGAGTGAGCCATCTGAAGAAGGAGCGGCTTGTCGAGCGGCTTGGCAAAACGCATGTTGACCAGCCCGGCGTCGATTCCTTCCCGGCGAAGGATCTCAACCGCCTTCTGGGAAACCGAGACCATCGATCCGTAGGCGAGGAAGACGATCTCCCGCCCCTCCAGGATGAGTTCGGCCTTACCAATCGGAAGAAGGTCAAAACCGGAATCCAGGGGGACTCCCAGGGCCTCGCCCCTCGGATACCGGACCGCGACCGGTCCGGGATGGTGAAGGGCCGTCCAGAGCATCTTCCGAAGCTCGTTCTCATCCTTCGGGGCCATGAGCGTCATGTTCGGAATGTGCCGGAGATAGGCGATGTCGAAGACACCATGGTGGGTGGGCCCATCCTCTCCCACGAGACCCCCTCGGTCCATGGAAAAGACCACCGGGAGATTCTGGAGGCAGATGTCGTGGACGATCTGGTCATAGGCACGCTGGAGGAAGGTCGAATAAATGGCCACGACGGGACGGAGCCCCTGAGCGGCCATTCCCCCTGCCAGGGTCACGGCATGCTGCTCAGCGATTCCCACATCGACAAAGCGGTCGGGATAGAGCTTGCCGAAGTCGGAGAGTCCCGTCCCTTCCGGCATGGCCGCCGTAATCGCGAAAATCTCGGGAATTTCCCGGGCCATCTCGATCATCGCCTGGCCGAAGATCTTCGTATAGGCGGGGTTCCCCCCGGCCTTCTTCCGGAAGACCCCTGTCTCCGGATCGAAGGGCGGAACTCCGTGAAAGGCGATGGGACTTTTTTCGGCGGGGGGATAGCCTTTCCCCTTGACGGTACGGACATGGAGAAGAACTGGACCCTCGCGCTCCTTCAGGGCTCCGATCGTATCGATCAAGAGCGGCAGGTCGTGCCCGTCGATCGGTCCGATGTAGGAAAGGCCCATTTCTTCGAACCAGACTCCCGGAGGGGAGATCATGCCGACGACCTGGCCATGGGCCGCCTTGGCAAAGCGGGCCACAGAATCTCCGATGACGGGGATGTCCCGAAGCAGCGATCCCGTCTTGCGCCGCATATTGTCGATGGCCGGATCTGCGGAGAGTCGCGCGAGGTAGGAAGAAAGGGCCCCCACGTTTTCCGAGATGGACAGATTGTTGTCGTTCAGAATGATCAGCAGCCTCTTCTTCCGGGCTCCGGCCTGGTTTAAGGCCTCCATCGCCATCCCGGCCGTCAGGGATCCGTCCCCGACGACGGCGACGACGTGGTATGAGTCTCCCAGAAGATCCCGCGCCTCCGCCATCCCGAGTGCCGCGGAAACGGAGGTCCCCGCGTGGCCCGCCGAGAAGGCATCGTGGATGCTCTCCTCCCTCTTCGGGAACCCGCACAGGCCGTTCCACTGCCGGATGGACGGAAGGGACTGGAGTCTTCCCGTCAACATTTTATGGGGATAGGCCTGGTGGCCGACATCCCAGACAATCCGGTCGCGGGACGTGTCGAAGATCCTGTGAAGCGCCAGGGTCAATTCGACGACTCCCATCCCGCCACCGAAATGGCCACCGATCCCGGAGAGGACACGCACCATCTCGTCCCTGATTTCCTGGGCGAGAACGGGAAGCTTGTCCTCTGGAAGCGACTTGACGTCCTCCGGGCCCTTGATGTTTTCGAGCAAAGATCCCATCAGTTCCTTCTTTCTATGATATAGGAAGCGATCTCCCGAAGCGGCTCCCCCTTGTCGCCCAGAAGGGCCACCGCCTCATGGGCTTCCCTGCGTTTTTCCTCTGCCAAAGCCCTGGCTTTCTCGACGCCGACGAGGCCAGGATAGGTGTTTTTATGTTTCCCGGCGTCTTTTCCGGTTGCCTTGCCCATTTCTTCCGCAGTGGCTTCCACATCGAGAAGGTCATCGGCAATCTGAAAAGCGATGCCGATCGCCTCCCCATACCGGGTCAGTCCACGCAGCTCCTTCTCTCCGGCACCCGCCAGAATGGCGCCGATCCTGACGGAAACCCGCAAAAGAGCCCCCGTCTTATGGCTGTGAAGGTCCTCGAGTTCGGGAAGGGTCAGGGACTTCCCCTCGGAGACGATGTCCAGGAACTGCCCCCCGACCATTCCGGCGATTCCAGAAGCCACGGACAGTTCGTGGATCACCGGAAGCCTCCGGGATACGGGCAGAATATTATCATACACAGGATCGGAAAGCAGGGTAAATGCATGGGTCAGGAGCGCATCCCCGGCCAGGATGGCGGCCGCTTCCCCGTAAACGACATGGTTCGTCGGCCGGCCCCTGCGGAGATCATCGTTGTCCATGGCCGGAAGGTCGTCGTGGACCAGAGAATAGGTATGGATCAGTTCGAGTGGAAGAACCAGCGGAACGAGAGGATCCGATGGAACTCCGAGCGCCTCGATCGTCGCCAGGGCGAGGACCGGCCGAATGCGCTTTCCTCCCGCCAGGAGGCTGTACCGGATCCCTTCGGCGAGACGCCCGTAGGCGCGTCCCGCCTCCTCCCGGAAGAGGAGATCCAGGGCCTTGTCCACACGCTCTTTTTGATGATTCAGATAATTCCTGATGTCCAAAGAGGATCCTTTCTTCTGAAATCCCCGATCCACACCCGCTCCTATTCCGCCCGGAATGGAGTCTCCCGGAGACTCTCCCCGTCACCCTCCCGACCCGCAGAGAGGAGGGTGGTCACCTTGCGTTCCGCATCTTCAAGCATGGACTGGCACTCCGACGACAGTCTGACCCCTTCCTCGAAGAGGCGGAGCGATTCCTCCAGGGGACGATCCCCCTGCTCCATCGTCCGGACGATCTCCTCCAGCCGCTTCATCTTGTCTTCAAAGGAAAGGACGGGATCCTTTCCGGATTCCGTCTGCTCCTTGCCCGTCTTCCCCATCAGAGACTCCCCCTCCCATCATTTTCTTCACCCTTTTCTCTCTTCGGAAAAACCCCCTCCACCCTTAGCTCCATCGCAAGGCCCCGGGAGCGGGCCCGAAGCGTTTCTCCCGTCGATGGCAGATTCTCCGCGGAAACCAGGCCCCGGGATCCCTCTCGTTCGAGAATGAAGAACCCACGGTGGAGGGGACGTTCCGGATCCGATTCCCGCAAAAGGACGGCGAGAAGCGCCTGACGCTCACGAGAGCGTCCAAGCAGGCTTTTCACGCCGGAGACGATGCCGAAACGGAGACGGCCGACCTCAAGGCGCCAGGATCCGGTCCCAAGCATATCCTCCTTGCCAAGACGCCGGAACAAAAGCGCATGATGGAGGCGGGCCCTTCCCAAAGCGTCCCTGATGATCCGGACCATGGCGTCACGCTGGCCCGCCACGGACCGGAGAAGCCCGGAGAGCCTCCGGTAGGGGTGAACGATCGTCGATCTCCGGAACGCGAGCTGTCCCCCTCTTTTGGACAAGCCCTCCCTGATCCCCGATGCCAGACGCTCCTGGGCCCTGACGACAGCGAGATGGGCGTGGGACAGGCGCCGGGACAAAATTCCGGACGCAATCCGGAAGGCCAGCAGACGGCCACCTTCACGCTCTCTCCTGGCGGCGATCAACTCGCAGAGTCTCTTCCTGGAGCGGGCGAGGGTTTCAATGAGCGATTGCGCATCGAAAAAAACTTTTTTGGCCGCCTCGGTCGGTGTCGCCACACGAAGGTCGGCGACGAGATCCGCCACGGTGAGATCAACTTCATGGCCGATCGCTGTCACCACCGGAACAGGAGAGGCCAGGATGGCCCTTGCCAGCTCTTCCCGGTTGAAGATCCAGAGATCCTCCGCCGATCCCCCGCCGCGCGCGATCACGACAAGGTCGATCCCAGTCAGGGCTTCCGCCAGGGAAAGGGCCCGGATGATCTCGGAAACCGCCTCGGCCCCCTGCATGCGTGCGGGAAGCACGACGATGGGGATCAGGCGGTTCTGCTGGTCTGCGATGCGAAAAAAATCCCAGATCGCAGCCCCCTGGAGAGAGGTGATCAGCGCTACCCGCCGGGGCATGACAGGGATGGGACGCTTTCTCTCCGGGTCGAGGAGTCCTTCCCGGGCGAGGATTTCCCGGACCCGCCTGAACTCGAGATGGAACAGCCCCAGACCAGCCGGCTCCATCGTCTCGGCGACCATCTGGATCTCTCCGCGGGGCTCGTAATAGGAAAGACGGCCGCGAAGCATCACCTTCACACCGTCCACCGGGACGAATGAAAGCGACCGGGCCGACCCGCGAAACATGACCCCGCGAAGGCTGGCCCCTGCATCCTTGAGCGTGAAATAATAGTGGCCGGCCGGCTGGGACAGTTTGACGTTCGAAAGCTCTCCCTCGACTACCAGAAGACCCGGAAAGATCCGGTCCAGTCCCAGCCTGATCGTTGTCGCGAGTTCCGAGACCGTATAGACGGTCAGGCTCTTCGAAAGATCCCCCCCGGTTCCCGAGCCCTTCATCCCCCCCCTCCGTCGGCCTCGCGAAGGAGTCTCACCTCGACCTGCCCCTTCGTCCCCCCACTTTGGGCCGGCCGGACAACCGTTACCAGAAGTGCACAAAAAAGGGTTTCTCCCTCCGCGACACGGAATGGTCGCGGAACCATGGTTCGGTATTTCGAAAGTGCGGAGGCGGGGTCCGCACCTACGATGGACCAACGGGGCCCGGTCATCCCCACATCCCCCAGGAACCATGTCCCCTTGGGATACTGGGTCAAATCATTGGTCTGGACATGCGTATGGGTCCCGTAGAGAAGATCCGCGCGCCCGTCCAGATGGAAGGCGAGGGCCTGTTTTTCCCCGGTTGCCTCCGCGTGAATGTCGACCGCAACGAAGTCGGGGGGAGCGGGGGCCTTTTCAAAATCCGAAAGAACGCGATCGGCGGCGGCGAATGGGCAGTCGGCGGGGGCCATGAAGGTCCGGCCAATGAGATTGGCGAGTCCCACCCGGTACCCCGAGGCCAGAGTGAAAATCCGGTGCCCCGTTCCTGGACAGGCAGCGGAAAAATTCTCGGGACGGAGCAGACGCGGATCGGACACGAGGAGCCCCTCGGCATCCTTCTGATCGAAGAGATGATTCCCTGAGGTCAGTGCCGTCACCCCGAGACGATAACACTCCTCCACCTTCGAGGCGGTCAGGCCGCGTCCACCGGCAAGATTTTCCCCATTGATGAAAATGCCGTCGAGGGGAGCTTCCCGTACAAGGCGGGCGATTCCCCGCGACAGAGCCTCCCTCCCCGGCCTTCCAAAGACATCTCCGACAAACAGAAGGCGGACGGAATGCCCCGGTTCCCCGGGGTCAGCGGGCATACTCAACGATCCGGTTCTCTCGGATCACGGTCACCTTGATCTGGCCCGGATAGGTCAGTTCGTTTTCAATCTTCTGGGCGATCCCGCGGGTAATCTCCAAAAGATCTCCATCGCTGACCTGATCCTGATTCACGATGATCCGTATCTCGCGGCCGGCCTGAATCGCATAGGACTTTTCGACGCCCTTGAAGGAATTCGCGATCGTCTCCAGCTTCTCGAGACGTTTGACATAGACATCGATGCTTTCCCTGCGAGCGCCGGGACGCGCAGCGGAAATGGCGTCGGCGGCGGCCACGAGAACCGACTCGAGACAATTGGGTTCGATGTCCCCGTGGTGCGACATGATGGCATTGACCACCTGGGGCGATTCCCCGAATCTTTTGGCCGCTTCCCCGCCCAGGGACGGATGGGAGCCTTCCCCTTCGTGGGAGAGGGACTTCCCGATGTCGTGCAGAAGGCCCGCCCTCTTCGCGATCCGGGGATCGAGGCCCAGATCGTGGGCCATCATCTGACAGAGATAGGCCACCTCCCGGGCATGGACGAGATTGTTCTGGCCATAGCTGGTCCGGAATTTCAGCCGCCCAAGAAGTTTCAGGATTTCCGGGTGAATATCCGTGATCCCCAGTTCGAAGGCCAGCTTCTCCGCCTCCTCCTTGAGGGAAACATCGAGGTCCTTCCGGACCTTTTCCACAATTTCCTCAATGCGGGCAGGATGGATCCGTCCGTCGGAAAGCAGCTGTTCGAGGGCGAGCCGGGCCACCTCCCGGCGAAGGGGATCGAATCCGGAGATGATGATGGCATCCGGGGTGTCGTCGATGATGA
The DNA here is from genome assembly GCA_021840555.1 of Nitrospirota bacterium. GTDB lineage: Bacteria > Nitrospirota > Leptospirillia > Leptospirillales > Leptospirillaceae > UBA4572. The sequence continues at coordinate 9,368 of JAKBXW010000062.1, forward strand.
GATCCACTCCCGTCGCCGCCTGAAAGGCCCGTATGTTCCGCCCTTCCCGGCCGATCACCCGTCCCTTGACGTCGTCGGAGGGAATCTGGACGACAGAAACGCTGATCTCGGCGACATGCTCGTTGGCATACCTCTGAATGGCAAGGGTCATCGTCTCCCGCGCCTTCCGGACCGCCTGGTCCCTGACCTCCTGCTCCAGTTTCTGGGCGAGGCGGGCAACCTCGGGCCGGATCGCGGCCTCTGCGCTCTGCATCAGACGCTCCCGGGCCTCCTCGACAGTCAGGGAAGCGATCTCCTCGAGGCGACGCTGCTCGGACTCCATCATGGCCCGAAGCTCGATCTCCCTCTGCCCGATGGACTGCTCCCGGACCACAAGACTTTTCCTGTCCTTGTCAATCCTTTCGCGATTCTCGGCAAGCTGGCGCCGAAGCTGCTCGAGTTCGGCCTCGCGGCTCTTGAGGGATTGCTCAGCCTCCTGAAGTGCGCCTTTTTTCCGGGAAAGATCCTCTTCCGTTTCGATCCGGATCCGGAGAGCCTCCTCCCGAGCCTGGATTCCGGCCTCCTTGATGGCGCTTTTCTTCTCTTCCTCGAGACGTGCCCGTTCCGTTTTCAGGCGCTCTTCTTCACGAAAGAGGTCCCCGGATCGTTTCCGGGTAGCAAGAACATAACCCGCAGTGGCCCCGCCGGAACCGGCTAAAATGGCCAGCAATATCGAAAGTCCATATCCCATCGTCGCACCCCTTGTCACCATTGAAAGAACTTCTGCCGGCCACTGGACCGACAGGAGCCTCTCCCCTGCTTCTCACATTTCGGAAAACAATGATCAGGATATTATACACGAATCCGTCAAAAAATCCCGGAACCTTTCGGGAGGCCCAGATTCCCGTCAAAGTCAGGGCTCAGGGAAGGCTCCGGCCCGAGAGCTCCTGGGAAAAAAGTAAGGAGCACGAAGAGAATTTTAGACGGATTGTCTCTTGCCGAGTGGGCGATGGCGGGCAAACAGAAAGAACGATCCGGGAAAACTTGTTGGAAAAGGAATCGAGGACCGGGGCAATGGACTTCGAGCCGGCGACTCTCAACAGACTGATGGTCATATTCCGGAGAGTGGCCGGCCATGACATGGGCTCCGTACCCGTTCTGCGTCTTTTTTCGGGTGCCTCTTCCCGTTTTGGACCTTTTTGCGCTCTTTACCGAAAAAACGCCGTAAAGCTCCGGCGGCCGGAGGTAGAAGGCGTGCTTTGTGTTATCACACAC
>JAKBXW010000063.1 GCA_021840555.1 Nitrospirota bacterium
GTAAGGGAGGGCCATTACTGACCCTGCCTCCCCTCGGAACCGTGCGTGCGCATTTCTGCGCACACGGCTCGAACACTCATAAGCCCCCTCGTCGGGAGCCGGTTTCGCTTTCCTCTTGCGTCGCCTTCACAATGCGCCTCTGGAGTCCTTTTACCACCTTTTTGGCCCGGGGCCAGCCGATGGCACCCCAGTGGGACAAGGCGTGATTGGGCAACGTTGGCGGAGTTTCCGTCATCTACGTCAACCTTCCTCTTCAAAGGGTCCAAAAGAATTTGTGATTGAGCATCAGCCGGACGTGGGCCCCCTTTCGGGGCAGGGCACAAGCCCCTATCCCGGCGATTACCGCCGGGCCTTCGCTTCTTCCGGCCTCCTGCGCCCGCACGTCCTTCAGCTTTCCTTGCAGTCAGCCTGCCCATCCATGAAGAGATGGGCGAAGATACGGGGTTGTCGTGTTCCGCTTGATGAGCGTGCGATGGGGGAGGGTCTCGTCTGTACACCGGCGGGAGTTGTCGTCAGCGTAGACCTTATAGAACAGAAGACCTACCAACCCGCTTACCTTTTGGTTCAAGCCTTGGCCAGCAACTTGAGCTTGTCGAACGTAACGATGCTTGCGACGATTCACCTGAGTTGACCTTGTCCCATCTAGCCCTTGCCCCTCCCCGGTCGTTGCTACCAGGTTCAGACTTCTCTCGCGAGTTGTCCTACGGTTCCCCGCGGGTACGTTTCCGACAGCTTCATACCGGGCGATTACTCCCCCCGCATGTGTCGGTGGGCTCCACTGGCTGAACAGTGGGTTCTTCCTACAGAACAGCTCCTGCAAGCGACTTTTCACGTCGCACAAAAAATTCGTTCTTATGCCATTCATGTCTCAATCCCTCTTTCCCCTTTCACCAGAAAACAGCAGCAGACCAGACCGGGTTGGACAGGGAAGGGAAAAGAGAGGACAACAGGAAAAATGGAAGGTCCTCTGGAAAAACGCCGAAGAGGAAAAGAGGAGTTCTCTGCCTTCCGGCCATTTCCGGTGGGAGGTGGATCGGAAAGGGAGGAAGGGCCAGGAGAGGCCCCTCCGGCAGGATTATGGAGCCGGGGATTCGGAAGGTCGATCTGGGTTTCCTATTCGTGAGATGCGCAAGACGATCCGCCGGAGGGATTTCATCCCGGCATCCGACAGCGGACCCCTTCGACACTCCTGTTCTGCCCTTTTTGCCTCAGAAGAAGGTAAACCCGACCACCACCGGGACATAGGTCAGGCTCCCCAGATTTCCCTGATTCGTCGTGACCAGGGGACCGGCGATCTGGGCGTACCGGATCTCCGCGTAGACCGGACCGAGATTGAGCCCGAGCGCGGCGTCCCAGGTGAAATTGTTCCCCCCCGTCCCTTCGGCCTGGGTGTTGTTGTATCCGGCGTCGACGGCTCCGTAAAGATACAAGAAATCCGTAAAGTGGAGGAAGTCGTATTCGAGCCCCAGGGTCACGGGAAAGGCGGTCATGAGGGGGGTCCCCGCGAAATGGAGATAGTTCGCCTGTCCACGGACGGCCACCGAATCCGTCAGGTGAAGCGTTCCCAGAAAACCCGCGCCGAAGCCCCCCCCGCTGTAGCCTCCCACGCTGTTGCTGACCGATGATTGCCCGGACAGGGCGCCGATGCCTATGCCCTGGACGGAGAGGCTCAGGGGAAGAACGGCGGCGGAGACCTTCTCATTCGGTCCGGGAAGAAGAGCTGCGACGACGATCAGGGATGACAGGAGAAAGAGGATGATTCGCTTGACGGAAATCATGGGGCGCTCCTTTATTATTCAAAGACTGGTTTGCGGCCTGAAAAATCAGGGTCCGTTCAGGTAGAATATAGAAACAGGGAACCAGATGGAAGAGAGATTGATCTTTGTCCAGGGGAATTCTCCGTCACGGAGGGCCGCCCATGAAAGCGTCGCTGTCGCGCTGGTACGACCGGATTTTCGCGACCGTCTACGATCCTCTTCTGGCCCGAACCGAAAAGGAGACACTGGCCCCGCTCCGCTCCCGGCTTCTCGATGGAATCCGGGGAACGATTCTCGACATCGGCTCCGGGACGGGGAGCAATCTTCCCTTTCTTGATCGTCCGGGAAACCGGACGATCTTTCTCGACCGCTCTCCCGCCATGATGCGAAAAGGGATGGAGAAGGGTCTCGGGGCCAGGGGACTTCCCGTCATCGGGTCGGCCTCGGCCCTCCCCTTTGCCGACGGGAGCTTCGACGCCATCGTCGTCACCCTCGTGCTCTGTTCTGTGGACGATCCCATGGCCAGCCTTCTGGAAATACGAAGAACGCTCAAAAGGAACGGCACTCTCTTTCTCATGGAGCATGTCCTTTCCGACTCTCCTCCCGTGGCAAGCCTCCAGAAGATGGCGACCCCTGTCTGGAAGGTCCTGGCCGCCGGATGCCACCTGGACCGGCGCACCGACCATCAGGTCCGTCGTCTCTTCCGCGAGGAGCGAGGCAACCGGGAAATCATCGGAGGTCTCCCTTTTCACATCGGAGTCTACCGGAAAAAACTTGAATCGCTCCCCATCGAGGAGAATCGGGGATAAAAAGAATCGAAGATCGAGATTCTCCACTGGGAAATCCCGTCGATCCTCGATCCCCGAAGCCGCCATCCGGACCTTCCTCACGCCGGAACGTTCCCCGTCCGCTTTTCCGAAAAGGGCCAGGCAGCCACCCTACTCCGCCGGGACCCTTCCCTTTCGCCGCCGACGGCCCCGTCCCTCCCGTTCGAGAATGACCCGCGTCTCATCGAGAACCCGGAGGTAGCGCCCCACAGCGACGTCGTACTCCGGAAACCGGTGCGGGAACCTGAGCGACAGCCAGCGGTAGAGGGAGAGACGGGCCAGAGACTCCTCACCGTCCTTGCGTCCGAAGACCTCCCCGGCCTGGGGACATCGCACGACGGGAATTCCCGCGGAGCCGCCGGTCCGTCCCACCGTCGCGACCCACCGCCAGAAGAGGAGCTCCGTCGTCCGGTTGACCGGGGCGAACAGGAGGAGCCAGCGCTCCTCGAGGGGAAGGCCCGGACAGATCTGCTCGATGCGGGTGGCCCTCTGCCGGACCTCCGGCCCGATTCCGGAGCGGAGATGGGCGTCCGAGAGGATCGAGGCGTGAAGGCGGGAGAGCAGGGTCTCGAGGTTCTCGGAGGCGAGCACCTCGGCCGCCGAGCAGACGATGGGAAAGTCCGGCATGAAGGGAAAAGGCCCGGAAATGGCCGGGGGAACCCCCTCGAACTGGCGGCGGATCAGGGCGTGGGTCCGCCGGTCCATCCCGGCCACGATCCCTTCGGGATGGAGACCGAACCGTCCGGCCCGCCCGCCGATCTGGAGAACCTCGTCGGGGGTCAGGAGACGCTCCTCCCTCCCGTCGAACTTGGTGGCGGTGGAGAAGATCACGTATTCGGCCGGAATGTTGAGCCCCATCCCCACCGCGTCGGTCGCCAGCATCACCGTGGCCTCCCCGGAGCGAAAGCGCTTCGATTCCGCGCGCCTGAGCTCGGGAGGCATCGCCCCGTAGACCGTCGCCACGGGGCGTCCCCGGTCGCGGAAGAGGCTGGCCAGATCCAGGACATCCATCCGGCTGAAGGCGACGACGATGCTTCCGTCCGGAACCTCCCCCAGGGAAATCGGAGCGGACGAGAGGGAAAGCGGGGTCTTCCGGACGGTCCGGTGGACCTCCACCGGAACCCCGGCATACTCCCCCAGCCTGCGGATGGCCCCCTCCGACTGGGGGGCTCCGCACATCAGGATCTCTTCTGCAGGCGTACCCAGGAGAGCCCGGACCCAGGCATGGCCGCGCTCCCGGTCGGCAAGCATCTGGATCTCGTCGATGACCACGCATCCGGCGTTCCGGGAGGTGGAGCCCATCTCGACCGTGGCCGAGACATGGACGGCCTCCGGACGATGGATCCGCTCCTCCCCCGTATGGAGGCTGGTCGGCACCCCCTCGGACTCGAAGCGCTCGTGGACCTCCTGGGCAAGGAGCCTGAGAGGAGCCAGATAGCTTCCGCCGGCCTTCTTCAGGCGAAGAAGGGCCTCGTGGGTCTTTCCCGAATTCGTCGGCCCCAGCCAGACGGTCCACTTTTTCTGGAGCCGACGGGCCGCGGGCCAGAGATCCTTGGCGAGAGGGGGAAGGATGCTCCGGACCGCGGTGACCTCCCGCTCCTTTGCCTCGGAGAGGTCTTTTCTGTGTTCGCGCCCCTCCCGGGGCGGTCGTCTTCTTCCCTTCTTCCCCATGGCGCCCGGAGCCTCCGATCGTCCCTGACGGAACAAAACGCTCAGAGGTATCCTCCCGGACCTCCCTTCTTCTCCTCGCGGCCCCCGCCGCGGGCCTCGTCAATCTGGCGGAGGGTGTGGCCCAGCCATTCGTGGAAGGAGCGGGCCGTCTGGAGGTTTGCGACCATGCCGCACTGGACGAGACGCACCACCTTCTGCTCAGCAAACTCCACGGGCTTTCCTGCGGGGATCTCGGGCGAGATCTCCCGGATTTCGTATTCCGGAGGCGGCATCCGCTCCAGGAAAAACTCCATGACCAGGTCTCCGGAGGGAAGGACTCCCCCGTAGATCCCGGAAACGGGGTGGTGCTGGAAATCCTCGGGGTATTCCCACTCGAAACGCAATCTCTTTGCCATGTCCGTCCTTTCAGTCTGTGGTCAGTTTTCGAGGGCCCGGGCCATCAGGATGGCCAGGTGGGAGACCTCGACCTCGTCTTCGAGCCCGTCGCGGAGCTTCATCTGGCAGGCGGGACAGCCGGTCGTCACCGTTTTCGCCCCGGAGGCCGCCACCGCCGCACGCTTTCTCTCAAAGATCCTCCCCGAAAGCTCCGGGTTCTTGATCAGGTAGGATCCGGCCCCTCCCGCGCACCGGTCGAAGTCGGCCATGGGGCGCACCGCCGAACCGAAGAGCGCGTCGAGGAGACGGTGCGGCGCCTCGGTCACACCGGCCGCCCGGAGGTGGCAGGATTCGTGGTAGGCGATCCCTCCCTCCAGCGGGTTTTCCCGGTTTTTTTCGGCGATCTCCGCAAGAACCGGGGCCATCTCCCCGGCAAGCATGTATTCGGTGATGTGGCGGACGCGGGCGGAGAGGCGCGACGCCTCCTCCCGCTCCGGAGAGCCCGGCTCGAAGAGCTCCGGCATATCCTTAAGCGCCAGGGTGCAGGAGGCGCATCCGGTCACCACCACCGGATATCCGGCCAGGGAGGCGAGGTTCTTTCGGGCGGCCTCCCGGACCAGATCGGCGTGGCCGTATGTTTCGACGGGGGTTCCCGAGCAGGTCTGCCCGGGAAGAACCATGGTCCGGGGAGAACGCGACAGAAGGGCGATGACCGCCTCCCCGATCCCGTCGTCGAAATACTGGGCGGCGCATCCGTGGAAATAGGCCAGGTCACCGGTCCGCCCCCCTTCGGTGGTGAGGGCCCGGAATTTTTCCCTGAGAAGCTCCTTGCGGATCCTGGGAAGGAGAAGCCCCTTCGGAAGATGGGCGGTGGGGGAGACGGGACGGAGGGCCCTCCGGGAGAGTCCCTCCAGAAGGGCCCTCACGGGGCCCCGGTCCCAGAGACCCTGGGTTCGGCCCAGAATCGGAACGATCCGGTCGAGCCGGCCGGAAAGGAGGGTCTGGAAGAGCCGTCGCGAGACGGGGTCCCCGCCGCGTTTCGCGCGGGCGTCCAGGATCACCCGGGAGACGTCCACCCCCGCCGGACAGGTCGAGCGGCAGGACTTGCAGTTGAGACAGGCGTCGAGAAGCGCGTCTGGCGGAGGGCCCAGGCGGGGATCGGCGAGGATCTGGTACCACCCCCGGGCCCCTTCGTCCTCCCGTCTCAGTACGTCGAAAGGAGGGCAGACGGTGTTGCATTTCCCGCAGGTCGCGCAGGGCCGGGCCACGCGCTCGAGATCGAGGTTCTCGAGAAAGGAGGCGGTCGAGATCTTGACCCCCGGGTTCAGGAAGCCGGAGGGATCGAAGGCCTTCTTCACCTCCCGGAACATCCCGTAGATCTCCTCTCCGTAGACCATCGGAAGGAACTCCGCCCGGACCCTTCCTTCCCCGTGTTCGCCGCAGGGAACCCCCCCGAAGCGGTCGATCGCCGTACGATGGATGGCCTGGCTGATGCGGAGGAGCCGCTCGGGGGTTTTTTCCTCCCGGACATCCAGAAGGGGATTGATGTGGGCGTTCCCGTTTCCGATGTGGCCATAGACCGCCACCGGGACCCCCTCCTCCCGGAAAAAGTCCCGGAGGAAGGAAAGAAGCTCCGGAAGCCGGCGCACGGGAACGGCGACATCGTCCGCAAAGTTGATGGGGCGATGGATTCCGTCGTAGCGGTAGAGGGTGGGAAAGAGGGCGTGGCGCGCCTTCCAGAGCGCCTTCTGGTGATCAGGATCCACGGCCACCTGGAGGGGCACGGGCGAAGGGTGGCGGGCGAGGATCGCCCGGGAGGCCGCGATCAGCTCCTCCTGGGGCTCGGAATCGAACTCGATCAGAAGAAGGGAGTCGGCCTCCTCCGGAATCCCGAAGCGGGATCTCCCGATCAGGTCCAGCGTCGCCCGGTCCATCATCTCGAGGGCCGAGGGAGAGAGCGCCAGGATCTCCCCGACCGCCTCCCCCAGGTCGGAAAGGGTCAGGAAGTAGACGAGGAGGGTCACCCGCCGCTTCGGAAGCGGGAGGACCCGGAGGGTTGCCTCCGTGACGAAGCCCAGCGTCCCCTCGGAGCCCACGATCAGGCGCACGGGATCGAAAAGGCCGCCCGCCCCGTTCCGCAGAGCCTCGTCGCGGGCCACCGCCAGGTCGAAGAGGTTGTATCCGGAGGAATTTTTGGAGACGTGGCGCATCCGGGACAGAAGGAGCGGGCTCCACTCCGGGAGCCGCCGCACCACCTCCCGGAGCCCCCGCACCGTCATCCGGCCCTCGAGTTCCTCCCAGGAGTTCCAGGAAACGGGGGCAATGGGATGAAGGGTTCCTTCGGCGTCAAGAAAGGAAAGCCCCCGGACGTTGTCCTTCGTCGCACCGTACTTGAGGGCGTGGGCCCCGGCGGCATTCGTGCCGATCATGCCCCCGATCTGGCAGGCCTGGGCGGAGGAAGGATCGGGAGGAAAAAAATACCCCCTCCGGGCCAGGCGGTCCGAAAGCTCCTTCAGGATGACTCCCGGACCGACCCTGACCACCCCTTCCTCCAGGGAGTCCTCGTCGATCCGGTTCATCCGTGTCAGGGCGACCACGATCCCGGAGCCGATCGCGCCCCCTGTCAGGTTGGTTCCCGCCGATCGCGGCGTGAGCGGGATCCCGTTCCTGCGGGCGAAGTCCACCACCTTCGACAGCTCTTCGGCCGTCTCGGGAAGGAGCACCGCCTCCGGCCAGAGCCGGTGTATCCCGGCGTCGTAGGAATAGGCCTTCCGCTGGAAGGCCTCCGAATGGACACGGTCCGCCCCCAGGAGGGTGCGGAGGTCGGAGAGAAGAGCGGGGGAGACGGAGGGGAGGGTCACGGACCGAAAACCTTGCGGCTCCCCTTCCCCATCGGCGTCGGATCGAGGCGGGAGAGATCGGATCCCTCCTTGTAGATGAAGGCCCCCCGGTTCTTCTCGTACCCCCATCCGTCGGGACCGGCCCCCACCTGGCGCATGGCGAAAACCTGTCCGGAGAGATTGTCGAGCATGTGGACGGCCATGGCCTCGGGGGTGGCCGGAAGCAGCGGAGACCCGTATTCGAGTTCCCCGTGGTGGGCCAGGATGAAGTGGTGGAGGAGGCGGAGATAGCGCTCCGGAAAGTCGGCCAGACGCCGGGCGACCTGGGTGCACTTTTCGACGCCCAGGGCCATGTGGCCGACCAGGCGCCCCTCGTCTGTGTAGGAAAAACCGGCGGAGGGGGAGATCTCCCAGCACTTGCCGATGTCGTGCAGGAAGAGCCCGAGAAGGAGGAGATCCCGGTTCAGGGAGAGGATCGGGGCCACGGCGTCTCCCATCGCCAGGATCTCCAGAGTGTGCTCGAGCAGTCCCCCGACCATGGCGTGGTGGTTGCGCTTGGCCGCCGGAGCCCTGGGGAAGAGCTCGGAGACCTCCGGATCCCGCAGCATCTCCTGGCCGAAGGCCTTCAGGTGGGGATCGGACAAAGAGTCCATGTATTCACCCAGACGGGCCATCCCTGTGGCTCCCTCGACCCGGCTCTTCGGGATGAAGGCGGCGATCTCCTCCTCCGAAGCCTTGAGGGGCTCGATCCGGGACAGGCGGATCTGCTGCTCGTTGTTGTACATGACGAGCTGTCCCTCGGCCATGACGAGTCCCCCGACCCTGATCCCAGGATCCGCCGCCCCGGCGTTTTCCCAGAGCCGGGCGGGAAAGTCCACGGGGGGATCGTCCTTCCGCTCCCCGCGGAAGGTCAGGGTCAGAAAGAGAGAGGGACCGTTCTTGCCTTCGTTGACGGTCTTGGTCTTGACGAGCGCGACACCTTTCTTGGAGGCCATGGCAATGTTCCCTGAAGATTGTGGTTTAACATGGTCGAACCGTCTCTCCATTATAATCCACGGACCGGCCGGTTGCGACAGGAATCGGGCTCCGGATCATCCCCGGGGGCCGATTCGGAGGTTTTTGAGGGACTCCCGGTCCTTGCGGGATATGTAGGCGATCAGGGGCTCTTCGCACTCCTCCGGGAAGTCGAGGAAGGCGATCCCCATCGCCATGAGGTCGGTTCCCGTCTCCCGGCCGGAATGTTCGAGATAGATCACCCGGCCGGAGAGCGGAGGCAGCCGGAATCCGTCGAGATCGGCGGCTTCGAGAAGCACCGTCTCTCCTTCCCGGAAGAGGTCGTTCGGTTCACCCTTTTCGTTTTTCTCCGGAAAAAGGACCCGCATGCCGCCGCTTCCGAGATTCACCGGCCGGACCATTTCCTGAACGCCGTTCGTCTTCGTCAGGCGCACCGGAGAAGTCGACGGGGGGAGGGTCACCCGCAGGGCATTGCGCATCTGGGCATGGTAGGTTTCATGGGGAAAAAAAAGAAGGACAACCGGTTGGCCCCGCACCGTGTCGCCGCCCCGGATCCTTGCACGAAATCCGGTGTTCACCCCGTTCGCCTTTCCGTAGAAGGTGACGGGGGATCCCGGGACGAGATGGTTGTTGCCGATTTCGGGGTGAAGGGCATCGAGAACCACCCTGCCGTCCTTCCGGTCGGCCTCGAGAACCATCGTGGCGTAGACGAGGCGCACATGGCTGTCGAAGAGAAAGACGACCGGGACCCTCTCGAAGGCCATGAGTTTGAGGAGATATTCGGAAAACAGGACGGAATCCTGGCGAAAGCCCCTCCTGAACAATTGCGGCATCACGCTTTCCACCACCCGAAACGCTCCTTTTCGCTTTCGCCGGACCAAGCAGCGGAGCTCCGGAACGGATCAGGAATCCAGAGTCCTTCCGATCATCCTAGGCCATTTCCTCTCCCCGGACAAATCCGGATTCCTCCCGTCCCTCCCTGGAAAGGGAACAATGGATCATGATCATCGTTTACGACCATGCCCGGATGGGCTCCCTCCCCATGCCGTCCTTTCCCATCCGGTCGAGTCGCTCCCCATGCTTCCTGTCTCGATGGGCGCAAACTTAATGCGTGCGTCCATTGTGTTGAAATGCCGGTCATGAAGACTCTTCGGGCCTTCCGGCCAGTCGACAACCGGTGTCGGACACCCTCGGACTCTCCGGCCACCCCATCCGCCTGCGCCATGGCGGGGACCGGCATTGGAGAAGCGCGTCAAGAATGCCTCAATGCGGGGAAATAGATGGGCAACACAAAGGATCAGATCGAATATCTGGGGATGTCGTGGGACCCTTCCCGCATCGTCCGTCCCGAAGACCTCAGGACCCAGGATGTGCGCTTTGTTCTCTTCCGGCTGAAGAAGGCTCTTCCCGATTTTGTTTTCCATGATGGGTACCTCGAAGGAAATCCCATTTCCTGGCCGGAGGTCAAAACCCTGATGGATGGCGTCTCCATTGGCGGGCATTCTGTGTCCGATGTCGAGCAGATCCTGAATCTCAAGAGAGCCTGGGAATGGCCCATATCCCTTGTGCAAGAAAACAGGTTCGCCCCACGGAAGAGATTTTTTAGGGATCAACGCATGCGTCGCTTTCGAGGAAGCCCTGGAATGGGATGTTTTCAGAACGGGAGCGGTCGGAATCGCGGGAACGACATACAAGCCGCCCGTCCCGGAAAAACTTCCGGAGATTTTTGAAAGGGGGCTCTCCTTTCTCGAGACGGTCGGGAATCCGATCGAAAGAGCCATGGTTTTTTCGTTGTGGACAGCCCAGAGAGCAATTCTTCCGGGACGGGAACAAAGGGACAGGCCGGATCATGATGGCAGGGGAATTGATCCAATCGCGCGGCAAACCTCGCCCTTCAGGGTGGGGAAGGATAGCGAGGACGGCATGGCCGTCCCTGTAGTGGCTTTTAATGTGGCGTCTTCTGCTGTTCGATGTACTGGCGAATCACAGCGATGGGGGCTCCCCCACAGCTTCCGGCAAAATAGCTGGGGGACCAGAGCGATC
>JAKBXW010000157.1 GCA_021840555.1 Nitrospirota bacterium
TACGTATTGTTCTTGATGATATCGTACGAAAAGGACTTGCCAAGATAGATCGTACGAATTGCGAGGCTCTTGTCTTGACGGGAGAGGGGCTTTTTATTCTGGATGCGATCGCGTCCAGGATTCTCGGTCTCTTTTGAGCCTTCTTCCGTCTCGTCTGGTTGAACCGGGTCATCGATCTTCTCTATAATCCCCCGGTATTCATGATCGAACCTCACTTTTCACATACAACGAGGATCGCCCTCCCTATGCCCTCTTCCCAGGAATCCGCCTTCGCAAGACCGCCCTTGTCCGTCTACGTTCTCGGCTACAACCAGGAGCACAAGATCCGTCCCGCCCTGGAGAGCGTCCTTTGGGCGGACGAGGTGGTCCTGGTCGACTCGGGAAGCACCGACGGGACCGCCGACATCGCCGCCAGCCTGGGAGTCGGTGTTGTTCAGGTTCCCTTCTCCGGCTTCGGGGCTCTGAGAAACGACGCGGTTTCTCATTGCCGTTTTGACTGGGTCTTCAGCCTGGATTCCGACGAACGGATGACGGAAGAGGCTAAGGCCGAGATTATCGCCATTCTCTCATCTTCCCAGCCCATGGACGCCTATCTGGTTCCGAGGAAGAATTTTTTTTTGGGACGGTGGATTCGTCACTCCGACTGGTATCCGGACTACCGCCAGCCCCAGCTTTTCCGGAAAGGAGCCTTCACCTATACGCACGATCTTGTCCACGAATCTTTCCGCATGCACCCCGGGATGCGTCTGGGCCACATGAAGGCCGCCATTGTCCAGATCCCCTTCGCCGACCTGGGGGAGATGATCGGCAAGATGAACCGGTACTCGACCCTCGGAGCGGAAAAGCTGGGATCGCGAGGCCGCAAGAGCTCTGTTCCGATGGCTTTTCTTCACGGGCTTTGGGCCTTTTTCCGGCACTATGTCCTGAAAAAAGGCTTCCTCGACGGAGGTGCGGGATTTGTCATCGCCCTCTACAATTTTGAAAGCTCCTTCTACAAGTATGCGAAACTCTACGACCGGACGATCCGGGACAGCTCCGGATCCCGATAGGAGCCACCGTTTTTTTCCTGTTCGGCTCCTCAGGAAAATATATGGTCAGGCGGAGAAGTCAAGCCCCTTTGAGGAGGTTTTTTCTTCTGCGCAAACAGGCAATCATCTCAATAATTTGTACGGCTTACGATAGTCATTTTCCGGTACCGAGTTTAATTGCCAGGCCCTTCTGGGGTGGGACCCCCGCTCCCTGGGATCGGGATGGAGACAAGGTTCTCCCGTAAATCCCCGACCGGGGTTCGTTTCGTTCGTCTTCCTTCCCGAGCGGACATCCCTTTCCCGATCTGTCTGCACGTCGATTCCTGGAAGGAATCGGATGCGCCAATATATCGGACCTCACGGAGACTCTCCGGGGCCATGATGGATATTCGCGCCTGCAGCGCTCCAATGAGATGTTATTCAGGCGGCCTCTATGGGCCATTCTCTGAGAGGGCTCTCTGCAGGTGGCAGGACCGTTTTCCCCATCAATCAGGTGCGGGCACCCGTCTTACGGAAGGCGAATCATGACTCGTTTTCGTCGTCGCCCCCGTTACGGCATCGGGAGCTCGGAGCGATCCTGACGTCCCGGGACGCTCCCGAGGTCCGATCTAGGCGAGAGCCGCATTGTAGGCCACCCCTTTCGTCCAGACGGCCCAGGCGATGCGCACCAGCTTGTTGGCCAGAGCGACGACGACCTTGTTCTTGTTGTCCTTTCGAGCCAGGAGCGAAAGGCACCAGGCCCGGAGTCTTCCGTTGCCTATCTTGCCCACATCGCAGACCTCGATGGTCTGCAGGGCGGCCCGGGCTCCATGGACGAGAAGCGTTCGAAGGCCGGCGTCTCCCCTCTTGGTGATGCCTCCCAGCCGGATCTTGTCCCCCGAGGTGTTCTGGCGGACGACAAGACCGAGATAGGCCGACATGTCGCGCCCGTTTTTGAAGCGTTTCGGATCCCCGATGACCGCCACGAGGGCCGCGACGATCAAGGGTCCGAATCCAGGGACCGTCCGGAGGATCTTGGCCGCCTCGTTGAGGCTCGTCATCTTGTGCATCGCCTCGACGATGCCCTCGATCTTGTCGTCGAGTTCCCGGAGCTGCTCCTGCATCTTCCGGAGAGTGGTGCGGGCGACCTGCGTCAGATCGTTCGTCCCGTCGTCCAGAACCTCCGACAGCTGGTGTCGAAGCACGGCCATCCCCTTGGGAAGGGCGATTCCCCGTTCCAGAAGGAAGGCCCGAATCCGGTTGGCCAGGGCGGTCCGATCCTCGATGTGTCCCTGCCGGAGGGCGATCAGCATCGCCAGGTCCTGCTGCTCAAGCGTCTTGACCGGAACGGGAACGGTCTTGGGATTGCGGGAGGCTTCTCCGATGGCCTCCGCATCGTCGGGTAAGGGAGGGCCATTACTGACCCTGCCTCCCCTCGGAACCGTGCGTGCGCATTTCTGCGCACACGGCTCGAACACTCATAAGCCCCCTCGTCGGGAGCCGGTTTCGCTTTCCTCTTGCGTCGCCTT
>JAKBXW010000004.1 GCA_021840555.1 Nitrospirota bacterium
CAAGGAGGAGCGTTTCCAGATTCGCATCCTCATGGATTCCTGCCTGGCCCCTTTCTTGGACGGGATTACTTCCCGCTCATAGCGGTCAAGGGCTTCCTCGAGGGTTGTATTTTCCGATTCCTTCCGTGAGACGAATACGCTACGGTCCATTTCCGCCTCGATATGCCTAGCCCATTTTTCTGCGTCGGCTTTGGTAGAAAAGGTAAGTGATCGACGTGGGAAGCCTTTTTTATTGATAGAAACTTCCCAGGAATCTAATCTTTTGCGGATATAGGCCATCTTGTCCACCCCTTTCAAATTTTGATAGGGCTATGGTATCCAGGACGGCATGGCGACGGCAATTTGATTTTTATTTTATTCTAATTTTTTTATTTTTCCTTTAATTGCAATGATATAAAATGTGATAATTTTAAATAAATCGTAGGTTTCCTAAACCTTTGGCCGGGTGTCAAATCACCCCGGGGGCACCACACTCATCAAATGAAAACACAAGGAGTGTGAAAAATCTTGATCGTCTCCTCACCGGAATTCTTCTCGATCCTGCCATTTGACTGTTAGTCTTCGATGCATTTCTCAGCCTTTCCGTTCCCCCTGGGTGTCACGTCCACCGATTTTCTTGAACTCCGGATGTCTCCGGAAAGGAGGACGGGGCGTCCTGGTTTCTTTTATCGCGTCAATAGCGTGAATCCGATGGTTTTCCCCCGTGTGGCCAGTCCTTGATCTTGTCAGGAAAGTCCGGTCGCGCCATATGGGTAAAATACGCTGAAACGTCCACGGCTTCCTGGTCTGTCAGCCCGCCCTGTCCCAGAGGCGTGTTTATTTCGTGGGAGATGGGCATATTGTTCTTGACGAAGGCCGCGGCGGTGTAAGTTTTGGCGATTCCAGCTCCGATATTGAAGGAATGTGGTCCCCATAAAGGTGGAAACACAAAGGTTCCGTGGGCGTCCAGGAGGCCCTCTCCGTGGGTCCCATGACACGAGGCGCAGTCCTGACGGTAGATTTTCCGACCTTTTTGAATGTCGGGCACAAGTTTTTTGCTGACCCTCCCGACTCCCCGCCCGGAAATGGCATCGTGGCGATGAAAGCCGCCGTTCATCCAGTTCATGTAAGCCACCATGGCGGACATCGCCTTTGAGTGTTTGTCGAGGGCCCTTCCGCTCATGGAACGCAGAAAGCAGCCATTGATTCTGTCGGCCATGTCGATCACCTTTCCCGCCCGGGAGGAATAGGAGGGGAACTGGGAGGCAAGTCCCACAAAGGGAGACGCATAAGCCACGGTTCCTGCATCAAGATGGCAGCTCGAACAGGTGAGCTCATCCCCCACATTCTTGGGAAGAAGAGTCTTCGTCTCGATCATCAGGCGCATTCCGTAAAGGATTTCATTCCGATCGGGATCCTTTAGGATCCCTGCCAACCTCGGGGCAGCGTACGACCCCGGGGTGGGAGGGGGAGGGGAAATTTCGGAGCGGATCCTCCCAATCTCATCCCGGGTGACGGCCGGGGCATGATTGCCCCACGCGGTCCGGATGAATGTGACGATCTGGGCCAGCTCCTCATCCGTCAGCCCTCCATAGTTCGGCATGGCGAAGGCCTTCGGATACTCCGCAGTTACCGCCGAACGGGAGCCGGAGAGGATGACGTGGACGACTGAAAGAGGATTGCGCGAAAGAAGGGACGGATTTCCCGCCAGGGGAGGGAACAGGTTGGCCACTCCCTTCCCGTCGAGCTGGTGACAGGAGGCACAGAACTGAACATAGCCAAGTCCGCCTTCTGTCGCGAAGAGTGCATCGGAGGAGGTTTTCTGCCGGGACAATGTGTTGGCCGGTGGCGGGACTGAAGAGGATCCCGGATTCAGGACGAGCGATTTCAGATAGACATCCATCGCGTGAAGGTCGCTGTCCGTGTATTTCTGGGTGCTGAAGTGATCGACCTCCGCCATGATCCCGAAGGCGGCGGACCGGGTATTTCGCCCGGTTTTAAGAAAGGCCTCTATCCCTTTGAGGGACTGGGGATTCCTGAGGCTTGGCGCATACCACGAATCGATGGTAGCCCCGCTCAGATAGTCGCGTCCATTCGGTCCTCGCGCGTCCATGGCCTTTTCCTGTAATCCGAGTCCGCGAGGCGTGTGACAGGAACCGCAATGGCCCAGACCCTGGATGATGTAGGCCCCGCGATTCCAGGCCGCGGACTTGGTTGGATCAGGGCGATAGGGGCGATCGTCGAGAAAGAGCCATTTCCAGAGGGAGAGTCCCAGGCGGATGTTGAAGGGCCAATGGATCTGGTTTTCCCTGTTCTTCTGGTAGACAGGCCTGACCCCGTACATCAGGTAGGAGTAGAGCGCATACAGGTCCTGGTCCGTGATTTTCGCATAGGAGGGATAGGGCATGGCCGGAAAGAGGTTGTTTCCGTTCCGGTCGACCCCGTCACGCATGGCCCGGATGAACTGGGCCAGGGTATAGTTCCCGATCCCGGTCTCGCGGTCGGGAGTGATATTGGTCGAATAAAGAATGCCGAAAGGGGTGTTCATCGGGGTGCCGCCGGCCAGAGGCTTCCCACCGCGGGCGGTGTGGCAGGCAAAGCAGTCCCCCATATGGGCCAGATATTCTCCTTGTCGAATAGTATCCGCATTGGGAAGTGCGGGGACTGTGCCGGCCGAGGCCGGTTGCGTCTGGAAGATGAATCCGAATCCGGCTCCAATCACAAGAATGAGAAAAACGAGAGGCGGCCACTGGTTTCTGGAGAATAGGGCGGTCGTAGCCATAGAGATTTCCCCCTTGCGAAAGAAGTGCAGGAGCACAACCGAGGGCTTCAGTCCGTTTTCCCGGCCGGACAGAGGATCCGGGGGTCAGAGTTACGGATTCCCTCACTTTTCTGAACGCCTCGTCCCTGTCGATCGCCTTCCCCCAGCCGAATTTTTGGCTTTGTAACCGGTAGGGAAGCCGGTGACGAAAAAAGACGACCCGGATGTGTATCGTGTGAGCGGCTGGTAAGAAAATGCAAATTTTCATCATGCAGGGTGAGCCCTGTTCATGACGACAGAATCAAAATGGGCGAACGGGAAGAAAATGTGCCAGCCCGGGCTTTGCGAGCCCGCGCTGGCCAAAAAACATTCTATTTCAAATCATTCCGGGTGACGGGCTTGAATCCATAGCGCTCGAATATGTGGAGCGCCTCGGGCGATCCGAGAAAGGAGAGCCATCGTTTGGCCCACGCCTTATGGCGGCTTCCCCGGATGAGTCCGGCCGCGTATATGGCCCGGACGTTCTGGCTGTCGGGAATCGACACGTTTTCGATGGGGTGCCCCTCCTGCTCCTGAAAGATGGCCTCGGATCTCCAGGTGACACCGGCATCCGCATTTTTGCGCATCAGGGACATCGGACTTTGACGGTGATGGATCCGGGTCAGAACCGTCTCCCCGTTTTTGACCTTGTCGACATAAACGGCCTGGACGAGTTTCTTTCCTCCCGCCTTGTACAGCGCTCCCTTGATCTGACGTGCGACGCCTTCCCATGCCGGATTTGGCATCACCAGCCGGACCCCGGGCTTTCCAAGGTCTGCAAGACCCTTGATTCCGGCCGGATTTCCTTTCGGAACCATGATTGTCAGGTCATTGGTGGCATAGGCCACGGGTTTGCCGACAAGTAGTTTTTTGCCAAGCAGGATTCGGACCTTTTTGAGACCCGCGGCATAGACGTCGCCAGGGATGGTTATGGTGGCGTTTCCGATTGTCAGACGTCCCTTCTTCTCGATCTGTTTGGCCAGGAGTCCCGGGGGGAGAGTTTCATAAAAAAGTCCACCTCGGATCCGGGGATACTTTTTTTCAAAGGCCTTGACGAGAGGGGCCATGGCAAAAAAATAGTTTCCGCCGACATACAGGACGAGTCGGGGATGGGAGAGGTTTCCATGGAGATCCGGAAGATTGTCGACATCCGGCACCGTAACGTCGATGCCCTTGTCTTCCGAGGGGTTGTTCCGGCCATGGCTCCAGGGTGGGAAGATCTCCAAGCCATCTGCGAGAGCATCTGGCGGAGAAAGGGGCCCTCCATGAAGGAATATTGTAAAGCCTGTAAGGATAGCGGTAGCAAGTCTGGCATTTGTCATGTTTACCCCCATGTTTAATTCCTGCAATCCTGCCTTTCCAGAGGCAATCCCTTTCGGGCATTCTTGAGGGATAGGTGGATGGGCCTCAGGAATGGGCGTACTGGTAACCGGCCTCGGCCAGAAGGGGAATCGTACCTACAATGCCTGGCGTCAGCACAACGCCGGAAATCAGATGGTTGGTCAATTCGGCGGCAATCTCCCCGTGGGTTTTGTGGTCGGGGTTGATTCCCCCCTTTTTCAATGCCCCGGATAGCTCCCAGATCATGTTGTGGCAGGCCAGAAAGACAACACCCCGCGCCTGGAGAACAGGGATGTTGTTGTCCTCGGGGGAAAGAACCCCATGGGGATCGTTCAGGGAGGAGAGGGGCTTTGACGATGCGGGGGAAAGACGGATCAGGGGGTTGGTTTTGGACTTGACCCCGGCCTTTTCGTAAAGACGGTATTTCTCCCACATATGGTCGTCAAACAAGGCCAGATGGGCTGTCCCATGGGTGGCGGAAAGAACCAGCGCATCCTTTTTCCCAAAGCTGTAGACCATGGCATTCAAAGAGTTTCTCATGAGGTTGAGCCAGGGAGAGCCGAAGACGGTGTTGTCCCAGACCTGTTTCGGCATTCCATGGTAGCGGAGAAGAAGGGCAAGGGACTCATGATCCCATTCGTCGCGATGGAGGCTGATCATTGTCAGCGAGCGATAGTCCCGGCGTTTTTTCGCCTTGGCAAGCGCCGAAAGGAGTGCGTGGAGGCGATGATCCCCCCTGGGTTCCAGATCGAGATGGTCCGAAGCCGATGCCAGGGGAACTTTCCCACCACCAAGACCAAGCGCCACTCCGTCCGTTCCCATCATGGCCACCATTCCCAGCATTTCCCGGCGTGACATAGATCGACTCATCGTTCGCCTCCTTGATCAGATCATAGGTTTTGATTTGTGCGGGAAGCTGACAGCGGATGCTGTCCGCTTTCCGCCCTTGCTGCCATCCCGGAATCTCTCCGGAATTTCGGGGGTCCCTCACGGCGAGGGAAAAAGAGAGGCAATCTCCCCTTCCCGAATCCATATCGACCACAAGAATACAGGAATCGGATTCGCGTTTCTCTTAATAAATTCTTATCAGAACAATAAGTCTTGCGAGGAAAAAGTAAATATGGAAGAAGGGAGGTGGTGGCGAACCTGTTTGCGCGTCGGATGGACAGTCCGGGACGGGAGGATTTCCCATGTTTGCTGGGGGCGATGTCTTTTCGGAATTTCCCTGATTTTCTGACATATCTCCTTCCTGCCCAGACAGGATTCCAGGAGTCCGCATCTGTCCGGAGAGCGGCGTGATCCTGAGACAGGACTGGTGCAATAGGTGGGAGGGCTGTTCAAGATCCTTGTGCACATGGAGGCTCGCACCGCACAAATTTTGTTCGGGGCGGCTTTCATTTTTGGGATCGTGGTTTTTTTGCTTCAGGGGCGTTTGATTCCCATGTATGGATGAGGTTCGAGACCAGTCAATCGGCGACAGGGCGACGCTTCGGCCGGGAGTCTGCTCTTGGTCGCATCCCTTATTTTTCGAACAGGATCCTGAACGGGCGATGGGTCGGAAAAAGGAAAACGGGAGAGGCTTTGTAGATGCCTCTCCCGATGGAGTTCCGTGATCTTATAGGAAAAATTTGAACTGTCAGGACTTGCTGCGGGACACGTGGTCGCTTTTGCCGAACATGTAAACCAGGAAGCCAACGCCTACCAAATATGTGAAAAGAACAAGAAAGATACTGATCGGGCTTGCAGAAGGTCCGAGTCCCATGTCGTACTCCCTTTCACTGATAGTGTCGTCTGTCCTCCGGCCCAATGCCGAAGGTTGTTTCATGATACATGACGAAATTCATTTTGTCTCCATATTTTTACAAAATATGTTTCTTGTGTGCAGCATGGCTTATTGTCATGAAACATAAATGATTTATTTGGTTTCCGCCCGTAAGAGATTCCCGGAATGGACTCGAATGGGAGACCAGCTGTCGGCTTGACGAGAATGAAAAGACCGGTCAGGCTTGCCAGAGGTCGGGATAGAGGCGTTTCAGCGCGGCAAGTTTTGGAAGGTCGTGATAGACGATGTAGGGGTAGGTCGGATGTTCTTCCAGAAAATTCTGGTGATAGTCCTCCGCGGGGTAGAAGGTCTCGAGAGGGAAAATCTGGGTGGCGATCGGACGATGGAAGACCCCAGAAGCATTGAGCTGGTCGATGTAGGCCAGCGCGATTCTGCGCTGCTCATCCGTCAGGGTGAAGATTGCCGAACGATACTGGGTTCCGACATCGGGTCCCTGGCGATTAACCTGGGTCGGATCGTGAGCCACCGAGAAGAAAACCCTAAGAAGAGTGCCGTAGGAGACGGTGCCGGCATCGTAGGTAACTTCGACAGATTCGGCGTGGCCGGTCTGTCCGGAGCACACGATGTCGTACCGGGCCGTTTCCGCTGTTCCTCCGGCATACCCCGAAAGGACTCCCGTCACTCCGCGAAGGTGCTTGAAGACGGCCTCGACTCCCCAGAAGCATCCCCCGGCGAGAACCGCCTTCTGAATCCCTTTGGAGGGGGGATCGGCTGCCGGGGGGGGAATGGCGTATTCAGCTCCCGAAGACTCACCAAAGCAGCCAAGTCCGGCAAGGATAAAAAAAGAACCGGAGAGGAAGGTCTCGGGATGAATCATGGGAGGTCCTCCCGATTGGCGGGAAAAGGCACGAACGAAAGCGCGGCCATGTTGATGCAGTACCGGAGTCCCGTAGGAGGCGGTCCGTCGTTAAAAAGATGACCCAGATGGGCGTCGCAGAGGGTGCACAGAACCTCTGTTCGCCGCATGCCGTAACTTAAATCCTCGCGCAGTGCGATGTTTTCCTTTGCCATGGGAGCCCAGAAGCTGGGCCATCCCGTTCCCGAATCGAACTTGGTTCCCGAGGGAAAAAGAGCGTTTCCGCAACAGATGCACCGGTAAATTCCGGGGGTTTTCCGGTCATATCCCGGAGCGGAAAACGGACGTTCGGTGGCATGCTTGCGGGTTACATCATAGGAGAGGGGGGAGAGGATTCTCTGCCAATGGAGGTCATCCTGCACCTTGGGCCTTTGGGCCGGTCCGAGGTTTGCTCCCTCATCGGTAAAGAGGACGACGGTGACATGGGCGGCGGGGGGGGAGAGGTCTGAAGCCATGAAGGACTTCCTTTTTCGATCGGGTTGGAACTCCCCGGCTGTCTGATTTGTCAGAGTGGGGGAATGGCTTTCCTTCACGATAACCGGCTCCCACAACGAGGTCAAGAGAGGAAATGCTGACTTCGTTCGGCGAAAAAGACGCATTCCCGGGAGTCGCAGGGCCAGGATCCCGTCCCGGACCGGTCCTCGGGGAGAGTCCGGGTGAGCCCGGGGGCGGACTCGTCAGGCGGGAGCTACGAGGCGCCTCCCTTTGCCGGTTCGGAGTTCTCCTGCATCCGTCGGTCCAGAAAGAGCGCCTTTCGCAGGAAACTCTCCCCGTCGATCTTTTCGTTGTTCAGGGCCATGGCGATCAATTCGCCCCCGATCATCTCGGGTGAGAGGATCATGTCCGGGGAGACTGAGCGAATCCTGGAGAAGCTGGCCCGACTCCGGACGGAAACGATGGTCCGGGCCCTGGAGCCGATGTCCCGGGCGGCCAGGACGACAAAGGCATTCTCCGCATCCTCTTCGAGAAGGGCCAGGATGGCCTGGGCCTCAAGCGCTCCGGCCTTCTTCAGGACCTCTCCGTCCGTCGGATCCCCCACCACCTGGTCCGCTCCCGCGAAGGGAGCCTCTTCCAGAGGATGGGAGACGATGAGCGTGACGGGAAGATTGCGGGAGGAGAGCTCCAGGAAGACATGGCGGGCCAGACTTCCGGTTCCGACCAGAATGTAGTGGTCCTTTCGTGGCATTTTCCGTTTCTCCGGGATGAGGACCTTTTTCAGGCGCTCGTTGATAAGGGGGATGAGGACGGATGAAATGGAGGCGCTGAAGACGGTGATGCCGAAAATGACCAGGCTCACGACGAAAAGCCGGGCGTCGTCCGTCGTTGGAACGATATCCCCGTATCCCACTGTCGCCATTGTGATTACGGCAAAGTAGAAGGCGGTGACCAGGGAGGTGATGGGGGGCGTGAATCCCTTGCCCAGGATGAAGGAGCCGAAGATTCCGTATCCCATGAGCAGGAGGATGCTGAGAAGGGAAAAGAAGGACCCGGTGGAGACGGTGGACTGGTCGAAGGACTTCCTGGCGAGAAGAAGTCCCGTCAGCAAAAGGAGGATGAGTCCGAGCGTGAGGACGGGGAGAGGGCTTTGCCTCAGGACCACCACAAGAGAGATGGCCATCAGGAGGACGGTGATCACCCATGCGAACCGGGAGCGGAGAAACAGGCCCACGGACATGAGAAGCTGGACAAGGCCGATGATCGTCTGGGGGACTCCACCTGGGATATGAAAGACGACCGGGAGATGGGCGAAGTCCTGGGCGGGGCCGAAGTGCCGCAGGTGAGTCTGGATGACTCGGATCTGGTCGAGGAGGGGGAGAACGTTCTTGAACCCGTAAAGGCCCACGACGAGAGCCAGCAGGGCGTGGGGGAAGAACCATGAACCGCCGGGTGTCCCTCGGATGCGCCGCTCGAACCATTCCCGAAGACGGACGATTCTCCTCCTAATCACCGTTGCTCCCCTGAGGTCCAATATTTGGTATCATGAAGCAAATGCTCAACGGAAAAACGATAGACTATCCGGGGTCCTCTGGCAAGGACATCGACCGGATCCAGAGGAAAAGGCGGAAAGACATGCTCACGATTCTTCTCCGGCTCCTTGTGAATGCCCTGATCATCTTCGCCGTTTCGCGCATGGTGCGGGGAGTGGAAATCCGGGGGTTCCCGACCGCCATCGCCGTCGCGGTCGTTCTTGGATTCATCAACATACTGGTTCGGCCGCTCCTGGTCATTCTGACCCTTCCGATCACCCTCCTGACACTGGGTCTCTTCATCTTCGTCCTGAACGCCCTCCTCCTCTGGGCCGTTTCGGCGGTGGTTCCCGGCTTCGATATAAGGACTTTTTCCGCCGCTCTCCTGTCGGCTTTTCTCATCAGTCTCGGAAGTCTCCTCGCCTCGCTCCTCTTCCCCAGGGTCTGGGAATGAGCCCGTCTCACATGCCAGTGTTCCGGGACTGGATGAACGCGACAAGGCCTGACCGGGAGGTCGAGCTCCGGCGGAAGGGAGAAAGTCTGTTCCTGCAGGGCGATTCTTCAGACTACTTCTATGTCGTGAAGGAAGGACGGATCCTCTTCGTCAAGGAAAGCCCTTTCGGGACCCCCCTCGTTCTGGAGAGGCTTCTTCCCGGGGATTTTGTTGCGGGGTTTGCCGTCATCTTCGACTTCCCGTACCCGGCCGGAGCGATCGCCGACTGTCCGTCGAAGGCCGTCGGGTACGCCAAGAAAAATCTCCACCTCGCCCTCGAAAGGGACAGGGAGCTTCGGCGGGAGGTCAACACCGAACTTGGAGAGCGATTCAGAATGTACCAATCCCGCCTTCTTTATGCCCACATGCCGATCGAGGTCCGTCTCTCCCAGGCGCTCGTGGCGCTTTCGGGAAGGAGCCCCGACTCCGCGCCCTCCGACGCGGGCACGAAGGCTTACAGGGATTCGATCGCCATCACGCGAACCGTGCTGGCCCAGATGTGTCTGACAACCGTTGAGACAGCCATCCGTGTCACCCGCATGTGGGAGAAGTCCGGAAAGCTGGACCTATCCCGAAAAGGAATCATCCGGATCATCGATCCGGCCTTCTTCGAAGGGATCGTCTGCGGACATTCCCTGAGACTCTAGATCCCTTAGCCCTCCTCAGGACCATACTCTCCGCCGTTGCAGGCCACGCATATGAAATCCCCGTCCAGCCAGCGCATCGGCTTCCCGCACACAGGACACGCTTTTTTCTTCATGGTTTCAAGTGTCATGTCGTCCTGGACATCGATGTCTTTCTTTCGGGGTTTCCCGCTGGTCATGGCCGCGCCCTCCATTGGATGATGGATTAATACTCAGGATCCGGATGTCCTTATTGTACCTCTTCCCGAAGAATTTTGTCTTTGAAGTGCGCCCCGAGGAGACGGGTCAGGTTCTCCCTCTCCCGTTCGGGCCGGTATCGGGGAGGCCCGGAGGAGGTCGTCGAAAGGGCCAAGGCGGGGTCTTTTTTTTCAGGGGATCCGGGAATCAGGAGAGCGGCGCAAAAAAGGAAAAGGAGGAGAGGCGCGGAGCGCCGAATGGATGGTCGGGAGGAAATCATCAGAAGAAAGATCGCAAGATAGAACAAGAGGACCAGAAGCGGGTTTGCCCTGGGAAGCGTCAGGGCGCTTCCGGGAAGGGAGGCGAAGCCGGCGGCCAGGCCGAGGACGGCATGGGAGAGGGCTCCGGTCAGCAGAACAAGAACCCAGGGAGTATGGGGGAGGAGCATTCTCAGGAAAAGATCGAAAAAACCCAGGGGAAGGAGCAGGTCCCCCGCGATCGGGACGAGGACGGGATTGGCCACGATCCCGGCAGGACTTGCGGTCCTGAAGACAAGGGCCAGGAGCGGGGTGGTGAAGAGCGTGATCAGGATCCCGGAGCGAAAGGATTGAAGAGGGGAATCGAATCCTTTCCCATTTTTGTTTTTTTCCGCCAGCGGGCTCTGCCTCAGGATCAGTGCCCAAAGGGCCAGGAGGGACAGGATAAAGGACAGGGAGCGGGCCAGGGAGGGCATGAAGGCCAGCATGATGATGGTGGAAAGGCCCAGTATCTCCGGGAAGGAAAGGTCGACAAAGACTATCTTCAGGACGGCCAGGAGCCCGAAGGCGAGAAATGCCCGGACAGCGGCGGGCGGGAGACCGATCATCACGGTGTAGAGTCCCAGGAGGGGAAGCGTCGGGACAAGGAGAAGCCGCGATAGGGGAAATCGGACCGAGAGGGTCCGGAGAAGGGTGAGCGGCAGGATCCGGAGGATCAGCAGAAAAGCGCCTCCCAGGAAGAGTGCCAGGAGCGTCATGTGTTCCCCCGAAACGGACAGGAGATGGGAAACCCCCGCTTTCCGGAAATCCGACAGGGAGTCTGGTGAAAGGAACCGGGTGTCCGAAAGTACGAGGGCCGCGAGGAGACCGGCCGTGTCGGCGGGGTAGTCGTCTCTGAGGGAGAGGGAAAGGTTTTCCGACAGAGCCGCGATTTTCCGGAAGAATCGGCTGGCGGGAGAGGTTCCCGGATAGAACGTGAGAGGGCTTGCCTCATCGATCCGGTAGGCGCCGCTTGCGTGGGCTACGGGAAAGCCATCGGGAGGAAGCCGCAAAGGAGTCACCTCTCCCGCCAGACAGTCTCCCCGGACGAGCGGATCGAGCGGCAGACGGCCCTCCGGAATGAAGATGCGAATGCGTTCTGATCCGGATCCTGGCAGGGCTTGCGCGATCCCGGCGACCCATACCCCTCCTTTGGCCGGGTCGGGTATGGCGTCAAGACACGTCTCGATGAGCCGTGGCCTTCGTTCGTGTGGGGATGGGGTGGCCGGAGACAGGATGAAGATGCCGCCCAGAAAGCTTCCGGACAGAAAAAGGGCGAGGAGCCCTGAGGATGAGGAAAGATTCGAGAGCATCAGGAGGAAAAAGAGGACCCCGAGCAGGAAAAGCGTCGAGACAGGAAAAAACGGGAAGAAGGCGGAAAGGAAAAGGCCCGCAGTGGTCGCGACAGAAGCGGGAAAACAGTCTCGTATCGTCAAGGCTCGGGCGGGACGATTTTCAGTGGTGCGGAGAGATCTTGGCGAAATCCCGTGTGACGGCCTCCTCCAGGGACTCCATCATGCGCTCGAGCTTTTTTGTATCCGGCCCTTCCAGCATGATGCGGATGGCCATTTCCGTTCCTGAATACCGGAGAAGAAGGCGTCCGTGTCCCTCCGAAAGCTCCCTGTCCACCTCGGCCTTTGTTTTGGCGAGAAAGGGGAGGGTGTCGATCGGGGGCTTGGAGGGGACGGGGATTGTCTTGAGCATTTGGGGATAGGGCTCCATGATGCGGGCGGCGTCATCGAGAGAAACCCCGTCAAGGGAAAGAATGGAGAGGAGCTGAAGGGTGGTGAGGAGCCCGTCTCCGGTCGAGTGAAAGTCCCTGAAAATGATATGCCCGGATTGCTCGCCCCCGAAGGAAAGCGCGAGCCGGTCCAGTTCCTCGAGAATATACCGGTCTCCGACCTGGGTTTTTCGCAGATTGATTCCATGGCTTTTCATGGATTCATCAAGGGCCAGGTTGCTCATGACAGTCGTGACGAGCGTGTCTCCGGGGAGACGTCCTTCCCTCTTCAGGAAAGGGGCGACGATCGCCATGATCCTGTCACCGTCAAGGATCTTGCCGGTGCTCGTCACGAAGACCGCCCGGTCGGCATCCCCGTCGAGCGCCACTCCGAGGTCGGATCCCGTCTCGACCACCCTTTTGGCCAGGTTCTCGGGATAGAGGGCTCCGCAATTGTCGTTGATGTTCACGCCGTCCGGAGTGTCGGCCATCGTGATGACCTCGGCTCCAAGTTCTCTGAGCGCCATCGGGGCGACCTTGTAGGCCCCGCCGTTCGCCATGTCGGCCACGATCCGGACTCCCTCGAACTTCTGTTTTCGGGGGAGGGTGTTCTTGACGAATTCGACGTAGCGCCCCTCCGCCCCGGAAAGTCGGGAGACCTTGCCGATCAGAGCTCCGGTCGGGCGAATGTGGTCGATCTCCGGATCGGTCACGAGACGCTCGATCCGGTCTTCGAGTTCGTCCGGAAGCTTCAGTCCTTCAGAGGAGAAAAACTTGATTCCGTTGTCGTCGTAGGGATTGTGTGATGCCGATATCATGATTCCCGCATCGGCGCGGAGGCTTCTGGTCAAAAAGGCAATGCCGGGGGTGGTGAAGGGACCGACCAGGATGACATTGACGCCCATCGAGGTGATCCCGGAGGTTAGCGCCATCTCCAGCATGTAACCCGAGATCCGCGTGTCTTTTCCGATGACGATATGGTGTTCTTCTCCCGCACGGACAAAGAGATGGGCCGCCGCCCGTCCGAGACGGTATGCCATTTCCCCTGTAATCGGATGAACGTTGGCGCGTCCCCGGATTCCGTCGGTTCCGAAGAGTCTGTGATGTCCCTTGCCCATGCTCCCTCCCTCTTTCATGGTCTGATTTTTGCAATCATAACAGAAATTCCCTCGAGGCCAAAGGCTAAAAGGCTATCGTTCTTTCGTCGGAGCAAGCGGGCCGGTATGGGTGATCTCGATGGAGACGCTCAACGGAGTAAGAAGCCTGATATGGGCATTGTCGGGAATGGCGATTGGGACGCTGAAGGTCTGAGGATGATTTCCGGAGAGAAGAGAAAGCTCGATCGGGCGGGTTTTCAGAAAATGAATGGAGGCCAGTTCGGCCTTGTCCCCTTCGATCAGGGCATGATCAGGAATCAACCGAACCCGAAGCGGAGCAATCCTGTGGCGGGTTTCCCCGATGAAAAGCGGCAAGATGCGGATCATCTTCCGGGAAAGAGGCATAAGTTCGAGTGACACCTTTTCAGGGACGAAGCGGACGACGGAAACCCCCGTGGGAAGGGACAGGGTTGCCCTGTCGAGACGAAGGGTCCTGAGGCCCGGACCCAGAGAACGGCCATCAAGGATGATCGAAAGGTTTTCCGGGTGAATCTGTCCTCCGAAGCCTGGCGGTCCCTCCAGAGTGAGTGTGACGCGGTCCGGAAGGGATTTTAGCAGCTCGAGATGCGGCGGGAGCTTGACGACGGTGACGGGGACGGTCAGTGAAAAATATTCCCGACCTGGCCTGCTGATGTGGAACCAGAGTGCCAGCGACAGGACCAATGCCAGGATCTTGAGAGGAAGGTTCCTCTCAAGGGATCGCCGAAAAGAGTCCCATCGGATCACGGTCGGTTCCTCGATGAGGGTCTGACGGACTTCATGAATTCAGAAAGTCCGGGGATGAGGGAGATCGACGAATAGAAGCGTTTTCGCAGGGATTGCATTCTCCGGTTTTTGGGGAGTCGGGCTTCTTTCCGGAAAAGTCGTGTGAGAGTCTGTCGCAGAAGGATCATGTCCGTCTGCGGTGTGACGCGTCCTGCGACGACAAGGGAGATCTGGGAAGTTTCCTCGGAAACGACGAGGGCGACGGCATCGGTCTCCTCAGTAATGCCGATGGCCGCCCGATGGCGGGTTCCGTATTGCCGGGAGAGATCGGAAGAGAGGGATATCGGCAAAAAGCAGCCCGCCGTCGAGATTCTGTTCTTGCGGATGATGGCGGCCCCGTCGTGAATGGGAGAGTAGGGGAGAAAGAGGCTGACAAGAAGTTCGTTGGAAATGATGGCATCGAGGGGAACTCCGACCTCGACGATCTCGGAAAGGTCGGTGTTCCTCTCGAGGACGATGATCCCCCCGATGCCGCGGCGACTGAGACTCTGGAGGGCCTTCACGAGTTCTTCGATGTCGAGCGAGGAGTCGCCCAGAGGGATACCCAGCAAGAGAGGGCTTTTCCCGACCCGGGCCAGAGCCTTGCGGATTTCAGGCTGGAAGAGGATCAACAGTGCCAGGACGATCTGTGACCAGAAACTGGTGATCAGCCAGTTGAGAGTATAGAGCTTGAGCCATCCTGAAACGAAAAAAACCAGCAGGAAGACCAGGACCCCGATGACCATCTGGAAGGCGCGGGTTCCCCTGATGAGAAGAAGAATCTGGTAAAAGATGAACCAGACGGCCAGAATGTCGAGGATATTCCTCCAGAGGCTCCAGGAGGTCAGTTTATCCACCGCCGCTCCCTTGGATGGACTGGAGAACGCGACGGACCTGGAAGGCGATATCGGGACGGTGGGTCCTGAACAGCGAGGCCCCATGGAGGGTGCACCAGGCCATGACGGCGGCCGTAGGGATGTCTCGTTCCTCCGGGGAAAGGGGATGCGCCGCATCGTCCAGGAATCGCTTTCTGGACGGGGCTATCAGAAGGAGTTCCTTTCCGGAAAGGGAGTCCATGTGTCGAAGAAGGGTGAAGTTGTCTTCGGCCGTTTTTCCAAACCCCAGACCAGGATCGAAGATAAGGCGGTCCCGCGCGATTCCGGATTGTTCCAGGCTGGATGCCCGCTCCGAAAAAAAATCCCGAACATCGGTCAAGACATCCTTGTAGAAGGGCGCGTTCTGCATCGTTTCGGGGGTTCCCTTCATGTGCATGACAACGGCCATGATCTCCGGATTGGCCCGAAGGATGGCGGAAAAGCCCGGATCTCTGAGGCCTCCGATATCGTTGATAAGGGTGGCCCCGTATGGGATGGCCTCGCGAAAAATCTCGGGACGACGCGTATCGATGGAAAGAGGGACCGGAATCCCTTCCAGGGCTTCGATGGCAGGAAAGAGTCGGGATCGTTCCTCCTCCTGGGAGATGAAACGGGAACCGGGTCGGGTGGATTCGGCCCCTATGTCGAGGATCTGGGCTCCCGCCTCGATCAATCGGAATGCCCGATCCCTCAGGGAGAAATTCCCGGACAAGAGACCGTCCCCCGAAAAAGAATCGGGGGTCATGTTGATGACCCCCATGATGAGCGGGAGACGCCCCTCCCTTCTCGCGTTTCTAAGAAGTTCCCGGAGGTCAGCCCGTGGCATTGGCCGCCTGGATGAGGGCGTCGATCTGGGGAGAATCGAGCGTTTCCTTTTCCAGGAGAGCTTCCGCGATGCTGTGCAGCGCCTTCAAATGGGTGGATATCAGGCTTTTAGCTTTGGCATAGGCATCGAAAATGATACCGCTCACCTCGCGATCGATATCGATCGCGGTTGATTCGCTGTAATCCCTGCGCTGAAACATCTCCCGCCCCAGAAATATTTCGTCGTTTTTCTGGGCGAAGGTGATGGGGCCGAGCTTGTCACTCATCCCCCATTCGCAAACCATTTTTCTCGCCAGATCGGTGGCCCGTTCAATATCGTTTCCGGCTCCAGTCGTGATGGATTTCGTCACGAGCTCTTCCGCGACCCGGCCTCCCATGAGAATGGCGATGTTGTTCAGCAGAAAGTCCTTCCCATAGGTGTACCGATCGTCGGTGGGAAGCTGCTGTGTGACGCCGAGCGCCCGGCCCCTGGGGATGATCGAGACCTTGTGAACAGGGTCCGTTCCCGGAAGGAGTTTCGCAACAAGCGTATGGCCGGCTTCATGAAAGGCTGTCACGCGCTTTTCGTCCTCGGTGATGAGGATGGATTTGCGTTCGACCCCCATGAGGACCTTGTCCTTGGCATCTTCGAACTCGCTCATTTCCACGACTTTTTTATCGCGGCGGGCGGCCAGGAGCGCCGCTTCGTTGACCAGGTTCGCAAGGTCGGCTCCTGAAAAGCCGGGGGTCCCACGGGCGACCGTCTCAAGGTTGACGGAGGAGTCGAGCGGGATCTTTTTCGTGTGGACTTCGAGGATCTTGATCCGGCCCTTGAGGTCGGGTTTCCCGACAATAATCTGTCGATCGAAGCGTCCGGGGCGGAGGAGCGCCGGGTCGAGAACGTCCGGCCTGTTGGTCGCGGCGATCAGGATGACCCCCTCATTGCTTTCGAACCCGTCCATCTCGACGAGGAGTTGGTTCAGGGTCTGTTCGCGTTCGTCGTGGCCCCCTCCGAGGCCAGCGCCCCGGTGGCGTCCAACGGCATCGATTTCGTCGATGAAAATGATGCAGGGGGCATTTTTCTTTCCCTGTTCGAAAAGATCCCGGACGCGGGAAGCACCGACTCCGACGAACATTTCAACGAAGTCCGAGCCGCTGATATGAAAGAAGGGGACATCGGCCTCCCCCGCGATCGCCTTGGCGAGCAGGGTCTTGCCGGTCCCGGGAGGACCGACGACGAGCACGCCTTTGGGAATATGTCCACCCAGCCTCTGGAACTTGGAGGGATCCTTGAGGAATTCGACGATCTCGAAAACCTCTTCTTTCGCCTCGTCGACACCTGCAACGTCCGCAAAGGTAATCTTCTTCTTGTCCTCGGTCATCATCTTGGCCCTGGATTTTCCGAAGGACATGGCCTTGTTTCCCCCGGTCTGCATCTGCCGCATGAAAAAGACCCAGAGAAGGACGAGGACGATGATCGGTCCCCAGGAGATGAGGAGGCTCATGTACCAGGGGCTCTCGCCGGGAGGAATGGCGATGATCCTGACATTGCGCTTCTGAAGCTCCTCGACGAGATGCGGATCGTTGGCGGCATAGGTTTGGAAATGGGATCCGTCCTTCATCACGCCATTGATATGGTTCCGCTTGATTGTCACTTCGCTGATCTGGTTCATTTCAAGCTTTGAAATGAAATCCGAGTAGATCAGGTTCTGGGATGTGGGCTGGCGGAACTGAAACATGTCAAAGACAAGAAAAACGACGATTCCGATGATCAACCAGAGGGCAAGATTCTTGTAGAACGGCTTCATCAACAGATTCCTCCTTCAAGGGGTGCGATTTCTGATTCTAGCATGGAGCCTACCCCTCTTCAATCGGATTTTGTGAAAAATCCGGCAAGGAGAAAGGGTTCCTCGGACCCTGGGATCAGGATGTCTGATCGAGGACGGCGATGAAGGGGAGAGTCCGGTACTTGTTCTTGTAATCAAGCCCGTAACCGATGACGAAACGGTTCGGAATGGAAAATCCGGTATAGTCCGGTGAAAATGAGACTTCCCTGCCTCCTGTCTTGTCGAGAAGTGCGCAAAAACGGACGCTTTCGGGATGGTGCCGGGAGAGGACATCCATGATGAGCGTGGCGGTTTTTCCGGAGTCGACGATATCCTCGATCACCAGCACATCGGTCCCCCTCAGGTTTAGGGATGGCTCTGACAGAAGTCTGGTCGTCCCTGTTCCGTCCGCAGAAGGAGCGGAGGATGTCATCATGAAGTCGATCTGGGCGGGAATGCCGATCGATCGCGCAAGATCGGCGGTAAAGGCGAAGGCTCCCTTCAGGATTCCGATCAGAACCAGATTCTTCCCTTCATAGTCCCGGGTTATCCTCAGGCCGAGCTCTCGAATCCGGTGGACAATTTCTTCCTGGGTAATCAGGGGTCTTCCAAAAATTTTTTCCACTCGGATCTCTCCCGCGACTGATAGGTTAATGCGACTTCCGTCCCTGAGCCGGTTTCCGGCAGGCAGCCTGTTCTGTCGAGGATTCCCGGGATCCAGATGGCCAGCGAGCCCCTGCAAAGCACTGGGAGAATGAACTTTCTGTAGGTGGTCATCGGTCGATCCTTCCATAAGGCAGAAACGGTGGGCGGGGCATTGTCATCCTCCCCAGGAAAGACCCGCTGACCCGAATCCCAGTAACGGAAAAAAAGTGATGACCCAGTATCCGTGACGGCAGGAATGGAGACGAAGGTTCTTGCGCCAGGCCGGGTCCGGTGCGGGTCCGGCACTCTCTCCACCGGTTTCCGGTCCACGATCAGAACTCCGCCGCGTGGTGGGAAAATCGTCAGGGTTGTCGAACCTTCCGGCAGAATCGAAGGGCTTAAATCGTATCGCCATTTTTCCGTTTCAGGGTACTTGTATACCAGATCCGCTCTTCCGAAGACAAGACTCAGAACCCATCCCTTGCCCAGGGGGAAATTACGGAGAGGCTTCTCCGGGTCGCTCTGTTCGAGAGAACGCAGCAGATTCCTTTCGTGCGGGATCGGCAAGCCGTGAAGGCTTTGCCGATTGAGAAGAGAACGGAGAAAAAATCCCTGGGCGGACGGGCGCATCGAGTGGTACAGAAAAAGGGAAAACCGGATGTGGCCGGGATATTCATCCTCGCAGAGAAGAGGTGGGGAAATCGTGGGAAGGGATGTTTCCCGCTCCATGAGCGAGGCCAGATGGCCGAGGTGGCGTGTGCCCTCCGGGGGAAAAAACCGGTCGATCTCTTTCCGAAGCGTCAGGCGTATCCGGTTTCTGAGATGTTTTGGATCCGTGTTTGCCGGATCCTCCCGGTAGGGTATCCCGGCCCCTTCCAGTGCCAGCCGTATTTCCTGACGGTCGAACGCAAGCAGGGGACGGAAGATTCTCCCGCGGCTTTCCGGTGCGATTCCGATCAGGGATCTCGGTCCGCCCCCCCTGAAAAGGTTGGCGAGGATCGTTTCGATCCGGTCGTCCAGCTGATGTCCGAGAAAGAGGGCCGCATGAGGATGGGCCAAGAGAAATCCATCGAAAAATGCGTGCCGCTCCTGACGCAAGACTGTTTCGGAGAGTTCCGGGCGGGAGAGGTCGGATGAGGAGGACTCTCCGGAGTGGAAGCGAAATCCCATCCTTTCAGCCAGGCTTCTTACGAAAGAGAGATCCTCCGCGTTCCTGTCCCGGTCGGTGTGATGGTTGAAGTGAAGGAGGGTGGTTCTGACTGACTGCGGGGCGAGCCGGCTCAGAATCTGGCAAAGAAGGACCGAGTCTCCTCCTCCGGATACGGCCACGGCCCATTCCGTGAAGCGGGGAGGGGAGTCGTTCCCGGTCAGAAGGCTGTGGCGTAAAAGAAAGTCCCGGATTCCTGTCTCAAAGGGGGCGAGGGGATCCGGTGAAAGGTTGATCATGGAGAAGCTTCCTCGCTTTATCGACATCCGCCGCGATCTGGAGCTTGAGAGCCTCGACGCTGGCGAAGGATCGCTCTCCCCGGATTCTGTTAAAGAAGAGCACTGTATGCCACTCGCCGTAACAGTTTTTGTCGAAATTGAAGAGATGGGTTTCGACCACGGGGCGGTGGGTCCCGAAAGTGGGTTTTGTTCCTATGTAGGTGGCCCCGTCGAGAAATCGTCCTCCAATCAGGGTCCGTGTGGCATATACGCCAGGGGGTGGGATGAGGCGGTGGTCTGGGGGAATCAGGTTCAGTGTGGGGAATCCGAGATCACGACCCCTTTTTTCGCCCTCGGAAACGGGACCCGACACCTCGATGGGGCGGGTCAGAAGCCGGTTGGCCTCTGCGATCTCTCCGTGGTCGATGGCTTTGCGGATTCGGGAGCTAGAGACCCGTCCTCCCATGTCCGCATAAGGGGGAACGGCGGAGACGGTCACTCCGAGCGGGGAAAGAATCCGGGACAGGTCGTCGATGGAGCCCGTACGGCCGTGGCCGAACCGGAATCCCTCTCCGACGATGAGGAGAACGGGATGAAAAAGGTCCCAGAGTATGGAAAGGGTGAATTCTTCGGGGGAGAGCATCTGGATGGACTTGTCGAAGGTCAGGATGGCCAGGATGTCCAGTCCGAGATCAGCCAGGACTTTTTCTTTTTGTTCCGGAGACATGATCATGCGGAAAGGGGATTCCGGCGACAGGAAAAAGAGTGGATGGGGATCAAAGGTCAAAAGGAGGGCCGGAACATGTCTTGTTCGGGCGTTATCCATTAGCTGTTTCAGGAGAAACTGGTGACCTGCATGAACGCCGTCAAAGTTTCCGATGGTGATGGCGTGGGGACCCGGTGGAATGAGATTGCGCAGGGATTCCCGTGTTCCCCTGAAAGTTTTCATGGCCGGCGTTGAAGGAGCTTGGCAGCCGGAACGGCGAAATAGGTGACGATCATCTGGGCCCCCGCCCGGCGGATGGCCGTGAGCGATTCGATCATCACCCTGTCCTGGTCGATCCAGCCATTCTGTCCCGCCGCGCAGATCATGGCGTATTCCCCGCTCACCTGGTAGGCGGCGATCGGCAGGTCCGAGGATCCTGCCACCCTGGCAATGATGTCAAGGTAGGCCAAGGCCGGCTTGACCATCAGGATGTCGGCTCCTTCCTCTGCATCGAGACGGGCTTCCCTGAGGGCATCCTTGATGCCCCGGTAATCCATCTGGTAAGAGGCGCGGTCTCCGAACTGTGGACCCGACATCATGGCATCCCGGAAGGGGCCATAAAGTCCGGATGCGTACTTCACGGCGTAGGACAGAATGAGGGTATCGGAAAAGGCATTCCGGTCGAGCGTTGTACGAATGGCGAGAACCCTTCCGTCCATCATGTCCGAGGGGGCGACGATGTCGGCCCCCGCCTGGGCATGGAGAAGAGCCATGGCTGAAAGAACGTCAAGGGTGGGGTCGTTCTCGATCCTTTCTCCGCAGACGAGGCCGCAGTGTCCATGCGTCGTGTATTCGTCGATGCATATATCCGTCATGACGACAAAGTCGGGATAAGTTGCGCGGATGAGTCCGATGGCCTGCGGCACCGGTCCGTCCGGATTCAGGGCCTCCGATCCGTTTTCGTCCTTTCTTTCGGGAATTCCGAAAAGAAGGACGGACCGGATCCCCGCCGTCCAGGCCTCCTCAAGGGCTTCGGGAAGTCTGTCCAGGGAATAACGGTAGACTCCCGGCATCGATGAAATCGGCTCCTTGCGGTTGTGGCCGAAGGTCACGAAGAGAGGAAGAATCATGTGCTCGGGAGAGAGATCCACTTCGCGCACAAGATTTCTGATGGTGGCCGAATTTCTGAGTCGCCTCGGACGTTCTAGGGGATGGCTCACGTGGTTACGCGCTCCTCGGAATCAAAGGGATTATTCCCGTGGGAGGGGGACTCCCCCTTGGGGTTCTCTGCGATGCCAGAATTATTCCCTATCGGGGAAAGGAAATCCAGTGCGGATTCAATGATGCCCTTTGCCGTCGGGGTCTTGGACTCGATGATCCGTTGGACGTGGGCTTCCGAGAGGGCGCCTGCGGTTGTGGGTCCGATTGCGAGTGCGGGAATGGTGAGAATTTTCGAATGATGGTCCGGAAAAAGTTTCAGAAGCCCCTGGACAGCCGAAGGACTGTAATGAATGACGAGATCGATGGCTCCCTGGTTCAGAAGGGACTCCAGTCTCTCTCTTTTGTAATCGGGAAGGGATGGAAGGTGATTTGCGTAAATCCCGATCGTCTCCACGGAGAATCCGAGTTTCCGGAGTCCTTCCGGTATCAGCCCGGTCCCCTTGTCTCCCCGGATGATGAGCACGCTTTCGTTGTGAGGCTCCGGAAAAGAGGCGAAGGTGTCGATGACCCCCTGGCCATGGGAGCTTTCCGGAGTGGAGTCCGGAAAAAGTCCGGCCATTTCGAGGGCCTCGGTGGTGGCCGGTCCCATGGAAAAGAACCGGATGCCCGCAAGCGAACGGAGGTCAATTTTTTTTTCGCAGAGTTTTCGGAGAAAGTGCCGCACCCCGTTCGGGCTCAAAAAAACAAGCCAGGAAAACCCGGCCAGGCCGAGAAGCGACGATTCGGCATTTGCGGTTGACTCCGGAACCACGGAAATGGTCGGACAGGATATAACCGTCGCCCCCAATCCTTCAAGTATGGCCATAAGCTCGGTCGAGCTTTCCCGTTCCCGGGTCAGGAGAATTCTCTTTCCGAAAAGGGGAAGGCGTTGAATCCATGCGATCTCGGGACGGAGCGCGACCACTCCGCCGATCAGAAGAGTCACTGGCGGTGTCAGGGGGGTTCGGTCGAGAAATCTGGACAGGTCTCCCAGGGTAGTCTCGAAGGATTGCTGATCCGGGGTCGTTCCCCATCGGACCAAAAGAACGGGAGTTGTTTCTGAAAGTCCTGCCTGAAGAAGTCTTTTCGCAAGCTGCTTCATGAAAAGGACTCCCATCAGAACCACAATCGTCTGATTGGGGCTTGTAAGAGCCGCGACATCCTGGACGGTCCATTTTTCGGGGTTGTCGTGAGCCGTCAGAATGATGAGTCTCGAGTTGTGATCCCTGTGGGTGACCGGCACACCGGCGTAAGCTGGAACAGCAATGGTGGAGGAGATTCCGGGGACAACCGAGAAGGGAATGCCGGCATTTTTGAGCGCCTGTGCCTCCTCTCCTCCCCGTCCGAAGACAAAGGGATCACCCCCCTTGAGACGAACCACCGTTTTTCCCTTGCGGGCATGGTCGATCATGATGGCTTCAATTTCCGACTGGGACATCCGGGGATGATTCCGGATCTTTCCCACATCGATCCTCAATGCGTGCGGGGGGGCGAGGTCGAGAAGCTCGAGGGAAACGAGATGGTCGTAAAGAACCACGTCCGCAGTTCCGAGGAGATGGGCCCCTTTTCTAGAAATCAGACCCGGATCTCCCGGGCCGGCCCCGACAAGATGGACGCGTGGGAGAATCATTCCAAACTGTTTATTCAGTGTATCCCGGGACAAGGTGTGCGAACTCCTCGCAAATTCAGGCCATGGGGCGTGAAAAAGTCATCTGACGTCACTATTTCCATTATGCGGGAGGAATTTCAGGTCTTCAAGAGAGAAAATTTGTCAGCAAGAGGACCTCAGTGAGGAATGACGGCATCCAGCAAGGCCTTGCCGCCGCGGTCGAGAAGCCTCTTTCCTGCTTCCTTCCCCAGATTTTCTGCGTGGATGGCCTCGCCAGTGATGGATTCTTCAAGTAGGGTGGTTCCTTCGGGGTCGAGGACTCTGGCAACGATTTCGATCAGTCCATCCGGGAGGAGGCGGCCATGTGCGGCCAGAGGAAGCTGGCAACCGCCATTGAGGGCCGCAAGGACGCCTCTTTCCGCCTGGACGCAGAGAGTCGTCTCCCGATCCGCGATCCGTGCAAGAATGTTTCCGATCCGCCGGTCTTTCTCCCGATATTCCAGCCCCAGAGCTCCTTGCCCCACGGCCGGCAGGGAAAGTCCGGTCGGAAGAAACTGCCGGATTCTGTCGGTATAGCCCAGTCTGATCAATCCCGCCGCGGCGAGAATGATGGCATCGACCTGTCCTTCTTCCATCTTCCTGAGGCGCGTTCCGACATTTCCCCGGAGAGACACGAACTCGAGGTCAGAGCGAAAGTGTCGCAGTTGCGCGATGCGTCGCAGCGACGAGGTCCCGATGCGGGATCCTGGAGGAAGGGATTCCAGGGAGGGATGAAGGACGGAAACGAATGCGTCCCTTGGATCTTCCCGGGAGAGGATGGCTCCAAGAATGAGCCCCTCCGGCAGAAAAGCGGGAACATCCTTCATGCTGTGAACGGCCAGATCGATGGAGCCTTCAAGAAGGGCATCCTCGATCTCTTTCACGAAAAGTCCCTTTCCTCCGACCTGGGAAAGTGGGACCGAGAGAATCATGTCTCCGGTAGTCTTTATGATCTTGAGCTCGCTCGGCATTTCAGCGCTTTTCTCGATCAGCTGAGCCACATGGCGCGCCTGCCAGAGGGCCAGTTCGGAGCCCCGGGTGCCGATTCGAATGGGAGAGGGATTCACTTCAAATTCTTTTAGCAAGATTGTTCGCCGGGGATCGGGAAGCTCGATTGCGGGGACTCAAGAACGGAGGACTGTTTTTCTGCTGAAGAGGACTCGTCTCTTTGAAGGGGAGCTTCCTGTGATGGAAGTTCCGGCGAAAGTCCGTAGCAGCGCGAAATCCATTCCCAGGCTTCTTCCAGATTCGAGGAATTTCTCAAGGTCTGGTAGGTCGGATGCAGCATCTTGTTGACGAGAGATTGGGCCAGAATGACAACCTGTTTTCTGGTTTCTTCGGGAAGAACGTCGAGTGTTCTTGAAAAGCGCTCGAGTTCTGATTGCTGGAGTTTTTCGGTATGGCGTCGGAGGGCCTGGATGAGGGGGACCGCCGAGCGATCAGAACGCCATTTCTGGAATTGGGCAAGTTCCTGACGCACTATTTCGCGGGCGGCGTATGTTTCCATCTCCCGCTCCCTCTGATTCGACTCCACCACCGATTTCAGATCATCGATGTTGTAGAGGAAGGTGTTGGC
The DNA here is from genome assembly GCA_021840555.1 of Nitrospirota bacterium. Lineage (GTDB taxonomy): Bacteria > Nitrospirota > Leptospirillia > Leptospirillales > Leptospirillaceae > UBA4572. The sequence continues at coordinate 24,723 of JAKBXW010000004.1, forward strand.
GAGCCGGGATATGTCAGGGTCTATGTTGCGGGGAACGGCGATGTCGATAAGGAAGAGCGGGCGGTAGCCCCGGCGTTCCATCGCCTTTTCCATGACGGAAACAGTGAGGAGATAGGTGTCCGCACCCGTCGAACAGACCACCATGTCTGCATCGGCCATAGCTTCCTCGAGCGTATCCATGGAGGCGTATGCGGCCTCGTATTCCGCGGCGAGAACCTTTCCTTTTTCGGGATCCCTTGTCATGACGGTCAAGGAGCGGACACCCATTTTTTTCATATGCCGGGCGGTCAGTTGAGCCATTTCTCCTCCTCCCAGGAGAAGAACGGATTTGTTTGACATGTCCTGGAAAATTTTTCGCGCCAGCTGGCAGGCGGCATAGCTGATCGAAACAGGAAGGTGGCTGATCGCCGTTTCGGAGCGGACCCGCTTCGCCGTGCTGACAGCCCGCTGGAAGATCTGGCTCAGATAGGGACCGATGGTGTTTTCCTGCCGGCAGATTTCAAACGCTTCCTTGACCTGTCCCGTGATCTGCGGTTCTCCGACAACCATGGAGTCGAGGCTCGCGGTCACTTCAAACAGGTGCTCGACGGCTTCGCTGTCCGTTTTGTAGTAGAGATGGGGTCTCAGGGGGATCGACGCGAGGGCTGGATGGGTTTTCGAAAGAAAGCGGGTGAAGAATTCCGGGTCCGGATGAATGTTTGAGGTAATCGTCAGAATCTCGACGCGATTGCATGTGGACAGGAGCAGGCATTCGAGAACGTTTTCTTCCTGGGCCAGAAGTCGGACTGCCGGAGACAGATGCTCTTTCGGATAGGCGATTCTTTCTCTGACATCGACCGGAGCCGTCTTGTGGTTGACCCCTGCGAGGGTAATCTTGATCACTATGCCACCTCCGCAGTCACCCGGTTCTCCTCCCGAGACGGACAAAGATCGTCTACAGTCTACAGTATGAAGTGCGAACCCTTAGAAAATAAGGCCAGCGCGACTATCGTCGCCGCGAATATCAGAAATCCCGAAATGGAGAGGTACGCGGCCTGCTTTCCCCGAAAACGCCGGCTCCACCGGAGCAGGACCGTTGCCGCATAGGCGATCCAGACCAAAAAAGCCCCAAGAAAAGCGAGTCTTCCTTGCGAGGCATGCGGAATGGTCGTACCAAATTTTTCCCATGACCAGATCATGGCAAAAATCAGCCCGGTGGTCAAGAAAACAAAACCGAGCCCACTGAAATTGGTGTTCAATTGGTCGAGGGTCTCAAGGGACGGAATCCGGCTGAAAAATCGGTTGAAGATCTTTCGCCGCAGAAAAAAATCCAGAAGGAGATAAAGGAGTGCGACGATGAAGGATAGGGCGGCGGAGGCGAGCCCCAGGTCGATCAGGATGGTGTGAAGGGACAGAAGAAAGCCGATGGGAGCCGTTGCGGCAAAGAGAGGCGAGTGGACTGAGATCCCTATGACCATGAGCGTGGAAAGAAATGCGATGGCAAAAATGAAGAGGCCCAGGATTCTGGCCTTCTTCTGGTGTTCCAGATAAAGGAATGCGAGGACGAGGGACCATGAAAAAAAAGAAAGGGCTTCCCGCAGCGAGAGAAGTGCGACATGGCCCTGAAACCCGAATCTGATGAAAATAGCAAGCGACTGGAAGAGGACCCCTCCGACCCCCGCGGTGACCGGTGCCCATGGAACACGGGTGGGGCGTGGGAGAAGAACCTCGAGAAGGTAGAGGACAAAGGCTCCCAGATAGAATCCGCTGGCCATTTCCAGCAGAAGAAGTTCGAGGGGGGATATCTTCATCTGAATTCGTTCCGGACGGAACGGGGCTGGATCCCGGTTCCCTTCTCCGGTTTCCCTGTTTCGGAGGTTGTCTTTCGGAATTGTGGAAGCATGAAGGCCGATCGTTCTGATATGATTAACTAAAGTCTTGTGCCACATTCTCGATAACATTGTTCATTCTATCACAGTGGCAGGGTTCGGGCCAAAAAGTCCCGATGTCCAGCCTTCCTTGTTCGAAACCTCCCCCTTAATCACTGGAGGATCTTTTGTTCCGGAATTTTTTTTATACTCTCAAGGCTCTGGGGCTTTTTGACCGGACATTCAGAATCTCCCCCTCCCCTGTTTTACTGCCCGGAATCGATCCCCAGTTTCTTGACCGCCTCGGCAACTCCCTGCTCTCTTTTTACCGGGCCCTGGATAAAATTTATCGGGAAGCTCCCCCCGGACTGGATTTCGTGAGGCACACGCTCGACAGGGGAAAGCCTGCAGAGCTTCTTTCGTTAGGCCTTTCCAAACGCTTCCGGCAGGACCTGCCCTGCGTTATCAGGCCCGATCTGCTTCTCACGCCGGACGGACCTGTGCTCACCGAAATGGATTCGGTTCCTGGAGGCCCTGGCCTGTTGCTGGCACTTTCAAGGATCTACCGGGACCTCGGGCAGGGGGAGATAATCGGGGGCCCCGAGGGAATTCTCGATGGATTTGCGGCCATGATCCGGGCCCAGGAGCCGGATCCCTGCCTGGGGATTGTCGTCTCGGAAGAGTCGGAAGAATACAGGGGAGAAATGCGTCTTCTGGCCAGTGGGCTTTCGAAAGCCCATTTCCCCTCGGTCTGTGTCCATCCCCGCGAGCTCCATTTTGACGAGGAAGGTCTATTCATCCATTCAAAGACCGGACCGATGAGGCTGAATATCCTTTATCGTTTCTTTGAGCTTTTCGATCTTCCCCACATACCCAAGGCGGAAATGATGCTTTATTTTGCCAAAGGTGGAAAGGTCAAGATCACCCCGCCTCTCAAGCCATGGCTGGAGGAAAAGGCCGGGATGGCCCTGTGGCACCACCCGTCCCTCCGCCCGCTCTGGTCCCGTGAAATGCCTTCCGAATCCGTCGACCTTCTGGACCATCTCATTCCGCAGACATGGATTCTTGATCCCTCTCCGATTCCATTTTCCGCTGCATTGTCCCCCCCGGTTCCGGTCGGAGACCGTTTTCTGAGAGACTTTTCAGGGCTTTTCGGGTTGACTCAGAAAGAGCGTCGATTCATTATTAAGCCATCCGGTTTCTCTCCTCTCGCCTGGGGAAGCCGGGGGGTCGTCGTTGGACACGATCTTCCGGAAGAGTCCTGGCGTCAGGCGCTGCAGAACGCCTTCACTTCTTTTGACACGGGGCCTTACGTTCTGCAGCCCTTTCGGTCGACGAGCGTCCTTTCCCTTTCGGGGTTCGACTTCCAGTCGTATCAAACCCGGGAGGAGGGGTATCGTGTGCGCGTTTGTCCCTATTTTTTTGTCGCGGGGAACAGGGTCATTAACGGCGGAGTGCTTGCAACCGCCTGTCCCAAAGATAAAAAACTGATTCACGGAATGGTCGACTCTATCCTGTCACCTGTCAGGTCCGGCATGGATCTCTCAAGCTCCGGGCATGATGGGTTCGTCAGGCCACATACTGGTTCAATGTGAGTGTGCAGCGTTTTTTGCAAAGGCCCGGTCATCGGCACCCGGGAAGCGAGGATAAGATGGATGAATGGCAGGAACTGCTTGTCGGGGGAATTCGAAGGAGCGAGGATTTGCCGCCGGACTGGTCTTTCGTTCGGGACGGGGTCGGTCCGGAAAATGTGGAGACGCTCTTCCCCATCAGGGTCAATTCTTACTATCAGTCTTTGATAGAGCGTCCAGAGGATCCGATCGGGCTTCAGGTTCTGCCTGACCCTGAGGAATGGATGGACGGAGAGAGCCCTCTCGATCCACTGGGGGAAGACGAGGACAGCCCGGTTCCCTCCATTGTCCACCGCTATCCCGACCGTGTCCTGTTCCTTGTCACAAACCAATGTCCGATTTATTGCCGATACTGCACCCGAAAGAGACTTGTCGGGAAGCCTGAAGGTGTTGTGACACGGGAGGAGATCCGGCAGGGCATTGCCTATATCAGGGAGCATCCCGAGGTTCGTGACGTCATTCTTTCGGGAGGAGATCCTCTCATGCTGAAGGACGAACTTCTGGAAGAAATCCTTTCGGGACTGCGCTCCATTCCCCATCTTGAAATTATCCGCATCGGGACGCGCGTTCCGTCCGCACTCCCCCAGAGGGTGACACCGGCGCTTTGCGAGATGCTCAAGCGCTATCATCCTCTTTATATGAACCTGCACTTCAACCATCCACGGGAAATTACGCCGGAATCCTCCAGGGCCTGCAGCCTGCTCGCCGACGCGGGCATTCCCCTCGGATGCCAGACGGTCCTCATGAAAGGGATCAACGATGACGCCGGTGTTCTTGCGACGCTCTTCAAACAGCTTCTCAGAATTCGCGTCAAGCCCTACTACCTGTACCAGGCTGATCTTACAAGAGGTGCGAATCACTTCCGGACCCCCCTGTCCACGGGGCTTTCGATCATGCGGGAGCTGCAGGGCCATATTTCCGGGATGGCCATTCCTCATTTCGTGATCGACGCCCCCGGAGGGGGAGGGAAAATCCCCGTTCTTCCGGACGACTACCTTGTCGGAAAAGAAGGAGAGAACATCATTCTCAAAAATTACGAGAACAAGCTGTTTTCCTACCCGGATGTCGACGCTTCTCCTTCCTCGCAGGCAGAGCACAACCGTTGTTCGATGGATTCAATCGGAAACATGAACGGTCTGTCCGCTTCAGGACCCATGGAAATAGACTCCGGGCCTTCCCTTTTTACGAATGGGCCATCTGGCAAGGATGACCGATCCAGACGAGTGCCGGGTGTCCCCTCCGCCCCCTTTACGAAACCCGCAGACCGGAGCCCCCTATGATCGATCCGACTGAGCGAAAAGGGCACCCGGATCTTTCCCTTCCCGAGGCTGAAAAGAGGGGGGTTTATCATGCCATTTACACGCGCAGGGACATTCGAAGGGAGTTTCTTCCCGATCCGGTTCCGGAAGAGGTTCTGATACGCCTCCTGAAGGCGGCCCATCATGCTCCGTCGGTCGGATTCATGCAGCCCTGGAACTTCATACTGATCGAAAATCCAGCCGTCAGACAAGAGCTTAAAAGGGTTGTCGACAAGGAAAGAAAGGCGGCGGCCATTGTCTTTGAGTCTCCGCGTTCCGAGAAATTTCTGTCGCTTAAAGTGGAGGCGATTCTCGATGCACCCGTTCTCATCGGGGTTACGATTGATCCGGCCCGGGAGGGCCCTTTTGTCCTCGGGCGACTATCCGACCCGGATACCGATGTCTACAGCGCTTCCTGCGCGATCATGAATCTGTGGCTGGCCGCACGGGCCGAGGGAATAGGAATGGGCTGGGTGACGATCTTTCGCCGGGAAGACGTGCAGGGAATCCTGAATCTTCCCTACCATGTCAAGCCGATCGGTCTTCTTTGTCTCGGCTATGTCCGGGAGTTCCCCCAGAGACCCATGCTGGAAACGGAGGAATGGGCCTATCGTCAACCTCTGTCAAAGCATGTCTTCGTGGATGGATGGGGCAGGCAGGAAGGGCCATTCTGGGATTCGATCAGTAAAGACCTTGATAAAAAAGATGTGTGGCCTTGGGAACGCTGAGCGATTGTCAGATACGTGGACTTATTTCCGAAGGCTTTGTCAGTTCGGAGAGGGAGTGGGGCGTCCGCCAGATCCAGCCGGCGTCGCTCGACCTCCGTCTCGGAGCGGTCGCCTATCGCCTCCGGTCGAGTTTTCTTCCCCTCGAGGCTTCCGTTTCCGAGCTTCTGCCTGATCTGGCCCTGTATTCCTTCGACATCCTCTCTTCTCCATTTCTTGAAAAAGGGGCCGTCTATCTGGTTCCCCTGGCCGAGTCCCTGAGCCTGCCATCATACCTTTCGGCGAAAGCCAATCCGAAATCCTCGACCGGCAGGCTGGATGTCTTTACGCGGGTCCTGACGGAAAGAGGAGACCGTTTTGACGATATTCCGCCGGGATATGGAGGGAAACTATACCTTGAGATATTCTCCCGCTCCTTCACGTTGAAGGTTAGTCCCGGACTAGCCCTGTGCCAGTTGCGATTTTTCTCTGAAAGGAGATTCCTCTCCGACTCTGAAATCCTCGAGCGACATGGGCAGGCCTCCCTTTACCATCTCTCGGAGGACGCGCCTCCCCAAAGCTTCCGGGACAGGATCGTCGACGGCGGTCTTTATCTGGGTGTTCGCCTTCGGGGAGAGCCGATTGTCGGTTACAGGGCCCGACCTGATGCCGGCATCCTCAGTCTGGTACCAGGCGATTCTCAGCGGGCATCCGAGTTCTGGGAACCGATTCGGGGAGTCTCCCGGGGGGAGATGATTCTGGAACCGGAAAAGTTTTATCTTTTCGCATCTCGGGCCAAAATTCGCGTTCCTCTGGACCTGGCCGCCGAAATGCTTCCCTTCGATGCGGCGGCGGGGGAACTCAGGACGCACTACGCGGGTTTCTTTGATCCGGGGTTCGGCCTGTCCGGGGAGGGGGCCCGAGGGGTTCTGGAGGTCAGGCCGCACGATGTTCCCTTTCGGATCGTCGATGGGCAGCCGGTCTTCAAGCTTAGATATGAGCGAATGGAACGGGAGCCGGATATTCCCTACGGTCAGGGACTGGGCTCAAACTACACCAATCAGGGACTCAACCTGAGCCGATATTTCATCAACGATTTTCCGGTAAGCGAATCCTCCTCCAAGGAGGATTGATTTTGGATGAAGAAAAAAATAAAATAGTGCAGATGTACCGTCGTTGATCAAACTCCTCCTTGTTCCCCGGTAGCTCAGTTGGCAGAGCGGGTGACTGTTAATCACCATGTCGCAGGTTCGAGCCCTGCCCGGGGAGCCATTTAGCCTCTTAATACCTCCTCAGGCTCAATTCGACGTTTCCCTATTCAGTTGTCCGATTTCATTCGACACATCTGGGTTTCGCAGTGTCATGACAAGCCCAACAAGCTTCACTGTCTGGGAGGTTGCGTGATTTTCATCGATGACTGGAAATCACTTGGCAAGCACGAGCGCCACATCGTGGCGGCCGCGTTCCTTGGGTGGACGCTCGATGCATTTGACTTTTTTCTTCTCGTCTTTGTCCTGAGGGATGTTTCCCGCACTTTTTCGGTAAGCCTGACGACGGTCACCGAAGCCATTTTCCTGACACTTGCCACCCGGCCTCTGGGCGCCCTGCTCTTCGGATCCCTGGCTGACCGGTACGGGAGAAGGCCGGTACTCATGGTTGTCGTCCTGCTCTATCCCCTCTTCGGTTTTTTGTCGGCTCTCTCACCGACCATCGGGTCATTCCTCGTTCTCAGGGGGCTGTTTGGCGTCGCAATGGGAGGTGAATGGGGGGCCGGGTCTTCCCTGGTCATGGAAAGCATACCCGTCACCTGCCGCGGCTTTGTTTCGGGCATTTTGCAGGCCGGATATCCGGCCGGATATCTTCTGGCCTCCCTGGCCTACGCCTTCATCTATCCGGCCAGCGGCTGGAGAGGGCTCATGATGCTTGGAATTCTTCCGGCCCTGCTGGTTTTTTTTATTCGGAAAAAAGTTCCCGAATCGCCTGCCTTTTCTAGCAAGGCTCCTATGCCAAAAAACTGGGGAACGCTGGTCAGAGGGTACTGGAGAGTGGCCATTTTTGCTGTGGTGCTGATGACCGCTTTCAATTTTCTTGGCCATGGGACCCAGGATCTCTACCCGACATTTCTGGAGTCCGTCCATCATCTGTCCCCTGGGGACGTGGGCGGGATTGCCGTCTTCTACAACTTCGGGGCAATCCTGGGGGGGATCGTTCTCGGAAGCCTGTCAGAAAGGGTGGGAAGAAGACGTGCCATTCTCTGGGCCGCCCTGCTTGCGCTTGCCGTTTTGCCGTTCTGGGCGGGAGCCGACGGCATCGTGGCTCTGGCCGGCGGGGCCTTCCTCATGCAGTTCGCCGTTCAGGGAGCCTGGGGAGTTGTACCGGTCTATCTGAACGAGATATCCCCGCCAGAAATCAGGGGGGCCTTTCCTGGAGTCGTCTATCAGACGGGAAACCTTCTGGCCTCCGCAAACGCTACTCTTCAGGCAGTATTGGCCAGCCACTTAGGCGGAAATCTTGCGGTCGCCCTTGCAAGCGTTGCGGGAGGAGCGGCCCTGTCGATTGCCGTCCTGATCGGACGGGGGCCCGAGCGAAGGGGGGAACGCCTTCATTGCGGCTGACGCAATGGAGAGGTTCCCCTGTCGGAGAGTGCTAGACGTAAGTTGCAAATGCCGTTAGCGCGCGATCGAGGGCCTTGTGGCTCTTTCGATACTTTTCCAGGGGGATGCCCTGGGACCAGGCCTCCCAGGACTGCCGGATGGATTGACCTCCGGCCCGGGCCCCGTCGGGGTGGCCGCAGACACCGCCTCCGCAAAGATAGGCGAAGTCGGGGCCGAAAAGATCGGCATGGACTCCCAGTGTGCCCGCATGCATTCCTCCTCCTACGGCGATCAGGGATGACTTCATCGCCCCCATCGGGATCCGGCAGATCTCCCGAACCGTTTTAAGGTCCGATTTTTTCGCCTTGAGCGTTCCCTTGAGAGCCGGATAAAGAATGAGATCCGACCCCAGAATCCGCATGAACCGGGCCCAGGCGCGGACCGACATTCCGTGCTTCTGCCAGAGCCAGTCGCTTGTGGCCATGTGTGCCATGATCGGGACCTGAGAGTGGCGCGCAAGCTCCTCCAGCATGGGAAATCCGCTGGCGGCGGGAGAGAGCATGGCTATTTTGGCCCCCGTCCGGGCTCCATTAAGATAGCGGTCTATCATGGACTGGGGCCTGTCCACGGTATGCATCATGACCCATTTGGGCTCTCCCGTCTCGGCTTCGGCCCGACGGGCGGCATCGACCGTTGCCTCGAGCCTTTTGATATAATCGGCTTCCGGCTCCTGCAAAAGCTCATCCGACTTGACGACATCCATTCCTCCGACGAGGCTTTCATAGGCGATCGACGCATACTCCTTGGGAGTCAGCCCCTGGGATGGCTTGAGAACGGTGATAAAAAGAGGGCGCTTCGGGTTTCCTCGTCTTGCGGCGATTCCCTCTTCGCCGAACTGCGGGCCGGGAAGTCTTGAAAGAAGGGCGGAAGAGGGCTCGAAGTCATTGAGTTCGATCGATTTCAGGATGTTGAGACAGCTGATTTCTCCTGCGATGGAGAGTACGAGCCCATAGGCCGAGGAAATGCGCTGGGAAGGGACCATGATTTCAACGATGGCGTATTTCTTTCCTTCCTCGACCTTGAGCGGTTTGGCCGCGAAGCTCTCCGTCCCGGCCGTTTCGTACGCTGTTTTCTTGACTCCGAGACTCATCTCCCGGGCAATCAGGGCGGCCGCCCTGGGAACGTCGTTGGATCGAATCGTATAGGTTGTCCTGATGATCTCCGGTTTGCTCATGAACAAGGCCCTCTGTGCTATGGGATCGTAGGTGGACGGTGGGAATCCGGTCGCAATCCCATTACAATAGGTCAAAGAGGGAGCCACAGGCAAGGACCCAACTAAAAAGAGAGGATCAAAACACATGGGGGACCAGATCAAGGCCTCGGTCGAGGCAGTTGAACAATTTGCCGAAGATGTGAAACTCTTTCGCCTCGTCCCTTGCCAGACGCCGCTTTCATTTGTCCAGGGCCAGTTCATCAAGGTTCTCTGGGAGGGAGAAAAGGGATCCTATTTTGCGATCGCGTCCCCCCCCTATGAAAATCGATATATTGAAATTCTGGTAAAGAAGGGAAAGGGTGTCTCGGAAAAGCTTTTCGACGTCCGGCCCGGACAGAGTGTGGTCTTCGAAGGTCCGTTGGGAAACGGATTTCCACTGGATCCCCATCGGCACAAGAACCTTCTCTTCGTGGGAGTCGGAACGGCGATTGCCCCGCTCAGATCAACCCTTCTCGAGGCTCTCAGCCGGCGGGACGAGTTCGGACGCATCGATCTTTATTTCGGAACGATGACTCCGGGACACCTCTATTTTGGTGAAGAGATGCTGGACTGGCACTCCAGGGGGGTCAATGTCGTTGTGACCGTGACATTTCCGGACGAGAAATGGGACAGCCATTCGGGATTTGTCCAGCATATTCTCCAGCGACAGTCCGATCCTCTCCATCAGACGATCGCCTATGTATGCGGCATGAAAGAGATGGTCGAGGAAACAATCTCCGTACTGAAGGGACGGGCCATTCCCGAGGAGCATATTCTCCAGAACATCTGACGGCCTGACTCAAAATTGACGAGAGACTTGGGGGAGCCTTACGATGAACCAATAGGCGATCTCAGGACGTTAAAGCCCTGGAAAGTGTGTGGCTGTTTTTCCCATCATGAGGACCTCTTGACATGGACAAGACCGATCCGTTCAGCCGAAAGAAAAGCGACTCCGAAAAAAATGGCGATAAAAAAGAGGGGGCCGTGACGGAACCCTTCTCGGAGCTGGTTGTCGCCATGGAGCGACTGATCCGCCTCCTTGATGGCAAGGAAGAAGAAATGCGGGAGGCTTACCGGATCAGAAAGAAGCTTCAGGAGTTTGAAAACGAATGGCAACGGATGCAACATGAGGCGACCCGTCTCTCGGATGTTCTGGAAAAGGTCACGAAGCCAGCCTTCAGGATCGGGACATGCCTCGGAATTACGTCCGACGGGCTCGCCTGGGTTTCGGTCGGAGGGGGCGATTACCAGGCAACGGTTGACCCGCGTGTCTCCCTCGATACCCTGAAAAAGGGAGAACGGGTCCGTCTCAATGAAGCCCTGTCCATACTGGGGACGGTCGGGCCCGATCTTTCCGGACCAATCGTGCGCGTCGGCCGGCTTCTTCCGGACGGCCGTCTCGAAATAGGGTCGGATCGTCCTGACAATACGCTGGGAACGGTTCTCGACCGCTCGGACCAGTTGAAAGACGAGGCTCTGTCGACGGGTGATTTTGTACGGCTCGACAGTACTTCCAGACTGGCAGTGGAAAAGGTCCGCAAACGGGAGGAAAGCTATCTTCTGGCTGAGGTTCCGACAATCGGATGGGAATCGATCGGGGGCCAGGAGGAGGCGATACGGGAAATCCAGAAGGCCATTCTTAATCCCATTCTGTATCCTGAAGCCTACTCACGGTATGATTTCAAATCTCCCCGAGGCTTTTTGCTCCATGGGCCACCAGGATGCGGAAAAACCCTGATCGGAAAGGCGACTGCCCGGGAAATCGCCAATCGTCTGGCCCAAAAGGAGGGGCGGACCGTCAAGGGGGTCTTTTTCCATATCAAGGGACCCGAAATTCTTAATATGTGGCTTGGGGAATCCGAGCGTATCGTCCGCGAGCTTTTCGAGGAGGGCGAAAAGATCAGGAAGGGCGGAGATTTTCCCGTTCTGTTCATCGACGAGGCCGAGGCGATTCTCGGGACCAGACGAAACGGACGGGGGTTCAATATTCACAATACGATCGTTCCCATGTTCTGCGCTGAGCTCGACGGCCTTGCCGGACCGGCCGGTTTTCAAATGGTGATTCTGGCAACCAATCGCCCGGAGATGATCGATCCCGCCATACTGCGGCCCGGACGCATCGACCGGAAAATCAAGGTGAAGCGACCGACCTTCGAGTCTGCGATCGAAATTCTCGGGATTCATCTGGGAGCGGATGTCCCTGTCCGCTACACCTCGACCGGAAACGACTCCTCCCATGAACGGGAAAAGCTGCTGGAGACCTTCAGGGACAGATTCTTTGCCAGAACTGACGAAAATGCCGTTTTTGAAGTTTTGCGCAGATCCGGTAAACGAATGGCTATCTACCGATCGGACCTGGCTAGCGGGGCGATCCTCGAGTCGATCACGCTTCGGGCAAAGGAGCGGGCCCTGTTGCGTGAAATAGAAAGTGGGGACGGTGGTGTCGGCCTCGAGGATCTTCTCTGGGCGGCCCGATGTGAGTATGAGGAGGGGGATATACTTCCCCCTGCCGAGATTGCGCTCGAGTGGATGAGCCTCCTTGATATCGATACCCAGGATGTGGTCGATGTCAGAAAGATTCGCTCGACAACAGACTCTGCCAGAAATCTCAGGACGATCGAATAAGAGGGTCTATTGACGGAAGCTAAGGTTGTGCCGCTCTCTCCAGCCCAGATCGTCGTTGGAATCGAGACGGAGTTCGGGATCATTCGAAAGGATCTTGAGTCATCCGATCCGGTTCGGGAATCGATGGACCTTGTCAGGGCCTATCGTCCTCATTCCTTTGGGGCATGGGCCTATGAAGCCGAGGATCCGCGGGCCGATGCCCGGGGATTCCGCGTGGATAGGCTTGCCCAGGACGAGGAAGAGGATGCGTTTGTCCGATCAGACCAGCAACGGAGTTTTTCGTTCAGGGAATCGAAAAGCGACAGGATCCTTCAGAACGGAGCCCGCTTTTACAATGATCATACCCACCCTGAATACGCCACTCCCGAATGCCGCACACTGCGTGACCTTATCCTTTACGATCGGGCCGGCACAGAGGTCGTCAGACAGGCCGTCAAGGCCCGGGAAGCGGAGCTCAACTCTTCCGGGGCGCTGGGTCTCTATCGGAACAATACCGATTTTCATGGTCACAGCTACGGATGCCATGAAAACTACCTTCTTCCACGAAGCCTCCCGTTTGGCAGGATTGTGGAGGGCGTGACCCCCTTTCTGGTGGCCCGGACCATTCTCCTGGGGGCTGGCAAAGTCGGAATGGAGGGGGCGGACGGCTTTTCCCGGGAGGGATATCAGCTGTCCCAGCGGGCGGATTTCATCGAGGAGCGGATCGGGGTCAACACGATGCACCATCGTCCCATCGTGAACAGCCGGGACGAGCCTCATGCCGATCGTACCCGTTACCGGAGGCTGCACCTGATCTGCGGAGATGCAAACATGTCCGAGTGGCAAACCGCCATGAAGGTAGGGATGACCCGCCTCGTTCTCTCGGCCGTAGCCTCTCTTCCTCAGGACAAGTTTCCTATACTGGCCGATCCGGTTCACGCTTTCCGCCTTGTATCCCGCTCTGTCAACGGGAACGTCCTGTTGGCGCTGGATGGGGGGGAAACAATGACCTCCATGGAGCTTCTCCTTGTATACAGGGATCTGTGTTCACAGCTGGTGATGGATTCTGAAGGGGAGTGGATCATTTCGGAATGGACCAAAGCCATGGAGGACCACCAAAAGGATCCGGAGCGCTTGGCCGACCGCGTTGACTGGATAGCCAAGCGGCAGCTTCTGGAACTATTCCGGAATGAAGAAGGACTCTCGCCGGGCGATCCATGGTTTCAAAGCCTGGATCTCGCCTATCATGATCTCGACCAGGATCTGGGAATGTTCTGGCCCCTGGAATCGGAGGGCCGGATGGTGCGGTTGACCGATCCCGGAGAGGTGGAGGATGCGATGATTGTTCCGCCTGCGCTGGGACGAGCCCGCATTCGTGCGGCCGTTCTTAATCGGTATGAAAAAGAGATCCGTGATGCTGGGTGGGAACGGATCGCTTTTGTCGATGGGAGTTATATCGATCTCCCCCTCTTCATGACCCTGGATCGGGAGAATGTTGAAAATCTTTGCAGGAAGATTGAGGCTTGCGAGGAAAGGGTCAATCTGTCTGGAATTCTGTCAGGCATAGAATAGGGAGGAGCCATGGAAAAGCTCGCTTGGTCCAAGTTTTTACCTGATAACGATCCATTTGGTTCACAAGCTTTCTCGCTTGATGAGCAGGAACGGGTTCCATTCCCTACCCGGCGCGGAACGAATCCGGAGAGCCCTGCGCCAAGGAATCTGGATCCAAAGCCGACGAAGGATCGCATGATGGACAGAATGCGAAAAGTAGATCCGAAGCAGTCCGAACGATATCGCCAGAGGACCGGAGAATAGGGTGTCCGAGGGGCCAGGGAGAAAGGATGAATATGGGAGGAGGGACGTTGAGGATTGATCAGGAGGGGGGACCTTATCCGCCGAACACAGGGTATTTTCCGGATCTTCTGAAAAGGATCCCCGTCCAGGGGGCGCCGTCCAGGGAAAGGGCGCCTCTTCCTGGCGCCTCTCACGGAACCACAATTCTGGCCTTTCATTTCCAGAATGGAGTTCTTGTTGCGGGGGATCGACGGGCGACAGCCTCCAACCGGATTATGTCGAACCGTGTCGACAAGGTGCTGGAGATAGACGATTCGGCACTTCTGGCCATTTCCGGGTCTCCGGCCATGGCGCTTGAAATGGCCCGGGTTCTTGATCATTCCCTCAAATATTATCGGCGGAGCCAGTTGACTGAAATTTCCCTGGAGGGAAAGGTTCGCATTCTTGCCCAGCTCCTTAAGGAAAATCTTCCGATGGCCGTGGAAGGGATAGGAGCCGTGGTTCCCCTTTTTGTGGCCAGGGATCCCGATTCACGAATCGTCCGTATCTATTTCTATGACATCCTGGGCGCTCACTTCGAAGGGGTCGAGTTTTCTGTCGGAGGCTCCGGTTCTCCGGAGGTCCAGGGAATCCTGCGCTATCTCGACCGCTGGAGTCCGCATCCCCTTCGGGAAATGTCCCGAGAAGAGGCTATCGTTCTCGCCCTTCGTCTTCTTGAAACGGCTTCCTACTTCGACTCGGCAACGGGGGGGATCGATTCGCAGGATCCGATCTGGCCTGTGATGAAAATCTTGACTGCGGAAACACTCGAAACTGTTGATGAGCCGACGCTGTCCACGATTTACAGAAACGAGGTGATGCGTGTTCGATGAGCCCTACCGTTGGATCGATGCCATTCATCAGCGGAGGGATTATATCGCCGAGCAGCTAGACAGGGCGACCCCCGTCATCGGAATATCCGTCTCCGAAGGAATCCTCCTTGTCTCCTATCATCGCCAGAACCCCAAAATTTATGAATTGTACGACCGGATCGCATTGGCCGGAATCGGCCATCCTGCAGACCTTGAGACGGTCAGGGGCATACTTCTCAATATGGCCCATGTCGAGGGATTCCAGCGATCGGTTTCCGATGTCAGCATCGAACGTCTGGCCCTTTTTGGCCTGGCTCCCCGCCTGAAGGCGGCTTATGAAGATATCTCGGCTCCTCCGATCATTCTCGATGTCCTGTTGTCCGAAGTCGGACGGACTCCTTCGGAGGACCGTTTCATCAAGGTGTCGTTTGACGGGAATCTGGAACGCTCCGTGGGTACGATGGTCCTGGCACCGACAGAGGAGGTCGATCTTAAGGTGGCAGGCCTTTTGAAAGAGCGGATCCCGCGCGAAGAACGGACTCTTCGTAAGGTTGTGTCGGCCCTTCCCGGTGTTTTTGTGGAAACTCTCTTTACCCGGGAGGAACGGGGGCTGGATGACTCCGGTAATCTTATCAGCCCTGAAAAACTTTCGGAGTGCGAAAGGATTTTGCGGGAGGATCGCCAGTGGGAGGGTGTTTTTCTCGACCGTCAGGCGCCGTCCAGGATAAAAAAGTTAAACGAGACGGGGGATTTTCTCCTTTGAAGTTCTTGTGCGGCATAGAGACCGAATATGGTCTTCTGATCAGGGACTGGGACGGGAAAGGTTCCTCGATGATCCGCCAGGAAGAACTTTTCCGGCGGGTGCGCGATTACCTTTTTTTTGAAAAAAAAGCCGGCCTGATCGATTTGCATCAGCGCGCTTACGACGAGCCTCCCGGCAACGGAGGATTCCTGAAAAACGGGGGCCGACTGTATATCGACATGGGACATGTGGAATACGCTTCTCCGGAATGCGGCACGATCCTTGATCTTGTCGCCATGGATCGGGCCGGTGATCTCCTGCTTGAACAATCCATAAGAGAGCTTGGTCTCTCTAAAAGCATCTCCTTCATCAAAAACAACATCGATCATCAGACACTGGCCACCTTCGGATCCCATGAAAACTATTCGGTTCCTCGAAGCTTTCCATTCAATGAGCGGGGGCTTGATCCTCTCGTCGCCTTTCTCGTCACCCGGCAAATCTTTTCAGGAGCCGGACGCGTCGGAGCCTCGATCATCAACGACAGTCTGATCTCGCTGGACGATTCCATCCCTGAGATTCCTTTCCAGATTTCCCAGAGGTCGGACTATGTGGTCAACAAGTTTTATCAATGGGTTCAGATGAATCGCTCCATTGTGAATACGCGTGACGAACCGCTGGCCGATCCCTTGCAATTCCGCCGCATTCATCTCCTTCTCGGAGACTCGAACATGTCCCAGTATGCGCTGGCGCTCAAAGCCGGCACGACAAGACTTGTCCTTGGCTTGATCGAGCGGGGGGAGGCCCCCTGGATTCCGATCGCCGATCCGGTTCAGGCCATCAGATCTCTTTCGCACGACCTCTCGATGAACTGGCCTGTGGAGGTCGGAGGAGAGGGCATCATGAGCGCCGTTGATGTTCAGGGAAAATTCTATGAGGCGGCTGAAAAGGCCTTTAGGGGAGAAAGCGATGATGCGGACTGGATTCTGGATGCCTGGAACGAGATCCTGACCGATCTTGATAAAAAGGACCCGGAGATCGTGGCAGACCGTGTCGATTGGGCCCAGAAATATGTGCTTCTCGATGCCTTCAGGAAAGAGGAGGGGCTGTCCTGGGAGGACCCATGGATGGAAAGCCTCGATCTCGCCTACCATGACCTCAACCCGGATACGGGACTTTTCTATCCCCTTGAAGAGGACGGAACCCACAGAAGACTGGTTTCTCCGTCGGCCATACGGGCCGCTTCGGAAATCGGTCCGGCAGGCACCAGGGCCCAAGGCCGGTCTGAAGCCGTTCACCGGATTCTTGAGGGGAAATCCGGAAAAAAGGTCTCCGATTACATCATCCAGTGGTTCGGTGTCCAGATTGACGGAGGGGAGATCCTTTACATGCTGGATCCTTACAAAACCTACCGTCGTGAAGTCGCTTCCTATTTCTCCGAGGGGGGGCAGTGAGGGCGTTGTTCTTCTGTTACCCCCACCCATATTCGCATGTCCTCCTTGGGGAAGAGAAATTCACCAAGCAGGAAAATCTCTATCTGAGATTCTGTTGTTTCTGGTGAAATGCGAGATAGGGATCCCACATCGCCCCAGTTGCGGTCATGGCAAAGTCGGCCCCCGAAGCTAAAAAGAGGTCATAGTCCTCGACTGTCATCAGACCGCCCACGCCGATGACTGAAAGTGGGAGTCCCAAGGAGGCAATCCTGCCGGAAAGTCTGGCGACTACTTCCAGAGCGGCTTTTCGGATGCCGTTCCCGCAGACTCCGGAGCGTTCGCGACCGGGTCCCGGGAGCGCCGGGCGTCCCTCCGGATTGATCACCGTCGCCGAGAGAGTATTGATTGCCGCGATTGCATTGATGTGGGGTCCAATTTCGCGAAGTAGAACGTCCGCCTCGGTGTCACTTCCTATATAACCGACTTTGACGATCAGGGGAAAGTCCGGGCCAAGTTCCCGCCGCACGGTTCTAGCCACTTTGCCGGCACTTGCCGGATCCTGAAAAATCTGACCCTCGGTTCCTTTCACATTGGGGCAGGAAAAGTTGACCTCAACGGCCTGGGCCCCGGATTCCTTGGCCATTTTTGCCGCCCGGGCAAAGTTTTCGGCAATGGATTCCCCCTCCCGTTCGGTTCCGACGACGCTGACGATCAGGACTTGTCCCGGCCCTATTTTTTTTCTGGCGCGGGCAATGTCCTCCTGCCAGACGGTCGGATCCTGGCTCGGCATTCCAAAAGAATTTGTGATGGTGATGTCACGCATGGAGGAGGGCTCCATGCGGGGAGATCCGATGAGGGGGGTTGAGAGGGATTGCGGGGTAAGATCTCCAGACACCGAGACATAGAGGCAGTTTGGGGGCGGGTAAGAAGGGTGGGCGTGAGTTCTGACTGTCTTGTAGACCAGTAGATCGAACCCCATTGTCGCATAAAACCCGATCCAGTCAGAGTTGAGCAAGGGACCCGCCGGAATGCCGAGACGGCTGTTGGCCGGTATCCCGAGGAAGGAGACATTGGATGATGTCGGCATGGCGGTTGGAATGCGCCCGTGAAAGACCGGTCCGTCCCGATAGTTGTCTTCGTAGGATTTATCAATATTGTAAACCGGTTCAGGAATTTGCAACGCGTACTCCTTTGGGGTCGATGGTCGAAAGAATGATGGAGGCTTCAATGCCTAGGATTTTCAGTGTCTTCTGAAGCTGATTTTCGATGGCCTGAATCCGGCCAGGATGTGGAGTCAGTGCGACCATTGTGGAGCCTGCTCCCGAAATGGCAAACCCAGTCGCTCCTGAGGAAAGAGCTGTTTCTTTCAGGGAATCGAATCCCTTGATCAGATTTTTCCTGTAGGGTTCGATGAGGGGATCCGATACTCGCAAGCAAAAGAGTTCGGGGTCGTTTCTCATGATTCCCGCAAGAATCCCCGCTGTGTTGGCGAGAGCTCCCACGGCATCCTGCCTCGGGACCATGTCGGGAAGAATGCGGCGGGCCTCGGAGGTTTTGACTGTCGTGCGGGGAATCACGAAAAGCAGATGAACACCTTCAATGCAACCAACAGGCAGGGATGTTCGACTCGCTCCATGGCTGACGGTCACTCCTCCGAAAAGGCAGGCCGAGATGTTGTCAAGGAAAACCCCCCCGCTCACTTCGGATTCCGCTCTCAGGGCGGCGTCCAGAATTTCAGCGTCCCTGAATATTTCTCCCGCCAGGAGGTGTGCCAGATACGCCCCGCCGACAGCCGAGGCGGCTGAAGATCCGAGGCCGGATCCGGGGACCCCTTTGGTGATGGTCATCCGGAAAGGAGTCTCTATTCCTGCCCTGTTGAGGAGTATTCGTGCCGAGATGCTGGCTGTATTCTGGTCCGGTATGGTCGGAAGGAGCGTCCAGGCTCCGGTAATTGAATCGATCCTGTCTTTGTCGAGCGAGGAGTCGAGTTGAGCCGAAATCAGGTCTCCCATCCCTGAAACAGCCATGCCGAGTGTATCAAATCCTGGTCCGATGTTTCCGACCGAAGCAGGCGCATAGACCGATAGAAGGCGTGAGACTCGGGGGTCGGCCATGCCGTAGGTTCTCCTGAAAATTTAGAGGGAATTAAAGTCGATTAACCTTTGTCAATTCTATCATAATGCGCATGAAAAATGAGATGGCTCAGTGGAGCAGGGAAAGGAGTCGTGGGAGAATCGTTCCAATAAAGAGGCCAGAAACACCGGCGATGCCTCCCAGCAAAAGCATTTCTCCCGCTCCCTTCAGCGGGGGTTCATTCGAAAGCCGGGACTTTATGCTTCCTGTCAGGAAAAGGGCCAGGCAGGAAAAAACAAGTGAATCTGTGAAGGCGGATCCGATTTGTCCAAGTAGGAAATAAGGGAGAAGGGGTGGAATGGCTCCGATCAGAAAGGAGCCTCCAAGAAGGAGTCCCCCTTTAAGTGGGGATTCAAGATCTTCCTCATGGAGACCAAGTTCTTCCCTGATCATGAATCGGTGCCAGGCCTCCGGATTGGATGTGATTTTTTCGGTGACAAGATCCGACTGATCCGGAGCGAGGCCGAACGAAAGAAAAAGATTTCTGACTTCTTCGCGCTCTGTTTCGGGGATGTTGTCGATCTCCCATTTTTCCCGGGCGATTTCGCGTCTGAAAATGTCATTTTGGGTTCGGGATCCGAGATACCCTCCGATTGCCATGGAAAGTCCGCCGGCGATGGCGGTCATCAAGGCAGCGTAAATGATTGAAAGACGAGGCAGTGAGGAGCCGGTCAGTCCGCCCAGGAAGCTGAGCAAGGTCACCATCCCGTCATTCATTCCAAGTATGACGTCGCGAAACTTCCTTTTGGCGGGAAGATGCCCGCCTTCTGAGGAGTCCCGTGAAAAAATGGTATTTTTTCCCATTGTTCCCATAGGACAATCATAGACAAGTCGGCCGTCAGTATTCCATATGGCAGGAACTCCTTTTTTAAAATGGGAGCATTTGTTTGAAGCCGGAAGCCTTTTCGAGATTCGAATTCACGGAGTAGGTTTTCGCCGCAAATCCTTGGAACAATCTCGCTTAGGTCTAGGGCAGCTTCACGCCGACCATGACTTTCGTCGGAGCCCGCGTACTGTTTTCTCGCAAATTAAGGCCAGGGGTTATGCGTAAAGAATTAGGGCTCTTGACGAGAAAGTGTGGGCAAAAAAAAGCATCTGGTGAGGTATAATTTTTCCGTGTGCTCATCGCCAAATGACAACACGGAGGACCCACCAGAT
>JAKBXW010000064.1 GCA_021840555.1 Nitrospirota bacterium
CGGACAATCTCGAGAATCGCCACGATCTTCCGGTGCTCTTCCGTCAGAGGACCCAGGCAATCCTCGATCCGGGGAAACAGGGATCGTTGAATGCGTCTCCAGATAGGGGAAAATTCCATCGGACCTCCCAGGATTCAAAGAAGGAAATGATGGAATTATTATACACGACAAATACTTAAAAGTATCCATATAAATTCAGAGGGCTTGGAGTTTTGCAAGACCCTCCAGTCTCATTTAAATTGCACATTTTTTATCCGGTCTCAAATAATTCGTTATATTTTTCGATCTTAGTCTCATATAATGTGTTAAAAACTCTCAACATGAAGGATTTCAGTCTCATTTAATTTGGTAATTGACAAGAGGGCCTAGGATCGACTGGACGGTCTTCTCGATCCGTCCCCGGAGGCCGGCGGTTGCCCCGCAGGAACAGGGACGCTCCCGAGGCTCCCCGTCCGAGAGATCCCGGTTCAGGACGCCTTCCAAAATGCGGGCCGCGACCGAGAGGGCCGTCTCGCGGAAGGCCGTCTCCAAGGCTTCGAGGTCGACGGGACCCGCAGCCTCGTTTCCGAGAAGGGAGGCGAGTTCCTCTTCAAGCCGGGGGGCGAGGAGATTTTCGAGGTTTTTTTTCCGCCGTTTGCGTCCTCTCTTCCGCCGAGACTTCACGATGGTGACGAAGGGTCAAGGCGCAGATCGCATCGTTGATATTGACGAGCTCCCGACAGAGAGCCCGAAAGCGCTGATACTCCTGAATCTGGTCTCGGGTGATGTCGAGAAAGTCGGGAGGAATGGCTTGGGCCACCGTCTTCTGGTGTTCATCTTTTCGGGTCAGGATGTAAATGGGACCATGTTTGGCTCCGTCCTCCCGGGCGCAATGGCAAGAGGGCTTTCCGCACTTTCGATAGGATTCGGAGAGGGATCCTTGACGCATGAGGCCAAGCTGCGAAATTTCGGTTTGGATTTCCTGACGACGATGCTCCAGCTCAGGCAGTGAAGTCCATGTGTTCATGGGGGACCTCCTTTCTATTAGCAATATATGCTAACAGAAAAGATCCTCATAGAGGGAGTTCTAGGTCCGTTTTAAAAATCTGACGTGCACCCACACGAAATGCACCACTTTACATAGCATAGCCCATTAGTCTACCATTGATTGGGAGAGTCCTGTATTCACCGGTGGATTTTTCCCTCTTCTCCGGAAAGTATCAAAACTAAGGAGCCCTCATTCATGAACACCCATGATCATGACCATGACCACGATCACGGTCCGGATTCCTTTCGCCGGACGAAGATCGAAACCTGGTTCCACCGGATGGCGGGCCATTCGCATCATTCCGTCGAGGTGGACGCCGCCATGGAGCAGGACGCCCGGGGCATCCGGGCCCTCAAAATCTCCCTTGCCGGCCTGTTCGTCACGGCATTCCTCCAGCTTTCGATCGTCGCCCTGTCGGGATCGGTGGGGCTCCTTTCCGACGCCCTGCACAACTTGGCCGACGCCTTGACGAGCATTCCCCTCTGGATCGCCTTCACTCTGATCCGCCGCGGCACGACGTCCCGGTTTACCTACGGCTACGGGAAAACCGAAGACATCGCCGGAATGATCGTCGTGTTCGGCGTGTTCGTTTCGGCCTGTTCGGCGGTCTACGAATCCACCCTGCGGTTTTTTTCTCCCGAGCCGATGTCCCACCCGGGATGGGTGGCCGCTGCCGCATTGGTGGGCTTCGTCGGAAACGAGGCGGTGGCCCAGCTCCGGATCGGCACCGGTCGACGAATCGGCTCGGCAGCCCTGATCGCCGACGGTCAGCATTCGCGGATCGACGGACTGACCAGTCTCATGGTCTTGGCCGGCGTCGCCGGCTCCACGATGGGACACCCCTTGGCGGACCCTCTGGTCGGGATGACCATCGGACTGGTCATCCTGTACATCGCCGGGAGTTCCGTCCGCCCCCTCTGGTTCAGGCTCCTCGACGCGATCGAGCCAGAGCATCCCGGACGGATCCGCGAGGTCGCGGTAAAAACCCCGGGAGTCCGTTCGGTTTCTCGGATCCGGGCCCGCTGGTCGGGGCACCGCATTTACAGCGAGATCGATCTGGAGGTGGACCCCCATCTGTCCATGAGAGAGGCGGAGATGATCGCAAGTAACCTTGAAGGGACCCTCAGGCAGACGATTCCGTTTCTCGGGGAGGCGGTCGTCCGGTGCGGACCGACCCGCTGAAGCGAAAAGGCCCGCTTGATGGAGGGCATTCCCCGGGGATCCGGACAGTCGTCCGGGAGATAATTCCAGGGGGTTGACAGATAGGGAGAGGGAGTATATATTGCCTTTCATGGAGACCGAGGACGAGGACAAGAATTGCATACGGTGAAAGACCAGAAGAAGCTTCTGGAAAGAGTCCGGAAGATCGGCGGTCAGGTCGAGGCATTGGAACGGCTTCTCTCCCAAACGACCGGAGAGAGTGAAGACGTGTCGCTGATCCTCCAGACCGTGGCCTCCGCCCGGGGAGCGCTGAACGGTCTCATGTGCGAACTGATCGAAGGCCACATCCGGGAGCATATTCTGGCTGGAGCGGAGGTTTCGGCTCTCGATCGCGAGCGGGCGGTCGAGGACGTGGTCGAGGTGGTGAAGCGCTACCTCAAGTGATCGGGCTCGAAGGAGACCCGAGGACAATCAGGCGGCGGACCGTTTCCGGCTCGCGACGGCGACCGCCCGGTAAGCAAGGAGAATCGCATGGACGACGGCCCCAGTCGGGGGGCGGACGTAAAGGAGGCTTCGGGATGAGGATCTGAGACCGGTATTGTGTTCCGCTTCCCCGAATTTCGCCTTTTTTCTTCCGTACCCCTTCCATTCTCAGAAAAATTCAAATCGCTGAAACGCAAAAACGGAATCCTGCCGTGCGCCTTTTGCCATAGATAGGCAATGCCGTCTAATGGAGGTGATTTTCTGCGCATCGGCGGGAAAGGAGAAGAGAAAATGCGAAATTTGATGATGGAAAGAATCGTAATCGGGCTCCGGGAAGTTCTGAAGGGTTTTTTCGAGTTTCTGTCGGCTCCGGGGGCTTTGGGACGCCTGATTCCGTAAGGCGTGCATTCCGGGAGTCCAATTGAACTTTATATTGCTGTTGCGGGGGGAGGAATTCGTCGGTCGAGGAATCCCTCCCGGTCGGACAGCACCGGAATAGGGAAGGAGTGCGTATCATGAGGGAACGGGCAAAAGGGGTCCGGCTTTGGGGGGCGGGAATTCTGGTTTTGACTCTGGCTGGATGCGCGGCTACCACCGAGCCGGCCGTGCGGGCCTATCTTCACGAGCAGCAGGCGTATTCCGAATGTTTTATAGCTGAATGACATTGGAGGCACAAGGGTGATAGCCGCCGAACACAAGATGCAACGGGAAGTCAAAAAATCATGGGGATTCTGGCTCGGGGCTCTCTGGATCGCTTTCGTCTTGCCAGGCCTGGCAGACATTCTGCCGGATCAGGCCCTGGCCTCCTCCACGACTCTCTCCCGCTCCCCCGATTCCGGGAAGAATTCCCCTGGGGGTCAAACTCCCGATCCGCCCCTTTCGGTCGAACAGGCCGTCCGGATCGCCCTTGAGAAGAATCCCAACATCCTCTCTTACCAGAGATCCTGGCTTGGGACAAAAGACCTCGAAAAAACCGCCCTGGCGCCTGCCGATCCGCTGATCCAGTGGGAATACGGGGGAGGGGAACAGGGAAATGTCCAGAGTGTTGTGACCAATGGATCAGGAACTCCGATCGGGGTCCAGAACCAGGGCCTTTATTACCCCAACGGAAGCAACTGGGCCATTGTCCAGTCCTTCCTCTTTCCCGGGAAGGCCCTCTACGGCTACAAGGTCAACAAGGACAACACGAATATCGCCTACCAGACCTATCGTGTCCAGCGTGTCCAGCTCCGCAACCAGACGGAACTCTCCTGCTACCAGTGGCTCCTTTCCCAGGAGACTCTCCGGCTGAACCGGCAGCTCCAGACCTGGCTCCTTCGGGTCCTTGAGATCACCAAGGCCAAACTGTCGGTGGGATCGGTCCAGATCCTTGACGTTGTCAATGCCCGCGTCGCTCTGTCCCAGGCCCGTCTGGACAGGCTGACCGCCAAGTATCAGCTCTCGGTGGCCCAAAAGCAGCTCAACATGCTTCTGGGGCTTCCGATGGACCGGTCGACACGCATCGAGAGTCTTTCCGATCCGGCCCCGATTCCCTACACAATGGCCGACCTTGAAGGACGGGCCCTCGAGAACCGTCCGGACCTTCTCTCCGCCCGGGCCTCCGTCGACCTGAGCCGTCACCAGCTGACCCTGGCCAAGCTGGGATTCATGCCCGACTACCAGCTGACCGGCTCCGAAGGCGGGGAGTCCTGTTACGGATTTTCCGGTCTCAACTGCTGGTATGTGGGAGTCCAGATCAACGTGCCGGTCTTTGCCCCGATCAAACAGAATCTCCAGTACGACTCCCAGAAGGAAATGCTGAGGGCTGCCGACTGGCAATACCAGTGGCAGGCGGCCCAGGTCCGGCTTGCAGTGGACAATCTCTATGCCCAGGTCGAGCTGGTCTACCGGCAGTTCCGGATGAATGCCGACGAGATCCTGCCCCAGTCCCGGCTTGCCTTTGAGCTGGCCCTCACCGGTTATGAGAACCAGAAAAACGATTTCCTCTATCTGATCAGTGCCGTCCAGGCTTACCGCCAGGCCCAGTACAACCGTTACCAGAGCCTGATCGCCTACTATCAGGCCTTAAGCAACCTCGAAGCGGCCGTCGGCTCCCCTCTGTCGATTGACAACAGGCCTGGCAAATCGTGAGCCTTTTTCGCCCGACTGACCGGGGACAATCATGCTTCCGGATTCCGGAAGCCAAGGCAAGGAATGCGCGAATGCGAAAGTCTCTTTTTGAGGGAATGGCGATTCTTCTGCTTTTTTCGGCGGCGGGCCCCGGCAGCGTTCTGGCCGCTTCTCCGCCTTCAGGGGAAGGGGAGAAGGAAGTCCGCCTGACAGAAGTTCAGAGGCAGGCCGGGTGGGTGAGTGTGATGACCGTCGAAAAAAAGAGCATGGAGACCGAACTCAGGCGGACCGGAACCCTCAACTTCGACGAGGAGAAGGTCTCGATCGTTTCGGCCCGGGTCGCCGGCCGGGAGGTGAAAATCCTGGCCTTCGAGGGCCAGAAGGGCCGCTATCTTCATTTCCACCTGCTGGGACACCATCATGAACCCAGCGAGGGGGTGGAGCGTTCCCCGGCGCTCTTCGGCCCCCAGCACAAGTCAGAGACCCTTGCGGCTTCTCCTTCCGGGGATCCCGAACCCTTCCCGGCCCGATGGGCGATGATCCATGGCTTTGTGGCCGGCTTCGGGGTCGGTCCCTTCGCCATGTTCGTCTATACGGTGGCCGCTCCCCAGATGGGATCTCCCTGGCTCGGCTTTTTGCCGGGATTCCTGTTCGGGCTGGGGACCACCGCCATGCTCATGATTCTGGGCGGACTCTTCGGTGCCTCGCTCAAGACCACCCGCAAGTTCGACGATCACGAAATCGCCGCCATCGGACTCCGGACCGGAAGTCTGACACTTCTGGGAGGCGGCGTCGTTTTCGTGGTCGGGGGACTTCTCCAGGAAGGACTTCATCTTTACGAGAGGGAGATCGACCTTGAAAACTGGATGATCGGCATCATCATGGCAGGAGTGGCCATTCCGGTCCTGGTTTACTCGATCTGGAAGGTTCTCCGGTGCCGGAAAGACTCCCCTCCCCGATCCCTTCAGGGAGTGGTCTAAGTGGCAGCACACCTCTCCCGGAGAACCTTTCTCCTGCTTCTCTTTTGCCTGGTCCTGACGGCCTCCCGGGCATGGGCCCTTCCCGGACAGATCCGTATCCCCCCGGATGTTGTCCGGACGCTGGGGATCGAAAGCCGGGTTATCACCGCCGGCAAGGGGTTCCGTGTGATCCGGACCAATGGGGTGGTCGCCATGATCGATGACCGGATGCGGTATGTGAGCCCACGTTCGATCCATCGTCGCGCGATATTCGGCTATATTCGCCGCGTCTACGCCGATACGGGGGACCTGGTGGCCAAAGGGCAGGTTCTGGTCACGGTATTTTCGCCGGACTATATCGAGGCCCAGCAGGAATACCTCCAGGCGCTCCGCCTCGGGAAAATCACCGACCGGAGCGCCGGAAACCGCCCTTTTTCTCCGGGGATCCGGGAGGCGGCCCTGGCCCGGCTCAGGAACTTAGGGGTGGTCGACCGGGAGATCTCCCTTCTCGAAAAAACGGGCATCGTTCACAGAAACCTCAAGATTCGGTCGCCCATTTCAGGCTATGTTCTGAACAAAATGGCCGTTTCCGGCCAGTCGGTCAATTCCGGTGACCGGCTTTTCGTGATTGCGAACCTCGACTGGGTCCGGATCAATGCCCAGGTCTACCAGCAGGACGTCCCTTTTTTGAATCTGGGTCAGACGATGAAGGTCCGGCTTTCCGATACCGGAGAAGTTCTCTCCGGACGTGTGGTCTACATCAGCCCCGTAACCGATCAGAAGACCCGGACCGTCACCGTCCGCGGGATCTTTTTCAACAGACCCCTGCGGCTTCGTCCGGGAATGTTCCTTCCGATCCGTATCCTTGTTCCGGCCGGAGGAAAGCGGCTCTGGATCCCGAAGGAGGCGGTCTTCCTGGCCGAGGGCCATCAGGTCGTCTTCCTCCAGGAAGGGAAAGATCTTTTTGCTGTCCGGAGGGTTCGTATCGGAACGTCGGAAGGGGGACTCGTTCCCGTGACTTCGGGGCTTAGGCCGGGGGACCGACTCGTCGTTCGAAACGGTTTCTGGGTCAAGGCCCAGTTCGAACGACGGAAGTAGCCGACCGTGGCAAAGACATTTTTCAGCTGGCTCCTTTATCGCCGCCTTGTCATCCTCATGCTCTTTGCTCTCCTTGCCGCCGGGGGAGTCTATTCCGTCTTCCGTGTTTCCGTGGATGCCTTTCCCGACGTTTCTCCCGTGTCGGTGACGATCCTGACAGAGGCTCCCGGATTCTCCCCCCTGGAGGTCGAGCAGCAGATTACCTATACCATCGAAACGGCCATGAACGGGCTTCCGGGGGTCAGGAGGATCCGATCCAAAACGCTCTTCGGCCTGTCGGCCGTGACGGTTGTCTTCAACACCTCAAGCGAGGTCTATCGGGCCCGGACGATGGTGGCCGAGCGTCTGGGAACCCTCCAGGGGCTTCTTCCGCCCGGGGCCCAACCGATCATGGGGGCTGTCTCCACCCCCACCGGCAACATCTTCCGCTACACCCTGTCAGGCTCCGACGACCTCATGAGGCTTCGAACCCTCCAGGACTGGACCGTGAAAAGGGCGCTCCTCTCCACCCGGGGGGTCGCCTCCGTCCTCTCCTACGGGGGGTATGTCAAGTCCTACTATGTGGTTGTCGACCCTTACAGACTGGACGGATTTCATCTGTCGCTCCAGGATGTGACCCGGGCCCTGGCCAGCAATAACGAGAATGTGGGAGGGGGCTATCTCGACCGGGGAGGGGAGTACTATCTCATCCGGGGCCTGGGCCGGATCGGGGGACAGAGCGATATCGAATCGATCGTGGTGGCCGAGCGCAAGGGGGTTCCGGTCCTGGTCCGGGATGTGGCCGATGTCGAGGTCATGCCGGAGGTCCGGCGCGGAAATGCCCTTCTTGACGAGCGGGAGGTCGTGAAGGGGACGGTTGTCATGCTTCGGGGGGAGAATGCCCTCAGGACCCTCTCCCGGGTTGAGGAAAAGGTCGCGGAAATCAATCGCAACCTCCTCCCGCCCGGCATTCGGGTCGTCCCCTATTATGATGAAGGCCCCCTTATCCGGAATGCCTTCCGCACGGTCTTCCATTCCCTGCTGGAGGGGGGGGTCCTGGTCATTCTCGTCCTGGGGCTTTTTCTGGGACGGTTCTGGGCCTCCTTTGTTGTGGCGGCGGGCCTTCCCCTTTCTATTCTCCTGACCTTCCTCGTGATGCGGGGGATCCATCTCACGGCCGATCTCATGAGTCTGGGGGGAATGGTCATCGGGATCGGCATGATGGTGGATGCCTCGATCGTCATGGCAGAAAACATCGAGCGAATCTCGGTCCTCATGCCGGAGATCTCACGCGAGGACCGGATTGTCCTTGCGGCCGGAGAAATCGTGAGGCCCGTCTTCTTCGCCATCATGATCATCGTCATTGTCTTTTTGCCGATCCTCCTTCTTCCCGGGATGCCCGGCAAGATGTTCGCCCCCATGGGCACCTCGATCATTGTGGCGCTCCTTCTCTCACTGGTCGTGGCCCTGACCTTCATCCCCTCCTTGATGTCGCTTGATCCCTCGAAGTCCCACTCATCCCGGGGCGAACGTCTGACCCGGGTCCTCGAAAGAATCTATGCCCCCGTTCTGAACTGGATCCTAGCACACAGGGCCTGGGTTCTTGTTTCAGGGGTGGCGGCCATCACGCTGGCCGCCCTCCTTCTGGTCCGGACCGGAACGGAGTTCATACCTGTCCTGGACGAAGGGTCGGTGCTGATCATCGCCGACCTCTGGCCGTCGGCCTCCCTGTCGGAAACAACAGAGGCCAGCCGGGTCGTCGACCGGATCGTCCGGAGCTATCCGGAGGTCCTTCTGACGCAGTCCCGGATCGGGCGGGCCCAGTCCGGGACGGACACCGACGTGACGAGCCACATGGAAATCTATGTCCGTCTCAAGGACAGGAAATTCTGGCCAAAAAAAATGACCAAGAAAGGCTTGGTGACCGAGATGAGCCGGCGCCTCAACGCGACCCTCCCCGCCGTCTCGTTTGACTTCAGCCAGCCCATCGAGGAGCGGATCGACGAGATGGTCTCGGGGGCAAAGGCCCAGGTGGCATTCAAGGTTTATGCGGACGACATTGCCCTTCTCACCTCCTATTCGGGCCGTCTGGCCTCGCTCATCCGGCAGGTCCGGGGAACCCGCGACGTGACCGTCCAGAGGATCACGGGCCAGCCCTACATCGACATCCAGGTCGACCGGCAGGCCATCAGCCGCTATGGCCTCAATGTCTCCGACGTGCTCCGGGTCATCCGCATGGGGATCGGCCCCGAAGGTCTGACGACGACGATATTGAAGGGGATTCGACGGATCCATCTTCATGTGCGCTTCCCCCGGGAGATCCGGAATTCGATCGCCCGGATGAAGACCATCCTTCTGACCACGCCCCGGGGGGTCACCGTTCCCCTGGGCCAGCTCGCCCGTTTTTCGGAGGAGACCGGTCCCTTCCGGATCTATCATGAAGGGGGAAGCCGTCTGATCATGGTCCAGTTCAACATCGGGGACCGGGCCACGAGCCATGTGGTGGCGGATGTGGAACGACTGGTCGACACCCGGCTTCCGCCGCCCCTGGGCCTCCATCTGTCGGTTGGAGGTGAGTTCGAGAATACCAACCTGACCCTCTCCCGCCTCCGCATCCTGGTGCCGGTGGTCCTTCTCGGAATCTTTCTCCTGCTCATGTGGAACTTCGGATCGATCGGCTATACCCTTCTCATTCTTCTCAACATTCCCTTTTCCCTGGTGGGGGGGGTGGTCGCCCTCAAGTCCTTCGGGGAGTACCTGAGCATCCCCGCCTCGGTGGGATTCATTGCCCTTTTTGGCGTGGCCATCCAGAATGGGGTTCTTCTCCTTTCCTTTGCCATGGAAGAAGAAAACAAGGGACGGCTCCCCCGGGAAGCGATCCGGTCAGCCGCCCTCCGCCGGATCCGGCCTGTTTTGATGACCGCGCTCGTGGGGGCCATCGGAATACTTCCCCTGCTTCTCTCCTCGGGAACCGGAGCCAATATCCAGAGGCCCTTGGCGGCGGTGGTGGTCGGCGGCCTGATCAGCTCCACCGCCATGACCCTTTTGGTCCTTCCGGCGGTCTACGACCTGGTTTTTTCGGCCAGAGGTCCTTGGGGAAGGGGAAACAGGCCCACCGATAAGGAGCCCCGTTTCGGAAAACCCTGAAGGAGCGTCAATGGTCCGTATTCTCCTTGTTGAATGCCTTCTCGGAGCTTTGGCGGGCGCAATCGCCTTTCGCTTAACCCATCTTTCGCAAAAATCCGGTAAAAAACCCGATTTTCAGACAAGCGTTTATGTTAAGTCAATGATGAATCATGAAAGTAACTACTCAGGTGGGCGTTAATCTCCGCCAATCACGCAACCACAGATATTTATAAATAAATCTGCGGCGATTGAGGTGTGGAATTATTTGAATGCAACGCATTTCCGAGCGCTTTTCTCCATGGAATCCACTAAATGTAGAGGGTCTTGCAAAACTCCAGGCCCCCCTGAATTTATTGTGAATACTTTTAAGTATTTGTCGTGTATAATAATTCCATCATTTCCTTCTTTGAATCCTGAGAGGTCCGATGGAATTTTCCCCTATCTGGAGACGCATTCAACGATCCCTGTTTCCCCGGATCGAGGATTGCCTGGGTCCTCTGACGGAAGAGCACCGGAAGATCGTGGCGATTCTCGAGATTGTCCG
>JAKBXW010000065.1 GCA_021840555.1 Nitrospirota bacterium
TGTGAGTCCCCCACCAGAGGTGGGGGATCACCCAAGTGAATTTACCTGGGGAATTCATCTTTCACCTCCCGAATTTCGATTTGCAATTCACTTTTCTTCGGCGGACCCCCTTCTCCTTTATGGAGTCAGGAGCTTTTCCTAAGAGAGTCTTCAAGCGAACTGATCGATCTAAAAAGTGAAAACCGTCTTGTAAAAGTTCCATGGAAAGCATGGCAAACATGAAAAATGTTGTAAATTGTACTTAAGTAGTAAAATATTCAAACTTTAGTATGATTTTTTAAACATTTTTCAGGGCGATCGTCCTTCCTGTTCTTCTGCACCTGTTCCACTGTGGTAAAATGACCGGATCATGATCTCCCTCGACACCGACACACCCCAGAAGGAGCGCTTCGGTCCGGCCTTGACCTCCTCGCATCTTTCCCAATCTGCCGGGAACCCCCTCCCAGGACTGTCCCCTCTTCCTCGGGGAAGCTCCGTTCTGGTCGTCCTCTTCGGACGGATCGGAGACGTGGTGTTCACCCTTCCGTCCGTTCTGGCTTTGAAGAAAGCCCGTCCGGACATTTCCATCGACTGGCTGGTCGAGGACCGGTGCTCGGACCTTCTTCTCGGCCATCCGGCCCTCCGCCATGTCTTTCTGTTCCGGAGGGGGGACTATTCGACGGCGGTGAAGGAGCGGCGCTACGGACAGGCTCTGGGAATTCTCGGGGATCTCGTCCGGACGGTCCGGCGGGAGCGGTACGGGGCGGTTCTGGACTTCCAGGGGCTTCTGAAATCGGGGGTCGCCACCTTCCTGGCGAAAGGGGCGATCAAGCTGGGTTCCCCCTCCACCTACGGCCGGATGAAGGAAGGCGCAGGCCTCTTCTCCCGTCAGATCCCGCTCACGCGAGAGGGGCTTCACCTGGTCGAGCGCCATCTCCTGGTCGTCCAGTCCCTCCTGGGACAGGAGGTTGAGCCCGAGCCCCTATTTCTTGCTTTTTCCGAGGAAGAGCGGCGACATGTCCGGGACCTTGTCGGTCCGGACCCCTATATCCTGCTCCATCCCTTCGCCAGCTGGGACACCCGGAACTGGTCCGCCGCCTCCTGGGCCCGGGTCGCAGGCGCGATCGCCCGGAGTGGATACCGCATCGTCGTGGCGGGGGCAGGGGGAGAGGCGCAACGGACTGTGGCGGAGGAGATCGCGTCCTCGGTTACCGGTGGGATCGTCGACTTCCTCGGAAAGGGCACGCTTCGCGAGCTGGCCTTTGCCATGGCCGCCTCCGAAGCCGTCCTGGCCGTGGACTCCGGCCCCATGCATCTCGCCGCCGCGACCGGGACCCGGGTAGTGGCCCTCTTCGGACCCACCGATCCGGTGCGCCTGGGGCCCTACGGACCCCGGAGACGGTCGGACGGGGAAGAGGAGATGGGACGCTCCGGACGGGTCGTCTCGGCCGGACTCTCCTGCCAGCCCTGCATGATGCGCCGGTGCTCCATCGGAACGCTCTGCCAGGCGGAGCTGACCCCTGATGCGGTGGTGGCGGCCTTTTCGGAAATCATGAAAACCGGGAGTCTGGCGGGGCAGGCTCGCCTCCTTCGGGAGGGTCGGTCATGACCGCTTCGAAGGAGGGGATGATCCCGGATCTTAAAAATCTCCTGATCGTCAAACCCTCCTCCCTCGGAGACATCCTTCACGCCCTTCCCCTTGTGGAGGCCCTCCGCTCGGCCTTTCCGGGACTATCGGTGGACTGGGTGGCAAACGGCCCCTTCGTGCCTCTCCTCCGACGTTATCCCGGGATCCGGAACGTCTGGGAATTCCCCCGGCAGGAGTTCGGGCGTGCCGCCTTCTTCGGGAAGATGGGCGCGCTGTCCCGGAGTTTCGCGGCCCATCCCTACGACGTCATCCTCGACGCCCAGGGGCTTCTCCGTTCGGCGCTTCTCGCCCGTATGGCCCAAAGGGCCGGCCGGTCGGGGACGGTGATCGGATTCGACAGCGCCCGGGAGGGGGCGACCCTCCTCTACGACCGCACGGTTCGTATTCCCGAAGGGCCCGGGGCTCCCTACCACGCCGTCCCCCGGAATCTCCTCTTTCTCGGGGCGCTGGGCGCGGAGGAGGGGCGGAAGGTTCCTCCGGTTCCCCTCCGCTACGGTCCGGCCGACGAGGAGACGGTCGACCGCCTTCTGCTCGAATGCGGGATCCTTCCGGGAACCCCCTTCGTCGCCCTTCATCCCGGGGCGCGGCGGGACAGCAAGCGCTGGCCCTCGACCTATTTCTCCGAGCTGATCCGGACGTTTGTCCGGAAGGGTCTTCCCCGTCCCATTCTCCTGGGAGACCGGAAGGAGGCGCCGCTCCTCTCCGAGATCGCATCGCGCGCAGGCGTCTCCGTCCCCGTCCTGGCGGGAAGGATACCCCTCGATCTCCTGCCACACTTTCTCTCCCGGGCGATGCTCTTCATCGGGAACGACTCCGGTCCCCTTCACATGGCGGCCCTGGTCGGGGTTCCGACCCTCTCCTTCTACGGTTCCTCCGATCCCGGCCGGACCGGACCCTGGGGAGATCCAAAGTCCAACATCGTCCTCCGGGAGCCGGTCGCCTGCTCCCCCTGCGGGGACTTCAGGAAGAGCTGCGCCCACATGACCTGCCAGGTGAGCCTGACGCCGGCCCTGGCGATGGAGTCCGTCATCCGTCTCATCGGACGCTCGGGGATGGAATCGAAATGACGGAGGGGCGGAAGGCCTGTGCAACCGTCTATCTCCGGGGGCTCAACTGGATCGGAGACGCCGTCCTTTCGCTGGGCGCCCTGCAGGGATTCAAGAAAATTCATCCCGGGATTTCGGTGACGGTGGGGGCTCCTCCGGCCACGGCCGGGGTCTACCGTCTCTCCGGAGCGGTCGACGCGGTGATCGACCCTCCCCGCCTTTTCCCGGGTCTCCGCTTCGATGCGGCGGTGGTCCTGCCCCGCTCCTTCCGGAGCGCCTGGGAGTCCGTTTTCCTCTCGGAGCGCCGGATCGGATTTGCCTCCGAAGGCCGCTCCCTTCTGCTGACCGACTCCCTCGACTACCGGGAGTGGAAGGAGCGCCATCTCCACCAGTCCACCTATTACGAACGCCTCTTTCAGGCGCTCGACCCCGCCACGCGCTTCGAGACTCCACGATTCACTTTTCCCGATGCGGCGATCGAGGAGGCAAGGGTCAGGCTCCGGTCCCTGGTCCCGGAGGGGGAGCGGGTTCTGGCGGTCAATCCGGGAGCCTTCTACGGACGGGCCAAGACCTGGCCCGCGCATCATTTCGTCCGCCTTCTCGACGCGCTTTTGCGGGAGGATCCGGGCCTTCATGCCGTTCTTTTTTCGGGAACAGCGGACCGGCCCCTGGCGCTGGATATCCTTCGCCGCCTTCCCCATCCGCGCCTGCACTCGGTGGCCGGGGAGCTGACGCTCGAGCAGAGCGCCGCGCTTCTTTCCTTCTGCGAGGCCCTCGTGACCAACGACTCCGGGATGATGCACCTCGGCGCGGCCGCCGGACGTCCCGGGGTGGCCCTCTTCGGGCCCACCGACCCCCTGGCGACCGGTCCCGTTCTCCCAAAGCCTCCGGAGAGGGGTCCGGGGATCCGGGTCCTGTCGGTTCCGACCGCCTGCGCCCCGTGCTTTCTCCGGGAATGTCCGATCGACCACCGGTGCATGGAGCGCCTCGAGCCGGAGAGGGTTCGGGACGAAATCCTCCGTCTTTTGAAGGGAAAGGGTTGGGAATGAGTCGAAAGAAAAAACGACCGGTCGTTCTGGCCGACCGGGACGGAACCCTGATCCGGGACGTCCCCTATCTTTCGCGCCTCGAGGAGATCGCCCTCCTGCCGGGGGTGGCGGAGGCTGTCCGGGAACTGAACCGGCGCGGAATCCCGGTGGCGCTCGTCACGAACCAGTCCGGGGTGGCCCGGGGGTATTTTCCGGAGTCCTTCGTTCTGGAGAGCCACGCCCGCATCATGGAGCTTCTGGCGGCGGAAGGGGCGACCCTCCAGGGCCTCTACTACTGCCCTCATCTTCCTCCGGAGGGAGAGCCCCCCGTGACGGACCCCGCCCTCTCCCGCTTCCGGCGCTTCTGCGGCTGCCGGAAGCCGGGTCCGGAGCTGATCCTCCGGGCTCTGGCCGACCTCTCTGGGGATCCCGCCCTTAGCGTCGTCATCGGGGACGCCGACCGGGACCTCCTGGCGGGAGAGGCGGCAGGGTGCAAAGCCGGATACCGGATCGTCGGAGAGGGAGCCGTCTCGGACTTCCCGCCCGCGCTTCACGTGGCCTCCTTCGCCGAGGGGGTGGAGCGATTCCTGGCTTTCCTGGAGAGTTCGGAGAATTTCCGGGAGGACTGATCCGGGTTTCCGTGAGAAATTTTCGTGGGATCGGGGAGGCCGGATTCGACATTGGCCCTGTCGCCAAGATCGTTCTCCCGGTCCGGGCTTCAGGAAAAAACAACTCTTTCCCGGGGAATGTCCGGTCCCGGAGAGCGCGTCATCGAGGAATGGGCCCCCTCCCGGCATCTAATCCGCATCCCGATCTCCGTCTGGAGCATCGAAGCGATCACGGCATCTCCCAGTCTTCGAGACGGAGACCGTCGATTCGGGAGAACTCGCCTGTATTGTGAGTCACGAGAATCAGATTCCTCGACAGGGCCTGGCCGGCGATCAGGAGATCGTATGGTCCGATCGGCTGGCCTTTCGAGGACAGGATCGCGCGTATTTCGCCCGATCGCCGGGAGTCGTCCCGATCGAAAGGGAGGATTTCGAATGGCAATCTGGAGACGAGCTTCAGATTACTGGCGGCCCGGCGGCTTTTAAAGGCGCCGGATAAAAGTTCGTGGCTTACGATCGAACTGATCCCGACATCCTCCGGACTGTGACGACGCAGATTCGTCAGGAATGTATCATGGCCTTTCAACAGGGCGATCACCGCATTGGCATCGAGGAGATATTTCACCGGAAAAAATCGTCCCTTTCCGGATTTTCTCCGTATGGGAGGGGTTCTTCGACCGCTTGTACGAAGTCTTCATCCAATGATCCTGTCAGACTGCCGAGCCAGGACCAGTCGGTCCCGATCGGTTCGAGAATGAGGCAATGGCCTCTTTTTCGTATCTGAACCTCCTTGGCTTCGAGTCGGTACTTTTTTGGAAGCCGGACTGCCTGGGACTTTCCCGACCAGAAAATTTTGGCCTTGTCCATGGATCCTCCTTTTTAAGGATATATATAAACAATATATCTTTTTCTGGGAAGGATCAACATATTCAGGACGATTCCTTTTTCGGAGCTCGCGAGGATGAGAGACGGCGCATTCTCTTTTGAAATGAGGCCAAAAGGGACGAGGCATCGGAGGGGGTTCCCATGAATCCAGCGAATGCGTCGAGGCGCCCGAATTTTCCCGTTCCACTCTGTATTCGGATCCCGGATCATGCTATCCTTCTCCAAAAGGTCCCGCTCTTACCATATTTTGAAAACAATCCCGACTTTTGCCCCGTCAAGGAGGTTCCCTTGGGTGTCGATCCCTTTCTTCTTTCGATCCTGGTCTGCCCGAAGTGCCGTGGGTCCCTGACCGTCAGGAGCAATCCGGATGGCCTGGCCTGTCAGGCATGCGGTCTCCTCTATCCGGTCAGGGACGACATTCCGGTGATGCTGGTGGAGGAGGCTCTGCCACTGGCCGCCGCCGGAGACGGCCGCCCCTGAAAAACGCTTCGCCCGCCCCTGTCAGGAAGATCCTCCTGGTCGGCATCCGGAGCCTGGGTGATGTCGTGCTCACGACGGGAGCACTGTCCGCTCTTAAGGAGCTTTATCCCTCCGCCCGGATCCACTATCTGACCCGCGCGCCCTACGACGCGCTCCTTCGGGAGGAGCCGGATCTCGAACGGGTCTTTTCTCTTCCATCAAAAAAGGGCTCCGCCTTCGGGGGCCTTTTTCGTTACTTTCTCTTTCTCCGGGACCTACGCGCGGAGCGCTACGACCTCGTGATCGACTTCTTCGCCCGGGGCCCGCGCTCGCGGATCATTGCCCTTTCTTCCGGCGCCACCCGCCGACTTGGACTGGTCGACAAAAGTACCTGGGTCCACCGTCGCATCGACGGATTCGTCTATACCCAGAGCGTCTGCCCTCCGGTACAGCTCGCCCTGACGCGGGACCGGATTCCCTATCTCGTCAGCCGCCTCGGGCGGCTTGAAGGAGCTCATCCGCCCGGACTGACGGTCTCCGACCCGGATCTTTCCGCGGCCCGGGATATTCTCAGGGAGGAGGGGATCCCGGAGGGAAGGTACTGGGTGTTTTTCTGCGGCTCAGGCGCCCGGACGAAAAACTGGCCGGCCGACCGCTTCGCGGAGATCGCAGGACGCCTCGATGGTGAAGGCCTCCATGTCCTGTGCCTCGGAGGATCGGCCGACCGTCCCCAGCAGGAGGCGTTCGCCGCCTCCTTCGGATCTCTTCCGTCCTGTGTTCATATCCGGACCCAGCTTCCCTGGGGGACCCTCAAGGGACTCCTCCGTCTGGCTCGGGGTACCCTTTCCAACGATTCGGGGCCGGCCCATATCGCCCAGGCGGTGGGCTCCCCGACACTGGTGCTCTTCGGTCCGGGAGACCATGTCTCCTACGCGCCCTTCTTCGGAGGTTTCGTGAAGGCGGATCTGGCCTGCCAGCCCTGCCAGTCCTTCGCCGCCGTCTGTCCCGACAACCAGTGCATGAAAATGATCGGGCCCGACACGGTCTGGGAGGCGCTTCATGCGCCTCCCTTCTCACCCCGGAGCTGAGATGAGTCTCTCCGTCGGCCTGATCCGGACACGATACCTGGGCGATGTCATCCTGCTTGTCCCCCTGATCCGGGAACTCCAGGCCTTTGATCCAGGGTCCCGGATCTCGGCGGTCGTCAACGCCGGAACCTCCTACCCGCTTGAACGGATCCCGGGGGTCGAGGTCCTGACTCTCTCCTCTTCCGGAGGGGGTCGAAGGCTTGTCGGCACTCTCTCCCTCGCGGAAGCGCTCAGAAAACGGAAGCTGGACCTTCTTCTCGACCTGACCGTCTCCGACCGCTCCCGGTTCATCGTGCGGCATTCGGGGGCGAAACGGACCGGCGCGGCGGGGAATCCCGCCGACCGGAGAAGGGGGGATCCATGGGAGATCTTTTCTCCGGTCGACTTGAACAACGGTCCGGATCACGCGACGCTCCAGTTCGGAGGACTTCTCGGGAAGATGGGAGTTCCCGTCTCGGGTATCCGGGAAAAAGCCTATCCGCCTGACCCCCGATGGAAGGAACCGGCCGAGGCTTTTTTGGGAAAAAACTTTCCGGAGGGAAGGCCGATTCTTTTCCTCCATCCGGGGGGGCGCCACTGGTTCAAGCGCTGGCCGCCGGACCGCTTCGCGCGGCTCGCCGAACTCTGGATGGCGAGGACAGGAGGAGGCGCGCTGGTAGCGGGCACGGAGACGGAGCGGACCCTGGTGGAGTCGGTTCTTTCCGGAACGGCTGGGAAGGGAATCGTGCCCCTGATCGGGGCTCCGGTCGGTCTTCTCGACGCCCTGATCCGTCGCGCGACCGTCTTCGTGGGAGCCGACAGCGGCCCTCTCCACATCGCCGATGCCGCCCACGTGCCCCTGGTCGGTCTCTTCGGATCGACCCTTCCGGCCGTCTGGGGACCCACCGCAAGCCCTCGTCGTGAGGTGGTTTTCCACAGGGTCGCCTGCTCCCCCTGCGCCCATGTGGGGTGCACGATGGGAGAGGAGAACTGCCTGTCCCGGATTTCGGTCCGGGAGGTCTTCGAACGGGTGGAGAGGGTGCTCCGGTGACGGCCGCCTTCCGGGTTCCGGTCCTCTACTATCACCGGGTCTCTCCCGATGCCGATCCCCGGACCGGCGTCACCCCGGAGCAGTTTGAGGCGCAGATGGCGATTCTTCGACGACTGGGGTTTCTCGGGACCTCGCTCGACCGGGCCCTCACCGGATGGGAGGAGGGGGCGAGGGAGGATTTGATCGCCCTGACCTTCGACGACGGCTACGAGGATAACTATGTTTATGCCGCGCCGATCCTGGAGCGCTATGGCTTTGTCGCGACGATCTACTTCGTGGCCGAACGGATGGGACAAAGGGTCGACTGGACCGGGGATCCCCTCTGGGCGGGCCATCCCCTGATGGAGGCCTCCATGGCCCGGGATCTCGTCGCTCGCGGCTTCGAGGCGGGATCCCACACACTCACCCATCCGGATCTTGTCAAAATTCCTGACCGCCTGGCCCGGCGGGAGATCCGTGAGAGCCGCGAGCGGCTTTCACAGGAGCTTTCCTGCCCCGTCACGACCTTCTGCTACCCTTATGGATCCTTCGGGGACAATCACCCGGCGATGGTCCGGGAGGCGGGGTACCGGGCGGCCCGGACCGTCCGGCGCTACCGGTTCGGGGGCCGGCCGGACCCCTTCCGGATGGCCTGCCGCCCGGTCTCCGGACGAATGGGAATCCTCCGATTTTACCTGACACTCCTGTCCTACCGGATGGGGCTGCGCGGAGGAGACGCTCCGTGAACGCTCCTCTTTCCATCCTTCATCTCGACTGCACCATGGGGCAGGGGGGCCAGGAAAAGGACCACTTTCACGAAGCGGTGGCCTTCGCGAAGCGGGGCCATCGCTATGTGATCGCGGCCCGCCCCGGGACGTTTCTGTTGAGAGTGGCCGAAAGCAAGGGGTTCGGACTTTCCGTCCCCTTCCGCTCGAACTTCGACCTCGCTTCCTTCCGGATCGTCCGGGAATATCTTCTCCGGAACAAGGTGGACATCCTGGTGACGACGAGCTACATCGACAGCGTGGTGGGATGGTTCGCCGCCCTCTCGCTGGGACGGAGACGTCCGGTGGTCGTTCGCCAGCGCCATCTTCTGAATCCCCCCAGGAGAATGATTCCCTACCGTCACTTCTGCGATTTTCTCGTGGCGGTGAGCGACATCGCCCGTTTCGGATACATCGAGCGCAGCATCCCGTTCTGGAAGGTGGTCGCCCTCCCAAGGGGGATTCCGGAGCCGGGGGAGGGAAAGGGGCCTTCCCCTTCGGTCGTCCCGGAAATCCCGGAGGGGGCCCGCATCATTCTCAAGATCGGGACCTTCCAGCGGGACAAGGGGCAGCTTCCCCTTCTGGAAGGACTGCGTCCCCATCTGGTGCGCCATCCCTCCCTCCACCTGATCCTCCTGGGGGAGGGCCCGCTCCGGCCCAATATCGAGAGACGTCTGGCGGATCCGCGTTTTGGCGAAATCCGGGGCCGGATCCATCTTCCGGGATGGTGCAACCCTGTTCCCTTCTACCGCCGTGCGGCGGTGACGGTCATTTCCTCCTTCCGGGAGGCTTTTTCCCTGGTGGCCCTGGAATCCCTCTACTTTGGCGTTCCTGTGGTGGGTTTCCGGCAGGGGGGGCTCCCGGAAGCCGTGTCCTGGGCGGATTGGGGGGAGCTGACGGATCCCTGGCGGTTTCCGGAGCTCTGCCGGACGGCGGTGGAGCGGGCGCTGCGTCCCGATCTCGACTGCCCCGACCTCGACCGGATCCGGAGGGTGTATCATGAGCGCTACAGCATCGAGGCCGCGGCCCTCCGGACCGAAAGGTTCTACCGGTGGGCGATCGCGCGAAAACGGGCCGGACGGCTCTCGGTCAATCCCTACGCGATCGTGGGAGGAGCGGGAGACCCGTTCTTTGAATCATCCTTGACGGATTGAGCCAGCTGAGAGTGAAAGGAGACAGGATGGAGCTTCCCATGCACAAGGGGGAAGGGGAGGGGAGGGAGGCTCAGGCCGCTTCTCCCACCCCCTCCCGAAAAATACGCCAGGTCCGGATGAATCCCCGGGTGGCCCGGGGGCTTCCCTGCCTCGACGGGACCCAGATCCCCGTGACGGTCTTTCTGGAGCTTTTCAAGAAAGGATATTCGATCGACCGGATCGTGACGGAGTGCTATCCGGAGCTGTCCCGGGAGGATGTTCTCTTTGCGATCGACTTCGTGATCGACTGGGTCCGGCGGGCCCCCGGCTATCTGTCGGATCTCGTCGACCGTTCCTGAAGGGAGATCATCTCTTCCGCCCTCCGGAAACGGGTCCCGGACCCACGACATTCATCCTTTGCCTTGAGGGGGTTCCCCTTGGCCTGCCTGTCATGGATGGCTCTCTTCCTGGCCTGCGGCCGGATTCCCGGGGATGGCGGAGGGAGGAGTGCGATCCGCGGGGAGTCCGTTTTTCCTTTGCAACTTGCCCCCCTCATCTCGCCAGCCACTTCGGGCTTCTCGCTGTCCCGGTAAAAGAACCCCCGGGACCGTATCGGTCCCGCAAGATCCCCCCTCTCAGAAGGATTCCCCGTCGGTCTGCCGGATCGGGGCGAGTTTCCGGTAAAGGGTCCGGAGGCTGATGCCCAGGGCCCGGGCCAGTCCCGGAAGGTCGTGTCCGGCCCTTTCGAAGGCCCAGGACAGGTAG
>JAKBXW010000066.1 GCA_021840555.1 Nitrospirota bacterium
GGCGGCGGCGACCAAGCCCTTCGGATTCATGCCCTTCTATCCGGGACCGGGACTCGGGGGCCACTGCATCCCCATCGACCCCCACTACCTCTCCTGGAAGGCCCGGCAGACCGGCTTCGAGGCCCGCTTCATCGAGCTCGCCGGCGTGGTCAACGGCTCCATGCCCCACCATGTCGTGAACCGGGTGGCCTGGGGCCTGAACGAGCAGACCAAGTGCCTCAAGAACGCGAAGATCCTCGTGGTCGGCGTGGCCTACAAAAAAGACGTCAACGACCTCCGGGAGTCCCCGGCCCTCGATGTCATGGCCTTGCTCGAAAAATCCGGGGCGAAACTCTCCTATTCCGACCCATACTTTCCGACTCTCAGATGGGGCGCGGAGACGCTTTCCTCGGTCGACATCTCCAAGCCCGAGTCCCTGAAGAGCTTCGACTGCGCCGTGGTGATCACCAACCATACCCAGGTGGACTACAAAAAGCTCCTCGGAGCGGTCCCCCTCATCGTGGACACCCGGAACGTCTTCAAGGGCACGAGCCACCCCTCCATCGTCTCCCTCTGACATCCTGTCCCGGGGGCCTTCCGGATCCTGCCGGAGGGCCAGCCCGGCCTTTTGCCCCCAACCGTTTTCGAGGACTTCTCCATCCGTTCTTCGACCGCATCTTCTCCGAGGACTCCCGTGTGCGAATCATCCCGGAGAAAAGCGTCGACCCCGGTCATTTTTTCTGCACGTCCATCAGGGCGGGGTCCCGACTCCGGGCCGGGCGGAGACTGGCAAAAAGCCCTGCTCCGGGACAGAATGAATCCAGGGATTGGATAAGTGTTTTCCGCCCCCACCGACGTCATCCTCTTCCACGATCCGCCCCGGGCGGTGGAGCCGGATCTGGTGTACGTCTCGAGAGAACGCCTTTCCATCGTCGGGGAAAAGAACATCGAGGGGGCTCCGGACCTTCTGGCGAAGATCCTCTCCGAAGGAACGGAACGGGACCGGGTGGAGAAATTCTCCCTCTACGAACGCGCCGGGGTCTCCGAGTACTGGATCGTCGACCCGGGCACCGAAACCGTCCAGCTCTTTCGGCTCTCCGACGGAAAATACGCCTCCCCCGCCGGATTCCGGAGGGAGGAGGTTCTTTCCTCCCCCTCTTCCCCGGTCTGTCAATTCCCCTGGTTGACGTTTTTCCGGCCTGATTCTGCCCAAAGGACTTGATCCCGACCCGCCCCGTCTTCTCCGGCCCTCATTCCGGGGCGACTCCCTCCCGTCTCCGGAATCGACGCCCCAGGCCCTTTGTCAAAAGATATAGAGACAGCCAAAAGGGACTCAAAAATATTGAAATCAAGAATATCCTTTCTTGCAAGATACTTGAAATATTTTCGTCCCGGTCGTGTAAAAAAACCTGACAGACCTCTTTCTTTAAGGATTTCCCATGCGTTGGCCTCCCCTTCCGAAGTCGAAAACGATCCCGACGATATTCTCAGTTTAAATAATGTTTGAATACGAATACTAAATGAAGTTCCTCCGAAAAACCGCTTCCTCCCGCCGATCTTTGGCACGGCAAATGCTTTAACCTGTCCAGAAAGAGATGGGCCAAATCGGGCCCTTTGAAAATTTCCACCCCTGACGCGACGGCATTCATATTTCTTTGCGGCATAGAGAATCTTCGCCGGCCCCTGTCGGGAGCCGGCCAAGTCAAGGAGCGACGCCCATGAAACCATCCACGACCATCCGATTTCTCTCTCCCGAGCCCGGAACCTCCTTCGACCGATTCTTTCTCGAGACACTCTCCGAGGTGGGGTCGACGAACCTCGTCCTGGCCCTCTCGTCCGACCCCGCCACGGGGGAGATGCTGGAGAGCCTCCGGCGGATCACCAGAGGCCTTCTCGTCCTGAACGCCGTCTACTACGAGTCGGAATGTCTGCGCTTTCTGGGGAAGGAGGAGACGGAGTCTTTCCAGAAAAAATGGGGAATCCCCGTGAAATGGCTCCGGATGGGCACGGGTCGTAACGGGTCGTGGAAGGCCGACGGACAGCCCGTCCCGCCCTACCTTCTCAAGTCCCTCCTTCTGTCGCACAATATGACCTGCCTCCTGGCGGCCGATCCCCGCGTCTTCGCCTGGGCGGAGATGGCCCCGGTCGACGCCGACCTCGTGGGAGGCGGAAAGACGGTCCCGGCCATGGCACACGCGATTTAGGGTCCACAACACCACACCCACAATCTTGAATTAGGGGAGTCCATGTCCATACTGGTCACGGGGGGGGCGGGCTTCATCGGAAGCCACATCGCCCGGACCCTGGTCGCAAAGGGTGAGAGCGTCCGGATTTTCGACAATTTTTCGACCGGGAAGGACGGGAACCTCGACGACCTTGCCGGTCGGGTCGAGGTGGTCCGGGGGGATCTCCGGGACATGAAGATCCTGGAGAGCGCGCTCTCCGGGGTGACCCATGTCTACCACCAGGCGGCGGTGGGATCGGTCCCCCGGTCGATCGCCGACCCCTTCGAGACCCAGACCGCGAACGTCAACGGCACCCTGAATCTCCTGTGGAAGGCCCGGGAGGCGGGAGTCCGGCGGGTGGTCATCGCCGGCTCCTCCTCCGTCTACGGCGACACTCCGGGAATGCCGCGGGTCGAGACCCTGATGCCCTCCCCCCTCTCCCCCTACGCCCTGAGCAAGCTCTCCCAGGAATTTTTCGGAAAGATTTTCACCAAAACCTTCGGCCTCGAAACGGTGACCCTCCGGTACTTCAACATCTTCGGACCCTATCAGGATCCGGACTCCGAATACGCCGCCGTCATCCCCCGGTTCATCCGGGCGATGCTCACGGGCGCTCCGGTGACAATCAACGGATCGGGGGAGCAGTCGCGGGACTTCACCTTCGTGGAGAACGCGGTTTCGGCGAATCTTCTGGCCATGGAGACGCCGTCGGGGGTGGGGGAGGCCTACAATGTGGGCTGCGGCGCGAGCTACAGCATTCTCGACCTGGTGAACACGCTCTCGGAGATCCTGGGGGTCCGGCCGGAGATCCGACACAATCCGCCCCGGGCCGGGGATCCGGCGGCCTCCCTGGCGGATATCACCAGGGCCCGGACGGTCCTGGGATACGAACCGAAGGTCTATTTCCGGGAAGGACTCGAGCGGACCGCCCGCTGGTTCGCGGAACGGATCGCCCGGTAGAAGGATCCTGCTTTTTACACAAGGGTTTGAGGGAGGGGAAATCAGACCCCGTCGAGGGCGTATTTGCGCATGAGGTTGTAGACGGAGGGTCGGGAGATGCCGAGCTCGTCGGCGACCTTCCCCACGTTCCCGCCGTTCCGGGAGAGACAGGCGTAGAGAACCTCTCGCTCGTGGCGTTCGCGCCGCTCGCGAAGCGTTCCCCCCGCTGGCCTTTCCGAGGAAAGGCCCCCCGTCAGGTCCTCGGGAAGGATTTCGATGTGGCGGGAGACCACCACCGCCCGGTGCACCGCGTTCGACAGCTCCCGGACGTTTCCGGTCCAGGGATGGGAGGCGATGAGCCGCTCGGCCGCCGGAGAGAAGTCCTTCGCGATCAGACCCATCCGCCGGGAAATTTTGCGGGCCAGGAAGCGCGCGAGGGGAAGAATGTCCTCGGCCCTCTCCCGCAGGGGCGGAATGGTCACCGCGACCCCCTCGAGCCGGTAGTAGAGATCCTGGCGGAAGCGTCCCTCCCGGACCTCGCGCTTCAGATCCTTGTTGGAAGCCGCGACGATCCGGCAGGAGAGGGGGATCTCCTCGTGGGAGCCGACCCGCGAGAAGGCCCTTTCCTGGAGGACACGAAGCATCTTGACCTGGATCGGGAGCGGAAGATCCCCGATTTCGTCGAGAAAGAGGGTCCCCCCCGCCGCCTCCTCGAAATGCCCCTTCTGCCGGGCATTCGCCCCGGTGAAGCTCCCCTTTTCATGGCCGAACAGAAGGCTCTCCGCCAGGGTCGGGGGAATCGCCCCGCAGTTGACCGGGACGAAGGGACCGTCGGCGCTCTGGCTCAGCCGGTGGACCGTCCGGGAGAAGACCTCCTTGCCGGTGCCGGTCTCCCCCTCCAGAAGCA
Organism: Nitrospirota bacterium; assembly: GCA_021840555.1. Taxonomy (GTDB): domain Bacteria; phylum Nitrospirota; class Leptospirillia; order Leptospirillales; family Leptospirillaceae; genus UBA4572. Next base: position 4,051 of record JAKBXW010000066.1, read on the forward strand.
CCGGAAGGGTAGTGGGGGCGAAGAGCCGGATCTTCTCGTAGACCTTTTGGATGGCGGGACTCGTCCCCTCGTAGAAATCCTCCCCGTCCTTCCCGGCCATCTCATCTTCCAGGGCAAAGGTGCTGTTGCACCAGCTGATCATGGTGTTCACGAGGGAGTCGGGAGAGTTCCGGAGCAGGGTCCCCCAGATCTTCCGGAGGGTGGAGTCCTCCCGCTCCGCGTCTGAGAGGCCGGCCAGGGGAGAGAGAAAGTCCCGGAGGGCTTGGAGGCTTTTCCGGTCGGTCCAGAGGAAATGGACGCCGAAGCCCTCGTCGGCCGGACGGACGACACGGGCGGAGGTCTGGAGGAGCCCCAGGGAGGGGTGCTCGATCTCGAGGCTGAGCCAGGAGTTGGGGGGAACAGGCTGGGGAGCGGCGATCCGCCCGCCCGAAAGGGAAAGGTCCCGAAGAGCCCCCCGGACGGGAGTCCGCCCCAGGGAGGGGGATCGAAAGGAGACGCCGGCGTTCACCGCATATCGGTCAAACTGTCTCATCGCTCACTCTCGTCGTTAAGAATGCAGGAAGCAAGCCCCCCTGCCCGGGAGGCGTCGAATCGGAAACCCGATGGACTATCGTCCGTCAGGGCCGGAACAAATGGCCGGTCCTGATCTTTCGAATCGAGAATAAACTTTCAGGATTACTAAAACATAAAGGATAAATGTCCACTTTTTTAACAGCTCGAAGTCTACCCCTATTTGTGACAGAGGTCAAACCCTCTTGAAATCGTCTTTCCGACCATGCGATTCTGTGGGGACGCCTTCGCCATCGGACAAAAGCTTTGTCCGCAGACGGTCGGGGCAGGACGAAACGAGGAGCGGAGTCCTTGGACGAACGGCAGCGATTCTGGAGCGAGACCGCCCGGGGTCTGACCCCCTACGTGCCGGGAGAACAGCCGAAGACCGGCCGGTACGTCAAGCTCAACACCAACGAAAATCCCTACCCCCCGTCTCCCCGGGTCCTGGAGGCGATCGCCCGGGAGGTCTCGGCCGCTCTCCGGCTCTATCCCGATCCCGACGCCCTTCTCTTCAAATCGGCCGTTTCCGAAGCCCACGGGGTTCCGGTCTCCTCCGTCTTCGCCGGAAACGGCTCCGACGAGGTTCTGGCCCATGCCTTCTGCGCCCTTCTGAAACATGACCGTCCCCTTCTCTTTCCCGACGTCACCTACAGCTTCTACCCGGTCTACTGCGGCCTGTACGGCATCGACTACCGGACCGTCCCCCTCACGGAGCGCTTCGAGATCCGGGTGGAGGACTACGCCGTCCCGAACGGGGGAGTGATTTTTCCGAACCCGAACGCTCCCACCGGCTGTCTTCTCTCCCTGGACAAAATCGAATGGCTTGCCCGACAAAACGCCGATTCGGTCCTGGTGGTCGACGAGGCCTACGTCGACTTCGGGGGAAAGAGCGCGATACCGCTCACCCGGCGCCATTCCAATCTCCTGGTGGTGCAGACCCTCTCCAAGTCCCGCTCCCTGGCCGGTCTCCGGCTGGGCTTCGCCGTGGGCCATCCGGATCTGGTGGAGGCCCTGGAGCGGGTCCGGAACAGCTTCAACAGCTATCCCCTCGACCGCCTCGCCATCGCGGGAGGTGCCGCGGCCATGGCCGACCGGAGATACTTCGAGGAGACGCGGGACCGGATCGTCCGAAGCCGGGAGCGGCTCTTTCGGGAGCTCGTCTCCCTGGGCTTTTCCGTCCTTCCCTCCGCCGCCAACTTCCTGTTCGCCACCCATCCGGAACGGCCCGCCCGAAGTCTTCTGGGAGCGCTCCGGGAGAGGGGGTTCCTGGTCCGTCATTTCGACCGGCCGCGGATTTCCGGGTACCTGAGGATCACGGTGGGAACGGAGGAGGAGTGCGAAGGACTGGTGGCGACCCTCCGGGAGATCCTGGCCCCCCAAAAACAGGAGGATCCGCCCCATGGCCGCTAGAGGGCTTCCGCTGTCCTTCCGGTCGGGCAGGGGATCCGCCGGGTTCCTCGCGGCGGGGCTTTTCGCCGCCGCCCTTCTTTTCGCGGGCCATCCGCTCCCGGCCGGGGCGGCTACTCCTGCGCTGATTTCCGACAATCCCGCGACCGTCCCCGACGAGCTCGACCTGGGGATCGGAACCCAGGACTGGTACTACCGGGAGACGGCGGGAGACAAGGACAATGCCGGCCTCCTCGAGGGGCACCTCCGCACCGTCTCCTACTGGGGCCCGGTGATCCTGGGGAGCGATCTCTCCTACATGGGATCCTATTCGGGACGCTACACCGGCGCCGACCTCTTTTCGGGATCCCCCCTCCAGATCCCCATGGCCGAAACGGTCTTCCAGGGAGCGGTGCATCTGGGAGTCCTGGTCCTGAACACCCCCTTCGACGCCCTGGGGTTCTGGGCCTCCTGGGGCTACCACCAGCAGATCTGGATGACCCCGGCCTCCTCGGGGGGATACGAGGAAAACTACCAGATCCCCTATCTGGGAGGGGCCTTCTACAACCAGAACCCGATCCCCGGAACGGGGTGGACCTTTTACGAGGAAGGGGGATACCGCTCCGGACTGTCCCCCTCCATGACCGCCACCCCCTCGGGAAGCGAGCCCATCCCCGCCGGCACCTACAACCTGGGGTCGGTCTGGAACCTCCACGGCCTGGCGGGAGTCCGCTATCTCTTCACGCCGCACGTGGGGGTCTATCTGACGGGAAACTACAGCTACTGGGCCTTCACCCAGTCCACAAACACCCTGTCGGCGGGAAACAAGCAGTTTCTGGAACCCTCCTCCATCACGAGCTACTTCGGGGTGGAGTCCGGGGTGACCCTGGAATACTGACCCTTGACCCGGGAGGACCAGGATCCGACAAGAGGATAAGGGCTTTTACCTATTCCGGACCCCGATCCGCAAGGAGAAAAGATGACCGCAACTCCCCGTGAGGGCGCCTCCGGGCTCACCGCCTCTCCCGAAGCCACCCCCGTTCCCGTCCGGGCCGCCCGGGTTCTCCGCTCCCTCTGGCACATCCGCAGCATCTTCTCCCTCGACAAGGCCCCCGACCCGTCCCGGAAGGACCCGCTGTCCCGATGGTTCGAGACCTTCCTCGGGATCCTCGGAATCGAGCTCCGCCCGTCCGGGGAGCGTCCCGCCTCCACCGCCTTCCTGATCGTGGCGAACCACACCTCATGGCTCGACATCATGGTCCTCCGGACCCTCTTCTCCACCTGCTTCATCGCCAAGGAGGAGATCGCCAGATGGCCGGTGGTGGGACCGATGGCCCGGGAGGCGGGGACCATCTTCATCGGCCGCAACCGTCTCTCCTCCTTCCGGGAGACCCTGGCCGCCTCCCGGAGGTCGCTCGCCAAAGATATCCCGATCACGGTCTTCCCGGAGGGGACGACCACCATCGGCGACCGCCTTCTTCCCTTCAAGACCGGGGTCTTCGACCTCTGCACCGAAACGGGATATCCGGCCCTTCCGGTCTCGATCCGCTACGAATCCCCCGAAGGGATCCAGCTGACCTCCGTCTCCTACACGGGAAACGAACACTTCTTCCGCTCCTTCGGGCGCACCCTCCGGGAGCCCCGGGTGGTGGTCCGGGTCCATCTCTCCCCGCCCGTCCTCCCCGAGGGACGCGACCGCAAATTTATGGCCCAGGCCTCGCAGGAGGCGGTGGCGAGCGGCCTGGCCCTTCTGGCCTCCTCGCGGTAGCCTCCTCTCCTCTCCCCGGAAACCGTCTTTCCCCGAAGCCCGTTCCTGTCAACCGGACTTAACAATTGTAAAGGGATGTGACAGATTCCGGAGATCTCCGGAATCTTTTTTTCGACCGGAAAAGCCCGTCGGAAGCGCCTCGCCTGTTATGGCATCCGAATTGCTTTCATAGAGAGCATGCCCTCATTGTTCTGCCTTCCGGCCGGAAGGACCAGAACAGGACGGACTGTCCCGGACGCCCATATCGCGGAAGGTCAGGGACGCGCAAGTTCGGGCGGGGGGATCCTTGCCTCCCGCTCCCCGATCGTCACGAACACCCTGGCCGGACAGGGATTCTCCCGGGGGATGCATGGCCCCCGAAGGGAATGAGGGACGTCCGGACAGGGAAACGGGCCAGACCCCTTCTGGCTCATTCCTCGGGCCCCCTTTTCGGGGGCCTTTTTCTTTTCGGTTTGACCGGAACAGGAGAGGAGGAGCAGTTCCATGGCCGATACTCTGGTCCTCACCATGTCCTGCCCCGACCGGGTCGGAATCGTCGCCGCCGTGACGGGTTTTCTGGCCGGACACGGAGGCTGGATCACCGAGGCGAACTACCACGCCGATGCCGGATCGGGATGGTTCTTCATGCGCCAGGCGATCCTCGCGGAATCCCTGGACTTTCCGGTCGCCGACTTCCCCCGTCTCATCGAACCCCTGGCCCGGCAGTTCGGCCTCTCCTGGACGATCTCGGAGAGCCGGATCCGGAAGAGGACGGTCATTCTCGTGAGCCGCCAGGACCATTGCCTCTCCGACCTCTTACACCGCTGGAGGACGGGGGAGCTGAACATCGAGATCGTGGCGGTCGTCTCGAACCACCCCGACCTCGAATCCTTCGTCGCCTGGCACGGGGTTCCCTTCCATTATGTTCCGGTGGCTCCGGAGATGGGCCGGGCCCCCTTCGAGGAGATCGCCCGGATTTTTTCCGAGGCGCGGGGGGAGGTGATGGTCCTGGCCCGGTACATGCGCATTCTCCCCCCGTTCCTCTGCGAACGATTCCCCGGCCGGATCATCAACATCCACCACAGCTTTCTTCCGTCCTTCGTCGGCTCCCGCCCCTACCACCAGGCCTACGAGAGGGGCGTCAAGCTCATTGGCGCCACCTGCCACTATGTCAGCGCCGAACTCGACGCCGGTCCGATCATCGACCAGGACGTGATCCGGGTCGACCACGGCGACTCCCCGGAGGAAATGGCGCGCCTGGGGCGGGACATCGAAAAAATGGTCCTGGCGCGGGGTCTCCGCTACCATGTCGAGGACCGGGTCCTCATTCACGAGAATAAGACGGTCGTCTTCGCCTGACCCACCCGGGGATGAAAGGGCCTCAGCGCCTTCTGTTCCGAAGCCGGCCCGGAGAATCCTCCCCTTCGAGCACTTCAATTGTTCCGACATTTTATCCTTCCCAAATTTTTGGTGGCCCAATCCAGTGGCCATCAATCTGGACCAACGCCATCCCGTGCGGTAATGTACTGAATTATGTGCAAAAAATTTTGAAAATAGAAAAGGGCCATGGTAAGAAGGTTTGTGTCGACCAAAACACTGACCTCCACCCCTCAGGAGGGAACCATGACCCATGGCAAGAAGTCTAAGACAGTTTCTCCCGGTTTGAAATCCCTGGTCCAGGAAGACCGGGATCTGATGAAGGAGCTGGTTCGAGAAGCCCTTCAGAGTTTTCTGGAAGCGGAAATGACGGAGTTTCTCGGAGCTTCTTCCGGAGAACGGACGGACGAGCGAAAAGGCTATCGGGCCGGCTATTATCGACGGTCCTGGATCACCCGGGTGGGCAAGATTGAGCTTTCGGTTCCCCGGGATCGCTCGGGACAGTTTTCGACGGAACTCTTCGACCGCTACCAGAGGAGCGAAAAAGCCTTGTTCTCAGTCTTGGCAGAGATGTATGTCCAGGGAGTCTCCACCCGTCGGATCAAGACGGTGACGGAGGAGCTGTGTGGCCATGGGTTCTCGGCTTCTACGGTGAGTGCCATCAACAAGACGCTCGATGCGACGCTCACGCGTTTTGCGTCCCGCCCCTTGGAGGAAGCCTTTCCCTACCTGATTCTTGATGCCCGCTATGAGAAGGTTCGGGAAGATGGGGTCATCCGGTCTCGGGCGGTTCAGATCGCGGTCGGCGTTGATACCGACGGCCGACGACATCTGCTGGCCGTGGAGTTGGCCAACCGGGAAAGCCGCTCCTCCTGGAAAGACTTTCTGATCGGTCTCAAGAAACGGGGATTGTCCGGAGTGACCTACGTCGTGTCGGATCATCAGGAAGGACTCAAACAGGCCATTGCCGAACTTCTTCCGGAAGCCCTGTGGCAGCGCTGCTATGTTCATTACCTTCGCAATGCCCTGGATCATCTTCCGAAAACGGCAGAAGACTCCTGTTTGAAGGAGCTTCGTGAACTCTATGACCGGCACACACTCACAGAGGCCCAGGAAGGTCTTTTTCGCTGGATTGATCGCTGGCAGGAGTCCCATCCCCGATTTGTCGAATGGGTGGAGGAAACGATCGGGGAAACGTTCACCTTTTTGAAGCTCCCGAGAGCCCATCATCGTTCTCTCAAAAGCACGA
>JAKBXW010000005.1 GCA_021840555.1 Nitrospirota bacterium
GATGCTGTAACCACGTTGCTTCTGCAATAGTGGCGAGAGCCGGAAAGACCCCTGAACTCAGCATCGGAACCCCCCGGCTTTAGCCGTGGGGAGATTCAGAAGACACCCCCCTACAATTTGCTTGCGGAGCAATACCCGATCAGTTATCCTGACTTCATGATTGAAGGATTGAACCGGCTGATGACCCGAGGATTGAATCAACTTCAATGGCCCGCCATGGTGGTCGTGGCCTCTCTTTTTTTGACGGCCTGCCAGAAGCCTCAGGCCGTCACTCTTCCCTCGATCTCCCTACCTCCAGGGATCCCTTTCACACTCCTTCGGCCTCCGGCTCCTCCCGTCTCCCCCTCCGACAAGAAGACTCAGGATTTCATCGGGGTTCTTTCCGGAATCGCCGACGAATCCGGAAATCTCGTCGTGACCGGTTATCAGGGGACTCTTCTCCGCTTGTCGCATCGAACAGAAAAATGGAGCCGTCCCGCGTTGCCGATCCATGTTGATTTCTATGGGATCAACCGGACCCCTTCCGGTGTTCTCTGGGTGGCCGGGGACCAGGGGGTCCTTCTTCGGTCAAAGGATAGGGGGCGGTCCTGGGAACAGGTCAAAACAGGGATCGACCACCTCTTTCTGAACGCCATCAGCTTCCCGACCGACCGCGTCGGATTCGCCGTTGGAGAGAAGGGGGTCATTCTCAGGACGGTCGATGGAGGAGACCATTGGACCCGCCTGAACTCTCCGACAAAAAAGAACCTTTATGCTGTTATCTTTGCGGACGGGTCCCATGGATTGGTCGCCGGTTGGCACAAGAGGCTTTTCAGAACGACGGATGGAGGGAGCCGCTTTACCGCGGTCGACATCCCAGTCCAGAAGGTGACACGCCAGAAGCCCTCTTTCAACAGCCTGTGGGCGGCAAAGGAGCAGGTTCTTTTGGCCGGAGACCACGGCCTACTGTTTTCTTCCTCTGATGGCGGAAAGAGTTTTTCCCAGATTCAGACCGGGACGCTCCACGATCTTTACGGGGTGTGCCGGACAGGAGAAGGGGCTATAGCCGTGGTCGGAGAGCAGGGAACTTTTGTTATGATCAACCGGAGCCCTTCTGGTGAAGCAAAGACCGAGTCGCCCCTCGGGCCCTTTCATGGGTCTGACTTTCTCGGGGTCTCCTGCGGGCAGACCCATGTGCGTCTCGCGGGATCGAACGATGTTGTCCTCGTTCCCGCCTCCCGCCCCGGAAATTAAAGGGTCCAAACCGAAAATTTCAAGTTCAAGAGGGGCCCGTGGCTCTTTTCAAGATATATCACAATACCCGGACCGGCATCGCCCGCTTCAACACGACTGTTCTGCGGAAGGTGGTCGGTCTGGGAGCCCTGTACTCGACGGGTTACGGGGATGTGGGATCCTCTATTTACTATGCTCTGGGCATTACCACGATTTACGCAGGAGGAGCCTCTTTTCTGGCAATCGGGGCGGCAGGACTTTTCTTCATCGCCACCGTTCTCTCCTATGCCGAGCTCTCGAGCGCCATTCCGGAGGGGGGAGGATCATCCCTCTTCGCCCAGCGTGCCTTCGGGGACGGGTGGGCCTTCTTTACCGGATGGGCCCTTCTTCTGGATTATATCCTGACCCTTGCCATCAGCGCCTTTTCCGTGGGGCCCTACCTGGGATACTTCTTTCCTGTCTTCAAGACCAACCCCCAGGTCAATGTCACCTTCACAGGCCTTTTGATCCTGGTTCTTGTCATCCTCAACATCATCGGGCTCAAGGAGTCTTCCTGGTTCAGCCTGATGCTGGCCGGCTTCGATGTGATCACCCAGGTTTCCCTCATGGCTATGGGAGCCTTTCTTCTGTTCAACTTCAACACCATATGGCATCAGTTCACCCTTGGAACGGCCCCCACCTGGCACAATTTTCTCTACGGCATATCCATCGCCATGGTCGCCTATACGGGGATCGAGGCGATCAGCCAGATGGCCGGCGAGGCCAGAAACGCCGAAAAGCTGGTTCCGCGGGCGATGTTCCTGACGATGGGGACGACAATTCTTCTTTATTCGGGGATCTCCCTCGTGGCTCTTTCAGCCATGAAGCCCGAAATTTTGTCCACGACATGGGTCAATGACCCGATCGCGGGGATCGCCCATGCGATGCCCCATGTCGGCGCATTCATGGCGCCGTGGGTTTCCGTGCTTGGCGCGACCATCCTGACGGTGGCGGCCAATGCCGGCCTGATCGGGGTTTCCCGGCTGGCCTACTCCATGTCAAACAACCTTTTAATCTCACCTCTCTTTCACAAAACAAGTTCCCGATACAAGACTCCGATGGTTTCAATCGGGATCTTTGGGACCTTGGCTGCCCTTATTGTCGCTTTTTTCCCCTACCTCGATGTTCTTGCCGACCTGTATAACTATGGGGCCATGCTTTCATTTTCAATGACGCATCTTGCCCTGATCAAGCTTCGAAAAAAAGAGCCCGATCTCAAGAGACCCTTTCGGGTTCCGCTGGCCATCCGGATTTCGGGCTGGGAGATCCCTCTTCCGACGGTTTTCGGATTTTTGGGAACTTTCGGAGTCTTCGTCATGGTGCTTCTTTTCCACAAATACGGACGGGTCTTCGGCACGGTCTGGATGGCCGGAGGAATCGCCTATTATTTGTGGTTCAGGAGGAAGGAATCGCTCCCGGTCATGGAGCGGGTTCAGATTACGGAAATAAAGGAGGAATATCCAAAGGCCAAACCCCACAGGCAGATCCTTGTGGCGACCTCTCCCACACGTCCGTCGGAGATGTTGCGTGATGTCCTGAAGGTGGCCAAGGCGGATGGGGCCAAGGTGACGGTGATTACCGTTCTTGAAATTCCTCTTGCGCTTCCCCTGACGGCCTCCCTTCCCAAGGAGGAGGCCGCGGCCCGTCACACGCTCGATCTTTGTCAGGCGATCGGTCTGGAAGAGGATATTCTGGTTGATACTTTGCTGGCGAGAGGAAGGGCGATCGGTCCCGTGCTCAACATGCAGATCAGGCGACTGGGGGCGGACACGGTGGTCGTCAATGATACAGGAAGTTCTCTCGCGGCATCGGTGCTTGGAGCAATCCGGCGGTCTTCGAACACAGTCATGATCTGGAGCTTCCAGCTCTATTCGGGAGCCGGCCTGTCGAGGACGCCGCGTCCAAGGCTATCGGGGGAAGAGCCGATCATCTCTCCCCTGCCTCCTATCGACAGGAATCCTCCGGTTGGCGAGGAGCCATCTCCGGCCTGACTTTCAGGGAGCTTGTTTGTGAAGTTTTGCGCAGTTTTCGCATATCCCGTAGATTTCGAGTCGGTGGAAAACGATTGAAAAATGGTTTTCCTTGGCTGCGGCGAGTTGGAGTTGTTCGATCAGAGGCTGATCGAATTCGACGACTTTTCCGCATTCGATACAGATCAGATGGTCATGGTGATTGGCCGGCATGGCCTCGTACCGGCTGAATTCGTCATTGAACCGGTGTTCTTCAACAAGCCCTTTTTCCTTGAGGGCATGAAGGGTCCGATAAATCGTGGCGAGGCCGATGCGGGGAGTCTGGGCCCGGACCAGTCCGTGAATTTCCTCGGCGCTAAGGTGGGCTTTTGATTCCACGAGAACCTTCAGAACCCTGAGCCGTTGCTGCGTTGGGTGAATTCCATGAGACCTGAGGTGCTCGGAGAGGTCCACGCCCGCGGCAGCAGGCCTGCTTTTGACCGATCCTGCGGTGCCCGTGGATTTTTTTCTCGGAATGATTGGGTCAGCCATGCGCAATCTCTATCAGTGCCTTCATGGAAAAGGCGAACGATTTTCTTCCGGAAACAAGATTTCCGCCGGAAATCCCTTCTCCGAGTTTTGTCATTCTATATATTCATCGAATATGTTCTGGAATAATCTCACAGATGGCGATCAGTTTCAATCGATACCGGTTGCTGATGGTATTTGTTCTTCTCCGAATTGTTTTGCATCTTTTCGTGACTTTGTGCTATATTTCAACTTTGCGACTTTGGGCGGGACCTTTATGGTTCCTTGGAATGTCGGCAAAATCCTTTGCCGGATGAATGGTCAGGATTTCAAAAGAGGGGGATTTCATGGCAGAAAATTTTGCCGTGATACGGACAGGGGGCAAGATGTATCGCGTCGCCCCCGGACAGATTCTTGTCGTGGAACGACTCGAGGAAGAGGGGACGGTTATCTTCGACCAGGTGTTGATGGTGTCAGAAGAAGGAGTCATTTCATACGCGACGGAAGACAAACCGCTTTCCGTCGAGGTTCATGGGCGCATCCTTCGTCAGGAAAAAGACCCGAAGATCATTGTCTTCAAGAAAAAACGCCGAAAGAACTACCGGCGCAAAAAGGGACATCGCCAGCTTGTGTCCCGGGTGAAGATCGAATCCATTATAAAGACCGCTTAGGAGAGGATCATCTCATGGCTCATAAGAAAGGGGTCGGTTCGACCCGAAACGGACGCGACTCCGAGTCGAAGCGTCTGGGCGTCAAGCGTCACGATGGCCAGTTTGTTCTCGCAGGAAACATTCTAGTTCGGCAGCGGGGAACCCAGTTTTACCCGGGAGACAATGTCGGAATGGGACGGGATCACACCCTTTTTGCCATGCAAACAGGAGTCGTGCGTTTTTCCCGGTACGGACGCGACTCAAAAAAGATCAGCATCGTTCCCCAAATCACCATCGTCCCCGGGACTGTCGAGGCCTGACCCTGCGTCCGGTTCCCGGGCAGCTTCTCTTTTTCTCCCTCCGGAGGCTCCATGTCCCAGTTTGTCGATGAGGTCACGCTTTGGGTCTCCTCCGGCAAGGGAGGAGATGGGTCGGCCTCCTTTCGGAGGGAAAAATTCGTACCCCGTGGTGGGCCCGACGGGGGAGACGGAGGCAACGGAGGCTCCATCCTTCTTAAGGGAACCTCCGAAAAGTCGACGCTTCTTGACTTCAAACACAGACCTCGCGTTGTCGCTTCCTCCGGAGAAAATGGCAGAGCCAAAAAACAGCACGGTAAAAACGGCCAGGATCTGACGCTTCTCCTTCCTCTGGGAACCCAGGTTTATAACGCCGATACAGGAGAGCTGTTGGTCGACCTGGTCTCCGAGGGGCAGATCTATGTTGCGGCCCAGGGGGGAAGAGGCGGACGCGGCAATGTTCACTTTGCCACACCGACCCGTCAGGCCCCTGAGTTTGCAGAACCCGGCAAGCCAGCACAGGATATTTTTCTGAAGTTTGAGCTAAAAGTCATGGCGAAGGTGGGGCTCCTGGGATTCCCAAACGCCGGCAAGTCCACCTTTCTCGGCCGTGTCACCCGCGCCCATCCCCGAATCGGATCTTACCCGTTTACGACCCTTTATCCCCATCTGGGTGTGATTTCGCGTGGTCAGCCTCCCAGAAACCGGGAATACGTCATCGCCGACCTGCCCGGTCTGATCGAGGGCGCACATGAAGGACGGGGTCTTGGAGACCGTTTTCTTCGTCATGTGGAGAGGACTGAAGTCCTTCTGCATTTCATCGATGTGAGTTTCGAAGGCCCCGAGGACCCGGAAGAGGCCTACCGGGTCATCCGGAAGGAGCTTGAGCTCTACGATCCCGCCCTCCTCGAAAAACCCGAGGAATTAGCCGCAACCAAAATCGATTCCGGAGACCCCAAGAGGGTGGAGGCTTTCAGCCTTTTCTGCCAGAAAACCAGACGGACGCCTTTTTTTATCTCATCCCAGACGGGTGAGGGAATTCCGGCGCTCCTGTCGGCGCTTGATCTTCTTCTCGAAGGAAAATCCCTTGCCGGAACCGCCCATTCCAAAGGCTGAGAGGTCGGTCGACAAAGAATGCATGGAGAACCGTCTCCGAATCAGAAAGCGTCTCCGGATCCTCGTTCTCAAGGTCGGTAGCCAGATCCTTACCGATGAATCGGGGGCTCTCTATCCTCGGGCCTTTGGACAAATTGCCAGGCAGGTGGCGCTCCTTCGGAGCGAAGGCGTTCGAATCGTTCTCGTGTCTTCAGGAGCGATCGCCGCAGGTCGTGAAAAAATCGGCCTCGGAAAAAAACCTCTTTCCCTCGCATTGAAGCAGGCGGCGGCCTCTGCCGGGCAAACTCCGCTCATGATTCATTGGGAAAGAGCCCTCGGCCGTTACGGAATTCATACAGCCCAGATCCTTTTGACTCCCGCGGACATCATTGACAGGGAAAGATTTACAAACCTCGAACGAACGGCGGAAACCCTCCTTTCTCTGGGCATCGTTCCCGTTGTGAACGAAAACGACGCTGTTGCGACCTTCGAAATACGCTTTGGGGACAATGACCGTCTCTCTGCCTATGTCGCCGGTCTCGTGAGGGCGGAATGTCTTCTCCTGCTCTCGGATGTCTCGCACCTGTATACAGCCGATCCTCGGGTTCAGAGCGATGCAAGGAAGATATTCTGTGTCCATGGAATCACTCCCGAAATTGAGAGGATGGCCGGAGTTTCCCGGAGCGGGCTGGGGACAGGGGGAATGGCCTCGAAGGTCAGCACCGCCCTTTGGGCCAATGGATGGGGCCTTCCGGTCGGGGTCCTGAAAGGAGATATTCCTTCAGGAATCTTCCGTTTCTTCGAGGGCATGACAGGGACCCTCTTTGACACCTGCGTGGGTCTTCCGTCCAATCGAAAGATATGGATCGGTCACTTTTCACGACCGAAAGGGGGATTCCGGCTTGATGCCGGTGCTGCGAAGGCTCTGTCGGAAGGGAAAAAGAGTCTCTTGGGCGCAGGGGTCATGGGAGTCGACGGACAGTTTTCGCCAAAGGATCCGGTTTTTCTCGTCGATCCCGAAGGGCGAGAAATTGGCAGAGGAATTTCCCGGGTCGGATCGGCCGACTGGTCGAAGGGGATGCCGGGGATCCTCGTTCATCGAAATGATCTTGTACTGTCCGCTCAAGTCAACAGGGAGACAAGGGAGAACGATAATGACCTACAATGATGCGGAACTGGACCCGATTCTCGGGAAAACGAAGTCGGCTTCCCGTACCTATGCGATATTGACTTCGGGGAAGAAGAACGAGGCTCTGGAAAAAATAGCCCGGCAGCTTGAGACGATGCGGGCGGATATCCTGAAGGCGAACAGTCAGGATTACGAGGAGGCCCTCTCGAAGGGACTGTCCCCGGCGATGTGCGACAGGCTTCTTCTCACGGAGTCGCGATTCGAAGGAATGGTCCGGGGAGTCCGGGAGGTTGCCGCTCTAGCCGATCCTGTGGGAACCGCAGTCTCACGCTGGGAAAATCCGGACGGACTCGTCATCGAAAAGGTTCGGGTTCCGATCGGTCTGGTCGGAGTGGTCTACGAATCTCGCCCCAATGTGACAGTTGAGGTGGCCTCCCTTTGTTTTAAGTCCGGAAATGGTGTGGTTCTGAAGGGGGGATCCGAGGCGGTCCGGAGCAACACCCTCCTTTCCCGGGCCATATGGGAGGGCTTGGCCGAGGCCAATGTCAACCCGGACGGAGTCGCCTTTCTCCCCTGGACCGACCGGAAGGTGGTTCAGGATCTTGTCTCCAACACAATCCTCGATGTGGTGATCCCCCGGGGAGGGGCCTCCCTGATGGAGGCGGTGGTTTCACACGCCCGTGTTCCGGTTCTGCGTCACGACCAGGGAATCTGTCATGTTTATGTCTCTGCCAGCGCCCCCTTCACCATGGCTCGGGACATCGCTCTGAACGCCAAGGTTAACCGTCCTTCCACCTGCAATGCGATGGAAACGCTGCTGGTTCACGAAGAGCTGTCCGACAGCTTTGTCCGCCCTCTCCTCAACATCCTCAGGGAGAAAGAAGTGACGGTTTTCGGATGTCCAAGAACCCGACACCTCGATCCCTCGGTCGCCCCCACCACTCCCGAAAGCTATGCGACAGAGTTTCTCTCGCTTTCAATGAACCTTCGGATTGTGACGAACCTCGACGAGGCTCTGGATCATATCGCCCGCTATGGATCGGGACACACCGAGTCGATCGTGACCTCCGACATTTTTGAGGCCGAGCGCTTTCTTCGGGAGGTCGACGCCTCCTGCGTGATGGTCAACGCGTCAACCCGGCTTCACGATGGCGGCGTGTTTGGCCTGGGTGCCGAGGTGGGAATCAGCACCACCCGGATCCATGCGCGCGGAACGATGGGATTGTCAGAGCTGACCACGACCAAGTATCTGGTTCATGGCCATGGACATCTCCGGAGTCACTGAGAGACGCGCACGTCCGACTCTTGCGCTTTTCGGGGGAGCCTTCAATCCCGTCCACAGAGGACATATGTCTCTGGCCGCCGAGATCGAGGCACGGCTTGAGGTCCGGGAGATCCTTTTCATTCCGACGGGTCATCCACCACACAAGGAATTTCCTGGAATTTCCTGCGAGGAAAGAAAGATCATGCTGGATCTCGCAATCGGGGGCCACCCCGGCTGGGTGAGTTCCGACATCGAGTGCCGCATGAAAGGACCTTCCTTCACGGCTCGAACCATTTCTGTACTGGCCATCGATCCCCCTCCGTTCTTTCTCCTTGGAGAAGATGCATTCGCCGATTTCTGGAGCTGGGGCCATCCCGAGGTGATTCTGTCAGGAACACACCTTGTCATCGTAACCAGACCGGGATCTGAGGAAGAGAGGACCAGGAAAGCCATCATCAAGACTCTTCGTGCGGGGGGGCTTCTTGACCCCCTGTCTGCAGGAGACGCCCTCTTGGGCGTTCGGAGAGGGAAACTGGAAGAGGTGGTCTGGTCTCTTCCGAATTTTGGAACAACGCTGAGATTCCTTAGGATCAGCGCAGTGGATGTTTCGTCGACGGATCTTCGCCATGGGCTAGCCGGCGAGAATCGGGAGTACTGGCTCGATCTCTTGCCTGATCCCGTGAAATCCTATATTGTGAAAAAAAGGAAATATCAGGTATTTCCGAAGTAGGAACCGGAGCATCTCCCGGTTTTCCGGAGCCGGATCGAATCCCGCCTCCGGCCTTTTTCAGTATCGCTTCTAAACTGTTCTTTTTGATGGGGCAAGGAGTTTTCGTGAGGTTGTCAAATGAAAGTAAGATTTCGGATATAAAGGATATCGGCACTCTCGACAAGGCCAGAAGGCTGGCAAAAGTTCTCGTCGACAAAAAGATACGTGATGTCTGGGTGATCGATGTCGGAGGGCTCTGTTCCTATGCCGATTGTCTGATTCTGGGAGACGCGGAGACTGAACGACATATGCAGGCCGCTCTCGACGCCCTGGACGAGGAGCTCTCGAAACCCGGATTCGGTCTCTCCCCCGAGCGGGGAGCGCGGTGGACGCTCCTGGATCTGGGGGAGATCGTTGTCGATCTTTTCCTTCCGGAAGTTCGTGGAATCTATCGTCTTGAAGACCTGTATCCGGATGCAACCATCTTCGCCTTTGATGAAGCTGGAAAGGAACGCAGGGTTCTGCCGGTAGAAAGGTTGACTCTGTACTCCTCCCCTGTAGAAACATCGAATTCCAGTGGCAGGGAGATTCATTCTCCATGACGCGTCTTCTTCTTCTGGTCATGCTTCTTCTGGCGGTCGGGCTCGTCAAGCTGGCTGAATGGAACGACCAGAAGGTCTCCTTTCAACTCCTTCCCCACAAAATCCTCGTCCTTCCCCAGATCACCCTTCTGGTTCTCGCATTTGCCCTGGGTGCAGGGCTCGTTTTCGTGATTCATGGTCTCTCCGATCTGGCATCCTGGGTCGAAAATCTCAGGGAGGGGCGCGAGGAGAAAAGATCCGAAAAAGCCATGGCCCTCTGGAAACGGGCCTGGGCCGAGATCAATCGCTCACACCTTCCCCAGGCTGTATCGGTGCTCGAGCGTCTTGTGACCCTGTTCCCGGATCACAAGGAGGCGCTTCTTCTTTACGGGGATCTCAAAAGGTCGGCCGGCGACTATGTTGGCGCGATACGGATTCATCGTCGTGCACGCGTTTTCGACGAGGAAGACGTCCGTCTTGTGCTGGCTCTGGCGAACGACTATGAAGTGGCGGGTCGGGTCGAGGATTCCATGGCCCTCCTGCGTGAATACTTCAAGAAGGAAGGCCGCAACCGGGAGGTCCTTGAATGCTTCCGAAGGCTCCTAGTAAAGAACGACCGTTGGGAGGAGGCTCTTTCGGTCCAGACCGTTCTTGCCCGCTCCTTTGAAAAGGGCGAGCGGAGGGACAGGGAGGTATCGGTCCTTGTCGGAATCCGTTTCGAGGTTGGCTCACTCCTCCACCGTCAGGGACAGACCGAGGGGGCCAGAAGGGCCTTTCGGGGCGCTCTCAAGATCGACCCTTCCTTCACGCCGGCACGAATCGGATTGGCGGAGGCCCAGATTTCGGAAGGACGGGAGAAGGAAGGAATTGAAAATCTCTGGGAAGGTTGGGAACGCACCGGCCAGACGTTGCATCTTGTCCGCCTGGAAGAGTTTTACCTGGAGAAAGGGAACCCTGACGCCGTTCTCACCCTGTACGAAAAGGCTCTCGGAAAAAAGCCGGGAAATCCGGGACTCAGGTTTCATCAGGCACGGATCCAGAACTTGCTAGGTATAGAAGAGGAGGCTCTTTCCCTCCTTGAAGCCATGGAGGGGGATGCTCCATGGGGTGGAGAATTTTACAGGCTGATGGGTGAAATTTACGAAAGGCGTCGACAGATCGAGGCGGCGATAGACGCCTACAAACGTATCCTGAACCTGGATCCTTCCAGCGACCAGCCATATGTTTGCAAAGCCTGTCGCACTTTTTATCCGGGGTGGTCTGGGCGCTGTCCCTCCTGTCATCAATGGAACACAGTGATTCGTACCGACGGTCTCCTCTTTTCGGAGAAAACCCCCAATGATGCGGGTCTTTCCCTCCTTTTCTCGGCTCCCACCCTGAGGACGGCATACCAGGAATATTTTTCGGGTCCCACGGCAACGTGATTCCGGATAGTTTCAAGGGCCCATCTCTCCTTTCCCACCTTTTTTCCAGAATCTGTCTCTCCTGCGGAGCGAAATCCCGTCAAAGGGATCTTTGTCCGGTTTGTGAAGAGGATCCTGTCTGGAGCCATCCCTTCCGTGAGATGGTCCGGGGAGACCGCAGGGTCCGGGCCGTTTACCTTGATACCGGTCCGGTGGCCCGACTCTTCCGGCTGGCGAAAAATCGTGGAAACAGGAAGGCGATGGAGATCATGTTTGACCGGGGACGTCTGTCCGGTCTTGTTCCGGATGGCGCCAGGCTTCTGATCCCTGTTCCACCATCCAGGAAGCGGCTGATTCGTCGGGACCTCTCCATACCCGATGCATTTGCCTTCCGGATACATCGCCTCGTCTCCATTCCTGTTTCCTTTTCAGGGATCGAGCGGAGGAGAGACGCGCCACAAAAGGCCCGAAGCCGGTCTGGGCGGAGGGAGTCGCTCTTTTCTCCAAACTTTCAACTGACGTCCTATTCAGCTTGCGATTGGCCGAAAAAAGGGGTCATCCTTGTCGATGATCTGATGGTCACGGGATGGACAATGAGATCCATCGACATTATGCTCGCCTCCGAGGGAATTGAAGTCATGCTCTATCTTTCACTTCTCCATCGGGAGGAAATGCTCCCTTCTTCGGGGAAGAGGCAATCCGCCTGTGCTTCTCCTTTACTTCCCTCATGGTAGTGGTATTTTGTAATTGTGAGAATTTATCAGATTTGCATTTGATCGTGGACGGGGAACGGAGACCCGATCGGGAAAGGGTTCTCTCGATGGATGAGGATCACCCTCTCAAAGCGGGTTCTATATGCGGTCGGATTTGTTTTTTCCTGTTTCTTGCAGGGGCCGTTCTTCTTATCATTCTTCTAAGTATTACGACTCGTCATTATTTTCTTCCCGGACCAACTCCCCAGAATCCCAAATTCTTTCATTAGATTCTTTAATTTTCCTTATGGACCGGTCCTGATGATTCTGAAGAGATTTTCCAGAAACGAGTCGGCTGCCGAAGAAAGTTTTCTTCTCGGAATGAAGACCCAAAGGTCTCTCACCGGCTGAAAGTCCTTCACAGGGATGATCCGGATCTTCCCAGAGTCCTCCGGTCGGATTGACAGGGCGGATATGAAGGCTATGCCGGTTCCAAGTGCCACCAGATCCTTGATAGCTTCGGGATTGTCCACGGTTATGATCACCTGGAAAAAATCAGGAGAGAACCCTTTTTCGATCAGTTCCTTTTCAATGATCTGGCGTGTCCCGGATCCAGGTTCGCGACCGATCGTCGGAAGATTGCCGATGTCCACAAGCGGGACGGTTCCCGCCTTTTTTATGAGAGGAAATTTGACTGAATCGATAAGGACCAGCCGGTCGTGCTGGAGAAAAGACCGTTCGAGGGACAATCCCTGTGTCCTGGTAGGCTCTCCTTCGATCAGACCGAGATCGATTTCCGAGGTTTTGAGGTCGTGTAGAATCTGATGGGTATTCCTCACTGCCAGGCTACCCGTGATCCTGGGGTGGGAGCGATGGAAGTCCGCCAGGACCGGAGGAAGGAGATAGGTTCCAATTGTCATTGAGGCACCCAGTCTGAGATGGCCCTGTGGACCTCCGGCACATGGCAGCACGGCGGCTCTGGCCTCGTCCATCTGTTGGGTGATGGAGATGGCAAGCGGTAGCAGTCGCCTTCCCGCGTCTGTCAGAAGGACCTTTTTGCCTGTCCGCTCAAAGAGGGAGACCCCCAGATCCTTCTCCAGAGTCTTGATCTGAAGACTGATGGCGGGCTGGGTCAGGAAAAGAACTTCCCCCGCCTGCGTGAAACTCTGATTTTCGGCGACCTTGAGAAAGATTCGCAGCTGGTCGTTTGTCACGACGAAGTTTCCCCTTTTCCCCGTTTAACCCTGCCGTCGCTGATTCCGGAAGAAATTCTAGCATGGGACAACGATTTTCTGAAGTCATTCCTGGGAAAAGGCACAACCCTCAGGAGGATGGGAGGGACTTCGGTTTGTCCTTACCCTTTTTCCCGGTCGGCGAGTGGTCGAATCGGACGGGAACGCCCCGCACCGTTGTGCAGGTCAGAGTGTAGACATTGTACAGTGGAAAAAAGTTATAAAGAGAGGTTGAGGTTGTGACATGGATCAGGCCGTCTGGATGGAGCGACGGATTTTTTTTGAAGGCGTTTTTCATGGCCGTTTCAAGGTCCGAGTCCCCCCATGGGATCAGACCCAGAATGAAATGGCGGCAGGCCGTTCCCTCGATCTGGTTCCCGACCCTGTGGAATTTGTGGGAATCGTGAGGACCCAGGTCGGCCTCCGTTTCGCTGCTCGAGAGAAGGCCGATCGAGCCTGTCGATGTGCATCCGGCAGTCATGAGAAAAAGAGCCAGCGGGATGGTTGCAGTCATGAGAAGACGTTGCCTATAGCGTTTTTCCATGGGGACCTCCCGGGCAAGTGGATTTGTCATTTGAGCGGCTTTGATTTCTTCAAAAAATAAGCCGTTATCCTTCCTCTTCGTTGCGATGGGCTCGCCTTAGTGGCGGGGGCTCTTGCTCAGTTTTTTCTGGCTCTTTCCGTTGGCCGAAATGTCGGCCATCGGACCTTTTGTGTCGTGGAGCATGGTCGTGGCCACAGGTGGTCCTGCGATTGAAGAGTGGTTGCTCTGCTTGTAGGCATAAGGAGTAAAGCCTCCTCCGCAGCAACAGGTGCATTCAGGGACATATGCAGGGCCATAGCCCGGCATGGATCCTCCACAGGCACCAAGGGAGAGAGAGATCATTGCAAGGAGAAGTCTTCCTGTGGGGATCCGTAACCTCACTGTAAGGTCCATGGGCTCTCCAGAACGCGTTGGCGGGTGCCGGTTTCAAAGATGAAAAAATATCTCCAAAAATATTAAAATATTAAATTATCTTTTGTTAATAATAGCTTATATGTTATCACGGCTGGGAGGAGTTGTCCATCGGTCCGGTAAATCTGGCAAAGATACTGGCAGTGTGGTGCTTTCTTGATTTTGGAGGTCTCCGGCCTTAAGATGGAAGTATAAATTGAAGGACAAGAAGACCGGGATGGGATGACTCCGAGGAGGAAATCTTGCCCGGTTTCGAGTCTTCGGATCTGTCGCGCAAGCGTCTCCCGACCCGGGAGACCGTTGAAAGGAGTTTTAATGGAACCCGTCACGTTTACCGGTCCCGTAATTGAGGGGAGGCGAACGGCAGCCTCTCTCAATCGCTTCATGATGAAGGTCTACGGACTGCTGGCTTTCATGTTTCTGGCCTCCGGAGTTGGAGCCCTGTGGGGAATGGGGAATGGGCTAAGGGTGGTTGGTCCTCACCCCATCCTTCTGGCGATTGCGATGTTCGGAACCCTTTTTCTGCTGATGGCCGTGCAGAAAGTTCCTGGAGTCAACCTGGTCGTGACCGCATTTTTTGCCGCCCTGATGGGTGCCTCTCTGGGTCCTCTTCTGTTCGCCATCCTTCGTTCGGCGGGAGGGGCTGCTATCGTTTCGGATGCCCTTTTCCTCACGATGGCGATATTTTTCGCCCTGACTCTTTACGCCATCGTTTCAGGAAAAAGCTTTTCATTCATGGGAAGCTTTCTTTTTACGGGACTGATCATCGTGGTCATCCTTTCCATCGTGCAGATCTTTTTCCACCCGCCCCTTTTTCAGGCCGTGGTATCGGGTCTTGCATCCCTTCTGTTTTCGGGGCTTATTCTTTTCGACACGAGCCGCATCCTCGAGTCGACCGAGGAGGAGTTGACACCCGTCATGGCGGTGGTCTCTCTCTATCTGGACGTTTTCAACCTCTTCGTGAGTCTTCTGAGACTCCTGGAGATTTTCAGGGGCGAGGATTGATCCTCGCCTCCATGTTCATAACCCCAAGGAGTCCGCATGCTTAATGAAAGCCGCTGGATATGGATGGACGACAAAATGGTTCCCTGGCAGGATGCCAACGTCCATGTGTTGACACATTCCCTTCACTATGGGATGGCGGTTTTCGAAGGGATCCGTGCTTACAAGGGGCAGGGGGGAACACATATCTTTCGCCTTGAGGAACACACGGAGCGGCTTCTTAACTCGGCCAGGGTGATGCAGATGGCCTGTTCCTTGTCCCTTAAGGAAGTGATGGACGCAACCTGTCGGGTTGTCTCGGAAAACGGACTCGAGTCCTGCTATATCCGTCCAATCATTTTTATCGGATACGGGGACATGGGAATTTACGCACGAAAGAACCCTGTGCGCCTCTCCATCGCAGCCTGGGAATGGGGGACCTACCTCGGAGAAGAGGGGCTTTCCCGGGGAATCCGGGCCAAGGTGAGTTCCTATGCCCGTTTCGGTGTGAACAATTTCCTGGCGCGCGCAAAGGTTTCCGCCCACTACGTGAACTCCCAGCTGGCCAAATGGGAGGTCAAGGGAGCCGGCTATGACGAGGCGATCTTGCTCGACAGCGATGGAATGGTGGCCGAAGGACCGGGTGAGAATATCTTTATCGTCAAAAGAGGCGTTCTCAAGACGCCACCCCTCCGGTCTGTCCTGGATGGCATCACCCGCCACTCGGTGATGACTCTGGCTCGGGAGGAGGGTATCTCCGTGGTCGAGGAGTCCATGACCAGAGACGATCTCTACCTGGCCGACGAGGCCTTCTTCACCGGAACTGCCGCCGAACTGACCCCGATCCGGGAAATCGACGACAGACCGATCGGGGCCGGAAAACCGGGACCCTTGACCCAGCGTCTCCAGTCCCTGTTTTTCGACATCGCCCGAGGCAATACTCCGCGCCATCCGGAGTGGCGGACGACCGTCGCTCCGAAGCAGGTTCCCTGAAGGGGGCCCCTTTCACCGGAAGGGGCTGTTCACGTTTCGTCCGCCTCTGCCGGATCTTTAAATGAAAGGATTGCTGCCACGGCTGCCCTTCAAAAGACCAAAGGCAAGCCGTCCCCACCCGAATGGGCGCGCTCCCTTCCTGAGCGCACGCTCATCCTAATGGATGGATTCGGCTATATTTTCAGGGCCTACTACAGTCGGGTCAGCTTTGTCTCCCGATCCGGAGTTCCAACAGGAGCTTTCACGGTTTTCGGAAACATGCTCCTGTCCCTCCTCAATCTGTTCGAGCCCCGATATTTCGCCGTTGTGTTCGAAAGCCGGACGGGAAATGTCCGCTCTGAAATCCTTCCGGAGATCAAGGCAAACCGGACACCTCCTCCGGATGACCTCCTCCGGCAGATCCCTTTTATAGAATCCCTGATCAGGGGACTCGGAATTCCGCTTGTCTGGGTGGACGGGTACGAAGCGGATGACACCATCGCGGCCCTTGCCCGGCACTGGCTTCTGGAGCAGCCGGATTCCCGTGTCCTCGTCCTCTCCACCGACAAGGATCTCCTGGCACTCGTTTCCGATCGTCTCCAGGTCTATGATCCTATGCTTCAGAAACTCTATGGCCCACGAGAGGTTATGGAAAAGTGGGGGGTGGAGCCGGGTCAGATTTCCGATTTTCTGGCATTGACCGGAGACAGCGTCGACAACATCAGTGGTGTCCCCGGGATTGGACCGAAAACAGCGGCCGCCCTTCTGGCGGGAGGGCTCCACGTCGAGGAGCTGGTGGCGCACCCGGAGACCGTCTTTCCCGAGCGCCTCCGCCCCAAAATCATCGAGTATCGGGACCTGATCCTCAGGAACAAAAGCGTGACCATTCTTCATGACGGTCTTGATGCTGACGCCTCTCTGGAGGCAATGAAGATCGGTCCACCTCACGAGGCCAATCTCAGGGAACTGGCCGAATCACTTGAAACGGCGACTCTTCTGGGCCGGATCCTCGAGTGGACGGGCAAGCAGGCACCAAAAAAGGGGGAGGCTCCGGATCCTCCTTTGCCCTCCGCCAAAATTCCTCCTTCCTCCTTTCGGGGGATCCTCCTCGATCAGGAGTGGGGGATAGGGGTGTGGGATGGACAGATCTGGAGCTGGAATGAAGCCTTCGAGGAGCTATGCCGGATGGGCAGAGAGATCCTCGGATCCGGTCATTCCAGCTGGACGTCGAGTCTGACGGGACTCCTTCGGAGATGTCCGGAATTGTGCGATGGGCCCCTCCCGGTTTTCGACATGGAGCTCGCTGGCTATCTTCTGGACCCCGGCCGCCGGGATTATAGCCTGGGAGCCCTCGGGGATCAGCTTTTTCTGACGGGAAATCCTGAGAATCCCGAGGAGAGAGCCTCCCTTGTCTTCGCCATCCTGGAGAAGCTTGAACGGGAGATCGACAGACTTGCCCTTGGCTCTCTTCTGAAAAACCTCGAAATCCCTGTGGCCAGGATTCTCGTCAAAATGGAGCAGGCCGGGGTCATGGTGAGCCGCTCCCGGATCAATGAGGTCCGGGGCATCATCGAAGAGCGGATCGGAGGGCTCGAAACCGAAATTCACCAGGCGGCCGGAGGTCCTTTCGCCATACTGTCCCCCAAACAGGTGGGGGAGGTTCTGTTCGGCCGGCTGGGGCTTCCGGCGCCCCGAAAGACCGGCAAGAAGGGAGGCTCCCCCTCAACCGACGAGGAGACCCTCCAAGCTCTTTCCCCGCTTCATCCTCTCCCCGGCCTCATCATTGAATACCGGCAGCTCAGAAAGTTCCTTTCGACCTATCTGACTCCCATGGAGGAAGGAACTGGCCCCGACAACCGCCTCCACGGCCAGTTCAACCAGACGGTCGCAGCGACGGGACGACTTTCTTCCTCGGGACCGAACCTCCAGAACATTCCGGCCAAAACCGATCTGGGCCGCCTGATCCGCCGTTGTTTTGTCTCTCCGGAGGGGTCGGTGCTTCTCTCGGCCGACTATTCCCAGATAGAGCTCCGGCTTCTGGCCCATCTGAGCCAGGACCCTTTTCTTTTGCAAGCCTTCGCAGAGGATCAGGATATTCATTCACGGACGGCGCATCTCCTCTTCGGGGAACCGGTGACATCCGAAACGCGAAGACGGGCCAAAACCTTCAATTTCGGGATTCTTTACGGGATGTCCGCCTTCAGTCTGGCCCAGGACCTTGGCATTACTCCCGCCGAAGCCCAGGGGGTCATCGATCGCTATTTCAGCGTTTTTTCCGAGGTGGGTCCCTACTTCGAGAAGATTCGGAAGAATGCGGAAAAGACGGGACGGATTTCAACCATCCTTGGACGGATCCGCCCTATTCCCGAAATCATGTCCGACAACCGGCGAATCCGCGAGTATGGAGAGCGTATGGCGGTTAACTCCGTGCTCCAGGGATCGGCCGCCGATCTCATCAAGAAGGCGATGGTTGATCTCGAAGCGTACCTTGAAAAGACGGGAGGACGGTCCCGTCTTTTGATCCAGGTGCACGACGAGCTTCTGCTCGAGGTCCCCGAAGAGGAACTGGAAAAAACCTCGTCGGCAATCCGGGAGTGCATGGAAGAAGCGGTGGCTCTCTCGGTTCCCCTTAAAGTCCGTCTCGGGACTGGGCGGGATTGGGTGGAGGCCCATCCTGTCTGATTCTTTCAAAGGAGCGTGTTGATGAACACCCGACCGATTCTCGACAACATGAACCTCCCTCTTCTTGGCATGTCGCTGGCGGCGATTCTCGTGGCCTTTGTCTTTGCGGCAGTGGGAACGGCCTATGTCCTCCGGAGAGCCCGTGGGACCATTCAGGAGCCGAAGATAAGACTCTGGGCAAAGATAGGCTGGGCTGTCTTTGCCGTCTATGTCGTCGGTTACATGACCTACTTTTACAAGAAGGCCGAGCCTGTCGTCATCGCCTATCCCTTCACCGCCGGAGACCGGGCCCTGGCGAGCGGCCACTACAAGGAAGCCCTTGACGACTATAAAGCGGTCGTGGCCCGGTATCCGAACTTCGGGATGGCGCACTACAAGCTCGGGATGCTCTACCGAGTGGTGAAGCAGGTGGATGGATCGATTGCGGAACTAAAAAAGGCGATCGCACTCGATCCGAATCTTGCCCCGGCCTACTTTGCCCTGGGCTCCATTCTCTGGACCCGGGGAACTGCCATGGACGCCATGCCTTATTTCGAAAAGGGGCTGACGCTCGATCCGAAGACTCCCCAGCGACCCTTTTTTCAGCAGATCATCGACAGGGCCAAGAAGGAGAAGGCCGGTCTCATCAAACCCGGAACATCCGGACGTCCTCATCTGTCGCCGGCTTCTCCCGCGGCTGCGTCATCGTCCATTCCACCTTCCGGAGCCAATACCCCGTGACAATGCCATTTCGGACCAGACTGACCATTCTGATATTTGCCGTGCCGGGACTGCTTGATGAATACTGGCTTGGCAACAGATTTCTCGATCTCCCGGCGCGCTTGCGCCGACCGATTCTTGTCTCCGTGGAGGGAGCGATGCTGGTGCTCCTTCTCGTCCTCGTCATGTGGAGTTTCACTGCCCGCAGGCTGTCATCCCGGTCCGCGGCATTTCTCTTTACCTCGGCCGTCATGATGGGAGGAGGGGGGGCGTTGCGCCTTCTGCTCGTCCTCATGGATCCGACAGGAGATCCGCTCCTAAAGCCGCATCTTTTTGAGGTGGGTGGCCTTGTGTTTGCCGCGATGATGATTGGAATCGAAGGGCAGGCCGCCCGTCGGTACTTTGATAAAGTGCGCCAGTCACGGAACGGGGAAGGGGAGTCCCCCGCGTGATCGTTGTGGGGCTGACGGGGGGGATCGCTTCGGGAAAGTCCTTCATTGGGGACTTGATGAGGCGACGGGGGGTTGCCGTGATCGATGCGGATCAGCTGGCAAGAGATGTAGTGCGCAGGGGAACGGAGGGATTTGATGAGGTAATCCGCGCCTTTCCGGAGGTGCTGCTTGGCGGGGAAATCGATCGACCAGCCCTGGCCCGGATCATTTTTTCCGATCCTGAAAAGCGGCGCAGGCTGGAAGGAATTGTTCATCCAAGGGTTCATGCCGAATTCCTTCGTCAAAAGGCGCTCCATGCCGATGATCCTCTTGTCGTCTACGAAGTTCCTCTTCTGTTCGAGAGGGGCCTTGAAAAGGAGATGGACGCGGTCATCGTCGTCGACGTTCCCGAAGAGATCCAGAGGGAGCGCCTGCTGCGCCGCTCCGGGCTAAGTGCGGAAGAGGCGGGTCAACGGATCAAATCCCAGCTGAGTCGGGAGGAGAAGCTGTCCCGGGCCGACTTCATTCTTTCGGGACTCCTGACCGAAGAGGAGACAGACCAGGCTCTCGACAGTCTTCTTCCCAAAATCCTGAAGGGAGTTAAAACGAGGAAGGGAGGCGATGCATGAAAGAACTCAGAAAAGCTGTTTTTCCCCTTGCGGGTCACGGAACCCGCTTTCTGCCGATGACCAAGGCTTCTCCCAAGGAGATGCTTCCGCTTGTGGACAAACCCGTTGTCCAGTACACGGTCGAGGAGGCGGTCGCTTCCGGAGTCGGGCAGATCATCATGGTCACCGGTCGGGGGAAGCGGGCAATCGAAGACCATTTCGACATTTCCTACGAGCTTGAGGATGTCCTTCGCGAAAAGGGAAAGATGAAACTCCTGGAGGATGTTCGTCGGATTTCCTTTATGGCAGAGGTGGTCTACACCCGTCAGAAGGAATCCCTTGGCCTGGGACACGCCGTTCTCTGTGCCAGAAATCTTGTCGGGGAGGAGCCTTTCGCAGTGGCTTTGGCCGACGAGGTGATCGACGGGAAAGAGCCCGCCCTGGCACAGCTTCTCGATGTGGCCCGGGAATTCGATGCACCCGTCATAGGCGTCCAGGAGGTCCCGGCCTCCGAGGTCTCCCATTACGGAATCATTCAGGGGCCGGAGATCCGGGAGGGACTCTTTCGCGTGGAATCCCTTGTGGAAAAACCCAGGATGGACGAGGCCCCGAGCCGGTGGGCCGTGATCGGGCGTTATGTTCTCACGCCGGACATCTTTTCTATTCTTGAAAATCAGAGACCTGGGGTCGGGGGAGAGATTCAGCTGACCGACGCGCTGGTCACTCTGGCGGCACATCGTCCCTTGTATGCCGTCAAAATAGAGGGACGGAGGTACGACACGGGAGACAAGGGAGGATTCCTGAGGGCAACCGTGAGATTCGGGCTCAAAAATCCCGACCTTGGACCCGAGTTCCGGAAGTTTCTGGTTGACCTTCTCGAACATCCTGAACGGTGATGCAGGACTCCGATGGAATCTGATCTCATCAGTGAGCTCTCCCGGATCCTTGCCGGCCTTCCGGTTTCCGGCGTTCTGGCGGGCATCGGAGACGAT
Source organism: Nitrospirota bacterium (assembly GCA_021840555.1). Lineage (GTDB taxonomy): Bacteria > Nitrospirota > Leptospirillia > Leptospirillales > Leptospirillaceae > UBA4572. Next base: position 21,100 of record JAKBXW010000005.1, read on the forward strand.
GCAGCTCTCCTCTCCCCGCCTCCGGGGCGCAACATTCTCGTAACGACCGACAGCCAGCGGGAGAATGTCCATTTTCGATGGGATTGGACTGATCCGGAGTCGCTGGGCTATCGGCTGGTCGCGGTCAATGTGAGCGATATCGCCTCGAAAGGGGGTGTCCCCTGGTCTTGCGTGGCGGCTGTGGGACTCCCCCAGAATTACGATCCTGCCGTGTTGCTGGGAGTGTACCGAGGAATTGCGGAGGCTTGCCGGGAATATGGTTGTTCCATGGTTGGGGGAGACCTGTCCCGAGACTCCGGACGCTGGAATTTTGTCCTGACCCTTCTTGGAACCATTCCCGATGGGATCTTCCCTGCAAGAGCGTCTCTATCGGAGGGGGACGCCCTCTATCTGCTGGGACGTCCAGGACGGGCAAGGGCAGGTTATCTCTCTCTCTTGCGAGGTGTCGGAGGGGAGATCCTTTCGCCCGCACGGCAGGCCTTCCGACGTCCGAGAGCGCTTCTTTCAGCCGGACAGGCTCTTTCTCTGCGGCCGGAAATATCCGCCACCATCGACAGCTCCGACGGCCTGGAGCGTTCCCTTTCGGAGCTCTCTCTGGCCTCGGGGTTGTCAATTCGTGTCGAATCTCTTCCCGTGACGGACGAAATCCGCTCCTGGTCCTCTCTCCTGGGAGAGGATCCCGAGACACTGGTCTGGACCGGAGGAGAAGATTACGACATCGTCTTCGGCGTCAGCGGCAAGAGAGAGGAATCATTTATCCGGTGGGTACAATCAGAACTTCTGTCGGGGTCGGCAGAGGGAATTCATTATGTGGGTCGGGCGGTGAAAGGAAATGGTCCGGCTTCCGTCTATTTTGGAAACCAGATCAAATCAATCAAGGGAAAAGGTTTTGATCACACCGTCCCCTGAAAACAATCAGCAGTCCACGACCGATGAAAATCCCGGGAAGGAAGGGTGGAAAGAAAAAGTTCTCCGACTCTTTCTTGGTTCAAACGATCCGTTTCGCGATGCCCTTTCATTCGCGACAGGCTTCGCGTCCGCCTTTCTGCCGCCATTCGGATTCCATAGTATCCTGGTCGCCTTCCTGGCCTATCTCTTCCGGCTCTCCCTTCCGATCGGTCTTTTGGGGTCATGGACCAACAATCCCTGGACCTTCGTTCCCGTCTTTCTTCCGGCTTATCTTGCGGAGATCAAGGTCGGGGCTATGATCCTCGATACAAAGGTATGGGTTCCCAATATAAGGGCTCTTTCTCATATGCCGAAAGATGCCATTCTGGCCCAGGTACGGGACGTCCTTTATCCATTCATCGTCGGGTCCGCTGTTTTTGCCCTTGGTGCCTTCCTTCTCTCGTTTCCGGCGGCCTATTTTCTCATCCGCTGGATCAAGGCGAAGAGGGGCTTCCCTCCCCTCTGATGTCAACCCGGACAGACCGGCTTTGAGAGTGGCAAAGAGAACTTTTCCTGCGACATGCGGAAAAGAGTCTGGATTTGCGGTCTCCCCATGAAAGGGCCCGGAGTTTCTTCGGGGAAAGCCCACGGAAGACGAGGTAGCGCTTGACGGCCAGACTTCTCCTTAGCCCAAGCTTTTTGTTGTAGGCTTCTGAACCCGTGGGATCGGTGGATCCATGGAGAAGAATTTCCTGATACTGTTTTCCCTTCAACTCCCGCGCGAGGGAGTCCAGGACCACCTCGTCCCAATAAGACAGGCGGGAGCTGTTGAATGAAAAATAGACGGTTCGCTGGGTGGGCAATCCAAGCGGTTTTTTCGGAGAGACAGTCGCTGTTGCCGGCTGAGACGTTGGCGGGGGGACTTCGGTATAGATGCGATGATTGTTCTTTTCGGCTGGAAGCTCCGTTCGTGGCCACTGGGATGAACCCTCGGAAACGGACACCCCTGGAAATCCGCGATCGGGGGTCGGTCCGGGTGCCATGGATGCGGCGGGCGGCCTGGCCGCGCATCCGGCCGTTACGGAAAGAAGCGCTCCCAGGACAATGATCCAGGATCTTTTTTTGAACAATCCGGTTTGTGTTCCTTCCGCCTTTTGAAAAAAGGTCATGCCGGGCTCCTTGTCAGTCTTGGCTCCAGTTCGCTTCGGTTTTCGGAAAGCATCAGGAAATATAGCATGATCTAAAAAAAGAGACAAAAAAAGACGGGGCCCGTTGGGGCTCCCGTCTTTCAAAACGGAGAAACGAAATGCCAGGATCAGGTTACATGGTGATCTTCATGAAGTGGGCCACGCGGTTTTTCGCCCAGCAGGACTCGTTATGATCGGAACAGATGGAGTAGTCAGGTATCTCCCTCTTGCCGTATGAGACGATACGGATCCGCTTGGGGGAGACTCCGAGACGGATGAGATAGATCCGAGCGGCTTTGGCGCGTTTTTGTCCGAGAACGATATTGTAGGCATCGGTTCCGCGCTCGTCTGCGTGGCCTGCGATGACGACCTTTACCCCGGAATGAGCCTTGAGGATGGCGGCATCCTTCTTGAGGATGGACCGGTCTTCGGAGGTCAGGATGGCTCTGTCAAAACCAAAGCGGACATCCTTTTTGAGGGGATCCATCTCTGAGACCGACTGGGACGCCATCGCGTTGTTGTTCTCGGTGGCCGCCGGAGCCTGGGTCGCAGGTGCAGCCTGGGTGCTCTCGGAGGATCCGGATTTGGCGCCGCCGGAGGAAGCGCATCCCGCCAGACCAAGAACGCCCGCAACGACCAAAGCCATCAAACTCTTGGATTGACCGAATTTCATTTGAATCTCCTTCTTTCTCGAATTTTCGCCGCAGCGAATTTTATTATCCGAACCATTGTTGAGGGATCCGGTTCGTCGGATGAGCAATTGTTCTTAATGAATGTGAATGGCTGTCACGGCGATGGAGCTATGTGTTCTGTGGTAACGGACGACAACCTTCTGTCCTTCCTGAAGAGCGCTCATCCCGACCTTTTTCCGGCCTTTGTAAATAAGGGTTCTTGAAGAGAGATCGCCTCCGAAAACGGATTCGGATTTCTTTCCTTTGTTCTTGACCACGGTGATGGTCATGGGAGAGGCATTCATGTCGATGTGTGCAATGGAACCCACAAAAACGGGAGCTCCCTTGTGTGCGTGGCGAACATGCTTCTTGGCGACTTTCTTCTTGGCGGCTTTTTTTGCTGCCGGCTTTTTAGCCGTTGCTTTGGCCGGGGCAGACGTCGCCGCTGGCTTTGCCGGGGCCGTGTTGTCGGCAAGGGCGGATCCAACGGAAATCGGTGCGACCGTCCAGCCAAGGGCTGAAAGAAGCATGAGGCTCAGCAAGCCTTTTTTTAACCCCTTCATTCATTCCTCCTTAATTGAATTGAGAATTTGTGATTGAACTTAAGATTCTGAATGGATAGTCGTTCCTCTTCCCCCGGATTCGCCTCCTTCACATCCTGCCCTGCTTCCGCACCGACGAATTCCCTCTTGTTGTTGGCACTGATCGATGATGGCGCCAGACGGGTCTCGGCTCATCAGCAACAAACTGTATCTGGGGACCTCGGCAAAAAAACATCTAAAACAGTATATGCAAGCAAACTGGTAAATTGTATTAAGAATTCTTTGGTATATCAAGTCCCTCTGAAAAAAAACTTTTAAGACCAGACTTCTTTGTGATAGGATAGGTGAACTGATCACAAATTTTATTCGTTACGAAATCCTCCGGTGGTGAAGATCCTGTCAAATGGGTTTGGAGAACAGCTTTGGATTTGCCTGAAAAAAAGAGACGCCGGCGGCGCCGGAAGCCAGGAGGCGGATCTCAAGGAGGTGAGCCCAAACCATTGAACCCCACCGCTGGGGGATCCGCGCCCTGGGTCGACCGCATCGTTTCCGAGCTTTTGTCTTCCGCTGAGCATTTGCTGTCCCGAGATATTCTTCTTCGTAGGCTTTTACCAAAAAAAAATCGGAATCTGAGGGCGGAAGCTGAATCTGCACTTGAGGGTCTCGTGGGGGCCGGAACGGTCTTACGCCTTCCTGACGGTCGCCTTTCTCTTCCGTCGCGTCTCCCTTCCCTGACGGGACGCCTGGATGCCAACAGGGACGGATACGGGTTTGTCATCGATCCCGAGGGTAAGAAGGACGTTTTTGTCCCAGCCCATTTTCTTTCCGGTGCCATCGATGGAGACACGGTGATCTGTCATATTACCGGAGAGGACTCCCGGGGGCGCCGGGAAGGAGTGGTGACAAAAATTGTCTCCCATAGTCGGACCGATTTCCCCGGCCTTCTCATTCGGACGGAAGGGGGACTTTTTGTCCGGCCCCGTGATGCCAGGATCCGGCATCTTTTTCGGGTCGAGGATCCCCTCCCTCCCCTGCCGGAAGGAGAGGGAACCCTTGTTGTCCTGACGGTGACCACTTATCCGGATGAAGCCGCAGTTCCGTCCGGCCGTATCGTCTCTGTTCTGGGTGTGGACGGAGATCCTGCCATCGATACCGATCTGGTTATCGCTTCCTTCGGTCTCCCCCTCGCCTTTCCCCCTGAAGTCGAAGAGGCGGCACAGCACCGTGCTGCCTCGGTCAAGATCGTTCCTGAAGGAGATCGCGCGGATATGCGCACTCTTGACGTTGTGACCATCGACGGAGATTCGGCCAAAGATTTCGACGACGCCATATCCCTCGTCGAAAACTCCGATGGAACCTGGACTCTGGGAGTTCACATCGCGGATGTCTCGACCTATGTGCTTCCGGGTTCGCCGCTTGACAGGGAGGCTTTTGCCAGAGCCACAAGCGTGTACTTTCCGGACAGAGTGGTCCCGATGTTCCCGGAGGTTCTTTCAAACGGGGTCCTTTCTCTCAATCCCGACGAGGACCGTCTGGCCCGTTCCGTTTTTGCAAAAATCGGAACCGACGGCTCCGTTGTCGACTGGTCGGTGACCCCGTCGGTCATCAGGAGCCGGAAGCGCATGACTTATTCCGAGGTCCACCGGTGCCTTGCGGGGGAGCCTTCGGAGGAATACCGCCCCTGGGGATCCTTGCTGGAGGAGTTGTGGCGCGTGGCACAACTCCTTCGAAGGCGACGGATGGAAAAGGGAAGTCTGGACTTTGATCTTCCTGAGCCAGAAATCGTCCTGGATCTCCGGGGTGAACCCGTCGACATTCTCCGCTCTCCCCGATATATGTCTCACCAGCTTATCGAAGAGTTCATGTTGCTGGCGAACACACTCGTGGCTTCCCGATTGTCTGAACGCTTGGGAACGGCCATTTTTCGCGCCCACGAGTCTCCGTCTCCCGAGCGGATTGAAAATCTCTATTCCTTTCTGGACTCGCTCGGGGTGACTGTCGCCCGGCACGACCCGGTGACTCCCCGGGACCTTTCCATGATTCTCGAAAAAACCCGCGGAACGGCCGTCGAGCACCCCGTCCATTACGCGGTTCTTCGTTCCCTCAAGCAGGCGCGCTACGACGAGCGACCACTCGGCCATTTCGGTCTGGCCTTTTCGGACTATACCCATTTCACTTCCCCTATCCGACGCTATCCCGATCTGGTGGTCCATCGCCTTCTGTCCCTCTCCTCCCAAGCCGGGAAAGAGGCCCTTCTTCCGGCTCCGCTTTCCAGAGTGGCCCAGCATTGCTCCGAAAAGGAGCGCAAGGCGACAGAAGCTGAGCGTATGGCGATCGATTTCAAGAAGGTCCGATTCATGTCCCGCCATCTTGGAGAAAGCTTCGACGGTCGAATCACCGGAGTGGCCTCCTACGGAATTTTCGTCGAGCTTGTCCCATTTTTTGTGGAGGGTCTTATTCCGATCAGCCAGCTTGGAAAGGACTATTACGAATATCGGGAGGACCGGCACCAGATTCGTGGAGAAAGAACGGGAAGGACCTTCTCTGTGGGGGATGCCCTTCGGGTGACGGTCGCGAAGGTCGATTTTCAGCGTCTCCGGTGCGATTTCGTCCTTGAAGAGGAGGCGGAAAACCTCTCGGATTCCCGGGGATCCAATAAAAAGCGACGGTATGGGCGTCGGGGACGGTGATCCCCGGGCGGGATCGTTCAGCCTAGTTTGAAAGGGGAGACTGGGCCGCCTTGATTTCGTTGGCGGCAGTCGTAAGGTCCGCGCTGCTCTTGTCGAACATGTTCTTGGCCCAGACGGGATTTCCGATTTTTTGATATTCCTGGGCCGAAGAGAGACGACTCCTCGCCGCATCAATATATTTCATGGCTGCGACGATGTGATTTTGCAGGTCGGCTTGTTTCCTTGCCTCCTTTTCGGAGCCCTGGGCCGCCGCCCGATAGTTGTACGCCGCATTCTGGTGGTTGCCAATGAAGGCATTTGTTTGGGCGCAGGCACTCAGACCGAGGAGCGAGAGGCCAAGGAGGGCCACCGGCTTTCGACCGATATTGAGCCATAAAGATCGGTCTTCTGCGGAAGAGACCTTAAAGAGCGTAGCCATGAGTCCTCCAGCTTAAGGTGTTAGAGAATTTTAGGTGTGAACCTCTGATTCTTCAATCATTGGGGATTAGTCTTATCACAACCTCAGGACAGGGTTCAATACAAGTGGCGAATAAAAGGCCGGACGCTTGCGGTAAGATGATTTTTCTGAACGGGTTCTGGAAAAGGAATCTTCATTTTCTTCGTACCGGGATTTTAGCCGGAGGAGCTTTACTTTTTCTCTCCTCCTGCGCTTCTTTTTCCAAAAGCATACCCACAGTGTCAGAGCCTGGAACACTCTACCGGACCTCGATGATGGACGCGGCAGTATATTCCCGCCTTCTCGTCTCATCAATCGAGTGTACGCCACGCTATCTGAACGTGAGAGGGGTGGTGGAGGGTCAAAAACCCAATTCAGGGCAGATTCTGCGCGTCAGAATAGAAAAAAACTGGGGTCCCGGCTTCGATCTTTCCCGTAAAAGAGCTGTTCTACCCCTGTCGGCCGTCATCGAAATCCGAAAGGACGACCACTGGTCGAGACGGACAGTCCATGGGTTTGTCGAATTCAGGGATCTTTCGGCCTGCCGCATCCGGAGGGCCGCATTCGTTCCTTCGGATGATTCTTCCGTTCTCGAGCCCCCGCTCTGGATCATGGACGTCGCGCCATCCCCACGCGGGTTCTGGAGGCCTCGCCTGGTTATTCTCAATGCCTACCGGGCGCTTCTCAATGAAACCATATCGGTGGTGGGACCGGTTCCCTTCCGAACTCCCGGACACTTTTACCACCCGGTCTCTCTTGTGAACGGGGTCGTCCAGAGGAAGGATCTTCTTCGGGGAGTGTCGCCACCCGATTTCTCCGGGCGTCTCAGGGCCACCCTTTGGTTGAAAGGAAAGGACCAGGAACTTAAAATAATAGGAAGCGGGAATTCGGGACTCTTCGAGCTCAGGTCGGACCACACGCGGGGAGTGGGGATTTTTCTTCCTTATCCGAAGCCTTTCTACCGATTTCCAGCGAGAAGATACCGGATGGCCCTTGCTGGGAGTCTGCTGGTTGACGGGCCCTTCGCTTTCGAAGGGAGACTCGACTTTGATCGGGCCGGTCAGACGGTTTCTCTCTCCGGAAGAATTAATGAAGCGGGTGCGGTCGTTTCGGACTATCAGGCTCAGGTCCCCTACCGGATCGGGGGAGCCACCCGTTTTGCTCTTCCTGGGGAGGTTGACTTCTCGTTTTCCTTCAACCATCGCAGGGTCGACCTTGTCATGTTGCCGGATGCCAACCGCAGGGTATACTGGCTGGGGGCCCTGAACCAGAATCTATTGGGAATGGCGGATCCAACATGATCCCCCTGGAGGCAGAATTGGACACTGACAACGAGGGGAAAAAGCCCGAATCCGCTCCTGGGGAGCCGGATTCCCTCGAGTTCACGCCGAGACGGGCCAAACTTCTCGGAATTTTTTTCCGGATTTTCACGATTCTCGAGTTTGGTTTTCTGGGGTTCATCATTTTCGATCTTTTCAGGAAATACATCATTACCGGCAATCTGGACTGGTGGAAAAAGTGATTTCCCAGGGACCCGCGAGAATCATTCGGGTCCTGTTGATTTTCTTTCCGGTTATCCTGTCCACAGGCGGTTGCGCGATCTTCAATCCGCCCACATTTACCGAAAGACAGCTTTCCGGGGTCGACACGACGCTTTCCTACAGCGCCATCCTTCACAACCATCGGGAGCTTGAGGGACAAAAGGTGGTCGTTGGCGGCCGGACGGTCCATCTCGACAACCGGACCACGAGGGCCTATGTCCAGCTCGATCCGGCACCTCTTGACCGCAATTTCAGGCCAGGGGCTCCCGATGCCACCTCGGGACTTCTTCTTCTCGTCTTCCCCTATCCCGTCGACCCTTCCGCATTGCGTGATGGACAGCGTATCACCGTCATCGCGACAGTCCGCCGAATGAAGCGGCCTGCCCTGACCGACAGCGGCCGGACCCTGCGCCTTGTGACCCTCGACGTCCTCTTCCTGCACACCTGGGTTCCGGAGACCGCCATCATGGGAGGCTCTCCCTATCCCGTCATGACCCCAGGATTCACCGGCCCCTATCAGGTTCCCTGAGCCACTCTCCCAGTTCGTCAAGACTGTCGAAAAGAAGATCTGGACGAAGCGGCGCAAGCTCAACTCGCCGATGGGTCCCTGTCGTCAGGAGGCAAATCCGGCATCCCGCCTTCCGGGCGGCCAGAAAATCGAATGGAGAGTCTCCCACGAAAAGAAGATTTTCCGGGCGTGTTTTCAGGGTTTTCGCCGCAGAGACGATCATATCCGGATAGGGCTTGAGCGGAAGTCCGTCTCCTTCGCCCAGGCAAAGTGGAAGGAGGGCGTTCCATCCGAAGTGGCGGATTATTTCGCGTGCAGACCGACCGAGCTTGTTTGTGATCACCCCTTGCGGGAGTCCTCGCCGGAAAATCTTCTCAAGCAAATCCGGAGCTCCTGGCATGGGATGGGTCCTTTCCAGAAAGATGGTTTCGTAATGCTCACGAAAGATGGCGGTCCCCCGAGAGACCGAAGCGTTGGGCAAAAGGCGGGCCACGGAGACGTCGAGGGCCCCCCCGACCAAAGCGAGAGTATCGGTTTCGGACAATTCCCTGTCCAGGCCGAAATGGCGAAGCATGTGGTTGAATGAATCCCGGATGGGAGTGAAGGAATCGGCGAGAGTTCCGTCGAGATCGTACAGGATGGTGTCAATGGAGGAAGGAGAAAACGAATTCACGATATTCCCGGGACATGCTGGTTGGTGGTCCCAACGGGGTTCGAACCCGTGTTTCCGGCGTGAGAGGCCAGCGTCCTAGGCCACTAGACGATGGGACCCAACGTAGTCGAGAAAGGGATTATAGCGTATCGGGGACTGGAAAGAAACTGTCTTCGGAAAAAAAGATCAACAGGAATGAGCGGAGGAGTGCTCCCGAAGATATTTTAGTCTGAGAGTTTTTAAAGGAAATCATCCATCTTTTATGTAATAAAACTTACAAAATTGTCATCCATGTGTTTTTTTGGTTCTCTTTTCATGATTTTGCCAGCTCAGTGTTATTGCGTTTTCTTTATGAATGAGAAATGGCATGACGATTGCTATACCATGAGCATTGTGAACTGCGATGCGTTAGAGGGAACGTGATCCTTTGATAGAAGATTCTGGTCGGGAGGTTTGATATGGGACAGCACAGAGGATTCGGCCGAAGGTTTTTTTCGGGGCTTCTCGTGAGCCTGGGGATGGCTCTGGCTGCTTGTCAGAGCACGGAAGCGGGTGCCGTCATGGCGCTTGAGGAGGAGGGAGAGCCAGCACGCCATGTCGTTCGGAAGATCGTCGGGGGAGTCGTGATGAAGGTGGTGAAACATCCGGGAGTTCAAAGCGTGGCGCTTCAGATCCGGGAGACCAGGGTTTCGCCGTCCGGGCGGCCTCTCTGCCAGGCACCGACCGGGCGCATTCTCTCTCTCGGAAGCGTTCAGGCCCTCTTTGCGGGGGATCCCAAGCGTCTTAGGAGCGCCATGGTTGTCACGGGAGATCCTGAAACACCCCGTCTTGGAAATCTTCGCCCCGGCGATTGTGTCTCCGTTGCCCCGGACGAGCTGGACAGGCCCAGGACCATTGTCCGGTCCTCGATCGAGATCGAAAAATCGGCTCCCCTTGCCCGGGGGGAGGATCGCCTAGGAAAGGGTATCGTGGAAATCTGGGCCACTCTTTCACCGCCTCCTACTGTGGCGGCAAAGCTGAAAAAGCTCTCGGACCCTCTCCGAAGGACGGCCTCGGCGCTCAAGCCCTCTTACAGGATTCCTCTCCACCCGTCAGCACAGCCGGCCTGATGGGGGGCCTGCATGCCTCATTTCAGGATGTTCTGAGTTTCTTGATTGTCTTGACTGGCTTCCCCGGGTAAGATGAAGGGCATGACAACCCTTCCCAACACCCAACCAGTTCGTTGATGAGTGCCGGGTCCAGTGCGGAGAGGATGCTCCGTTTCCTGAAACGCCATCGACTGACGGCCCTTTCCGTTCTTCTTGTTTTGACGGTCCTTGCCGGGGCGAAGGCGCTGACACTTCCGGTAGCCCTTTACCCCTCCATCGATTTTCCCAGAATTTCCGTGATCGTATCGACCCGGGATCTTCCATTTTCCCAGATGGAGGTCCGGGTCACCCGGCCTGTCTCGATGGCCCTTCGGGGGGTCACGGGGGTTCGGGAAGTGCGCTCTCGGACCTCCCGGGGCTCTTCCGAATTTTTTGTGCGCTTTTCCTGGGATACTCCCATGGTTCTGGCCCTTTCCAGAGTCAATCAGGCTCTTGCCCGCGTCCTCCCCGATCTGCCGCCGGGAACCCGGTCCCGGGCGATCCGGATGATTTCTGCCGACACGCCGGTCTATCAGATCGCCCTCACGAGCCGCTCGCGTTCTCCGTCGGAACTGACCGATCTGGCCCGTTATCGACTTCTGCCCTTCCTTGTGAATATCCCGGGGGTCTGGAAGGTCGAGATCGTTGGGGGCCAGGGCCGCGAAGTGCATGTGGAGGTCAATCCCTACGAACTGGCGAGCGCGGGAAAGAGCATGCAGGATGTTCTTGCGGCCCTTCCCGACCACAACCGTATCGGAGTGGTGGGCCGTCTTTCCGAATACCATCAGATTCTTCTGCTCGAGGTTCACAATGCCCTTTCGGGTCTCGATTCCGTTCGCCGTCTTTTTCTTCCGGGGTCGGGGCAGGCTCCCCTTCCTCTCTCCGAGGTGGCGACGGTCCGCTTCGGGATCCGCCCCGCGGACCGTATGGTCCGGGTCAGCGCATTCGGGGAGCCCGCCATACTTCTGAACGTCTTTCGGGCCCATCGGGAAAACACCCTGGGCGTCGTCGACCGGATCGAGGCCCAAAAGAAAACACTGACACATCTACTGCCGCCGGGAGTGCAAAGCCGGGTGACCTATGATCAGGGGCATGTCATCGGTCAGGCGATATTCCATGTGTCGGTGGCTCTGCTCCTTGGGATCGGGGTCGCCTTTTCCGTGATATTACTCTTCCTCCGCCGCGTCCGGCCTTTTGTCCTCGTGGCGACTCTTGTCCCCATGATTCTTGTCCTGGCCCTGGGTCTTCTCGCCGTCTTTCATCAGTCGATCAACCTTCTGACATTGGGAGGCCTGGCGGCCGGCACAGGTCTTGTCATCGACGACTTCGTCGTGATTCTTGAAGGAGGCCGCCGCCTCCCCGTCCTTCTCCGTCCCTTTCTCTTTTCCTCTCTGGCTTCGATTGTCGTCCTGATTCCACTCTTCGGACTGGGGGGACTGGCCGGAGCCTTTTTCATGCCGCTTGCCCTGACGCTTCTTCTTCTTCTCGTCCTATCTCTTGCCGTCAATCTTTTCGTGACCCCCTCTTTTCTGGGGGAGGAAAGGGAAAGGCTCTCCGGTCGGAGAACGGAACTGTTTCTCGACAAGGTTTTCTCCATTCCCCGGTGGGGAGTGGTTGCGGCCCTGCTTCTCTTCTTTGCTGCTTCGGTCCTGGTTCTGCATCGCGGCCTGGCGACGAATTTCATGCCCAGGATGGATGAGGGAGCCTTTCTGATCGACATTCATGCACCTCCGGGGACCTCGCTGGAAGACAGCGACCGGGCCTTTTCGAGAATCGAAACCTATCTCCGCACCTTGCCCGAGGTGGTTTCAACCTCCCGGAGGCTTGGAGCCGAAATGGGGTTCTACATCACGGAACCCACCAAGGGAGACATCATCGTCCGTCTGTCGGACGATCGTCGCAGAACGGTCTTCCAGGTGATCGACCAGGTGCGTCAATATGTCCGGAAAACGGAGCCGGAACTTTCGGTGGAATTTCCCCAGATTCTCGAGGATATGCTGAACGACCTGATCGGGACGGAGGCTCCCGTGGTGCTTCGCATCCATGGCTCCGACAGGGCGCGCATGGAGGAGGCCGTTCCGGCGGTGATCTCCCTGCTGAAGAAGATTCCGGGGGTGGTCGATGTGGCGCGGAGCGAAAGACCCGTGCCCCCGGCTTCGCTCATTCATGTCGAAAGCGAACTGGCCGCCTCCTACCATCTGACTCCGCGACAGGTCATTGACGATCTGAGAACCGGGCTGTGGGGGGTTCCTGTGACGACGGTCATGGAGGGGGAAATCCCCCGTCCCGTCCGCGTGATGGACGCCCCCCAGCCCTTTCGGACCCTCGAGGGAATCCGTCATTTCCCGGTCGAAACCCCAACGGGACTCATTCCTCTTTCCCGCATCGCCCGCTGGTCGGACGAGCCTGAACGATCCGAACTTGACGAACTGAACCTCGCTCCCGTCATTTCGGTGTCGGGACGCCTGTCCGGATCCGATCTTGGAACGGTCTCCGCCGGGATCGACCGCGCGTTGTCCCAGGTCTCCCTCCCCCCCTCTGTCTGGGTTGATCTGGGTGGATACGCGATCTGGCAGAAGAAAAGCTTCAGTCAATTGACCTCGGCGCTTCTCTTTGCCATTCTTCTCGTGGCAGGAGTGGTTTTTGCCCTTGGACAGCGCTTCGCCCCGCCTGTCATTCTTCTGGTCGGGGTCTTTTTCTCAGTGATCGCAGCGCTTCTAACGCTGACCATTTTCCATCATTCTCTCAACCTTTCCTCTTTTGTCGGTCTTGTTCTGGTTGCCGGTATTTCGGCAGAAAACGGGCTTCTCGTCATCGACCGGGCCCTCCAGTCCCCGGGGGATTCCCGGGAGCGCTTCACTCGGGCCCTGTCCGACCGGATCGTCCCGCTTCTCATGACCCACATCGCGAATGCAATGGCCTTGCTCCCGCTCGCCGTCGCGGCGGGAGCCGGTCTCGACATGGAGCGCTCCTTTTCGATCGCGGTGCTGGGAGGGCTCGCCGGCTCATTCCTCTCCTCCGTTTTTCTTCTGCCGATTCTCGGGTCTTCCTGGTTTGCGGCTTCTTTTGAAAGGACTCCCGAATGACGCGTGTCATTTGCGCCCTCATACTCCTGGGAATGCTTTCCGCCTGTCAGCGGACCCAGGAGCATCACCCGGTCTCTTCTCCCGGGTCGAGGATCGCCACGACTCCGATCCGGAAAGCTCTGGGTCCTCCCATGCGGACCCTCCTGGGCCAAGTGGCCTACGATCCGGCCTCCTTTGCCCAGGTGATGGCTCGGCTTCCGGCCCTTTCGGTTGTCTCCATCCGGATTTTTCCTGGGGATCGTGTTTCCCGGGGAGAGACGGTCATGGTTCTGAAGAGTCCGGACTTTCTCAGTGCCGAATCGGAGCTTTCGAGCATTCTTTCCAACCCGGGAGCGAACGGGCGGAAGGGGGTCGGAGGAATCCGTGTTCTGGCCGAACAGAAACTTCGCCTTCTCGGGGCCTCCCGGAAAGAGATCGCGCGTCTGGAACGGACGCGTCGGCCGGTTGATCGTTACGAAGTGCGATCGCCCCTTTCGGGAACCCTAATCCGGATTGGACCTTCCGAAGGAGCCCAGGTCCGGATCGGGGATCTCCTGTTCGAGGTGTCCGATCTTTCCAGACTCTGGGTCCAGGCCTTCCTGTACCCTGGCGAGGAGAAGGGGCTCCGGCGGGGTATGCCGGTTTCGATCGTTCCGCTCCACGAAGAAGGCCTGGTCGGCGCCGGCCGGATCCTCCGGATCGCCCCTTTCATCGATCCCAACACCCGGACGATTCCGCTGCGAATCTCTCTCGACAACGCCGGTGGACATTTTCGGCCGGACTCCTGGGTGCGGATCCGCATTCCCGTCATAGAGGAGAAGTCGGCCCCGGTTTTCCTTGCCCCCGAAAGGGCGGTCGTCCGAACAAAGGAGCGAAAAACGGCGGTTTTTGTCGTAAGATCGGGGGGCCCGCCGACCCTGATTCCTGTCTCAGTACTGGGCCATCGGGGAGGCGATGTGGAAATTCGGGGAAATCTCGAAAGCGGGGACAGGGTGGTGACGGAAGGAATCCTCCCCCTCCTGTCACATGCCGGATCCTGATTTGCCGGGGATTGCTCCTGGAACATGGTTGACCGGAGTGGGGGAATTTTTCGATGATGGAAAAAATGAAAGGAACATCCTATGGCCGATGACTCCGAAGACAATCTTCCCTCTCCCTGGCGGACCGGATCGCCTGCCCCGTGGATCCTGAAGATCTTTGGAGGACCCCCGTCGGGCCTGTCGCAGTGGTTGACCCGCGCGGTTCTGGCCCTGGCCGTCCTGTCGCTCGGGCTTTTCACGGTGACGCGGCTCATGCTGATTCACTGGGTCTTCCTGGTGCCGGCCTCGCTGGGTTCTCTCCTGGCCTTGGGAACCCTTTACGTCATTCTTGAAATGCGCCGTCCTCCCGTCGCCGTTCTCGAAATCCGGCCTGATTCGCTTGTGGTCCGACGCCCTGGACGGGAGGAGGAGGTCCTCTCCCTCGATGCCGTCGCTCTCAGGGAGATTCCCGGAGAATACCGGTTCGAGATTGTCCGGATGCCGGAGGAAAGTGTGGCGCTTTCCGTGGCCCGGGAGGCTGTCCGGGATGTCTCACTGTACGAAACGATCCGGAGATTTTTGAGCCTGCCTCCTTTCAGGCGCCCCCCGGTCCCGGTCGCAACCTCCTCCCGGAGCCGGTTCTATCGCTGGTTCATCCTGTCCTGGAGTCTGATCATCATGATCATGATCCTGTGGGCACTCTACGAGAACTATGCGGCCCCCAGGTCCTACGAGCCGTTCTCCAATCCCTGAAAAACAGTCGGGACTCCGGCCGGAGTCTGCGAGTTTGCGGACTTCTTTGAACCTTGGGCCGGATTTGGTAGGATAGAAAATCCAAGGCGATATGCGAGGGTTGGGGGACCCGTCTTTTTTCATCGACGATCAAAGGGACCGGGCCGGATTCTGCGGAAGCCCTCAAAGGGGCCACGTCAGAGCCGGCATCCGGGCGGACAACCAGAAAGGGACGAGATGCGCTATATCCGGTTCTTCAATGAGATCAAACTTTCCGATATCCCCCTCGTGGGCGGAAAGAATGCCTCCCTGGGGGAGATGTTTCAGGAGCTCGTTCCGCAGGGGGTCAAGGTTCCCAACGGGTTTGCGATTACGGCCGACGCCTACTGGGACCTCCTCAAAAAGGGCGGGATCATGGAGACTCTCAAGGAGACTCTGAACGGTCTCGACCGCCACAACATCGCCGACCTCGAGCGACGCGGAAAGATGGCCCGGGACCTGATATTGGGTGTCAGCATCCCGGCCGACATGTGGGCCGAGATCGAAGAGGCTTACGGGCTACTGGCGAAGGAATACGGAGACTCGCCGGACGTGGCGGTCAGAAGTTCGGCCACGGCCGAGGACCTTCCAACGGCCTCCTTTGCCGGCCAGCAGGATACCTATCTCAACATCCGTGGTCTGCAGCAGCTCCGGGAGGCCTGTCTCAAATGCTTCGCCTCACTCTACACGGATCGGGCGATTTCCTACCGCGTCGACCACGGATTCGACCACTTTTCCATCGCCCTCTCCATCTGTGTGATGAAGATGGTCCGTTCCGACAAGGGGTCCTCGGGGGTCCTCTTCACCCTGGACACCGAGACGGGATTCCGGGATGTGGTCTTCATTACCGGGGCCTACGGATTGGGCGAGAACGTGGTCCAGGGCAATGTTGATCCCGACGAGTTCTATGTCTACAAGCCCACCTTCAAGACCGGCCATCGTTCGATCATCCGGAAGAATCTGGGCAAGAAGCAGTTCCGGATGGTCTATGCCAGCGGGAACGCAAAGGTGACCGTTGCGAACGAGCGGGTTACCGCGGAGGAGGCCCAGACCTTCTGTCTCTCCGACGACGAAATCCTGACGCTCACCGATTATGCCATCAAGGTCGAGGAACACTACACCCGGAAAGCGGGAGTGGATCGGCCCATGGATATGGAGTGGGCCAAGGACGGCGTCTCCGGAGAGCTCTTCCTGGTCCAGGCCCGGCCGGAGACCGTCGAATCCCAGAAAAACAAGACGGACTTCCTCGAAGCCTATACCCTCGATGAAAAGAGCCGTGTCCTGCTTCGGGGCAAGGCGGTCGGACAGCGGATAGCCTCGGGGAAGATCCATGTCATCCGGGATCTACGCCATATCCGTGACTTCAAGCCCGGAGAAATTCTGGTCGCCGAAACCACGACACCTGACTGGGAGCCGGTCATGAAGACGGCTGCGGCAATTATCACGAGCCGCGGAGGACGGACCTGTCACGCCGCCATTGTGAGCCGGGAACTCGGGATTCCGGCCGTGGTCGGAGCCGAAGGAGCAATCGACGCTCTTTCGTCCGGCCAGGAGGCGACCGTCTCCTGCGCCCAGGGAGACACCGGCATGGTCTACGAAGGGCTTCTGAAGTTTCATGTGGACCGGACCCAGCTCGACGCCTTCGCCCGCCCGAAGACCAAGGTCATGATGAACCTCGGAGATCCCGACCAGGCCTTTGGCCTTTCCTTCATCCCCAACGACGGAGTCGGTCTGGCCCGCATGGAATTCATCATCAACGGCTTCATCAAGATCCATCCGATGGCGCTTGTCCATCCGGAGAAGGTGACCGATCCTAAGGTCATGGCCGAAATCGAGTCGATGACGGCCGGATACCGGGACATGAAGGATTATTTTGTCGAGAAGCTGGCCTTTGGAATCGGCACGATCGCAGCCGGCTTCTATCCCAAGCCCGTGACGGTACGCATGAGCGATTTCAAGAGCAACGAATACGCGAGCCTGATCGGAGGGTCTGCCTTCGAGCCCCACGAGGAGAACCCCATGCTGGGCTTCCGGGGGGCCTCCCGCTACATCAGCCCCCGGTATGAAGAGGGGTTTGCGCTGGAGTGCCAGGCGATCCGGCGGGTGCGGGACGTCATGGGGCTGACCAATGTCCGTATCATGATTCCCTTCTGTCGGACGCTGAAGGAGGCTCGGGGAGTCATCGAGGTTCTGGAAAAGAACGGTCTGAAGCGCGGGGTGAACGGCCTGGAGGTCTTCGTGATGTGCGAAATCCCGAACAATGTCATTCTCATTGACGAGTTCGCCAAATATTTCGATGGATTCTCCATCGGTTCGAACGACCTGACCCAGCTGACCCTGGGGGTGGACCGGGATTCGGAAATCCTGGCGGAGTCCTTCGACGAACGGGACGAGGGGGTTCAGTCCCTCATCCGCATGGCGGTCGAAGGCGCCAAACGGAACAAGGCCTACTCGGGCATCTGCGGACAGGCCCCCAGCGACTTTCCGGAAATCGCCGAAGCCCTGGTCCGTATGGGGATCGACTCGATTTCCTTGAATCCCGATACGGTCATAAAGACGACGCTCAAGATTCTCGAGGTGGAAAAGAGTCTCGGGAAGAGATAGCAGACTCCTTTTCTGAAGACATGGGAGCGCGGTCCGGAGGCAAGCACGACAACTCCGGGTTGCGCTCTTTTTGATTCCGGAGGTTGGATGCGATCAAAGAGGCTCTCTTTTTTCCCGGGATTTCACCATATTCTATCGTTACTCCTGCTGCCCCTCTCGATCTTTAGTTCCACGAAGGTCCTGGCGGATTCCGCCCCGGTCTTTGAGCTGTCCGGGGGGGAGCTGATCTTTTCGCAGCAGGCGGCATTCTATGATGCCATGGCGGGAGAACTGATTCCACTCCCGGCTCTGGCACTCCTCGCCTCGGGGCCGACCCCGGCCTATTTTCACCTTTTTGTCGCCGGGAACGTCATCTCCTTCAATCAGCCGGCCCTCTCCCCCCAGGTGTCGGTGGATGGGCTGACGCGCCAGTCCTATGTCGGAGGTGTGGCCGCCGTGGGTCTCCGGATTCCGGCGTCCTGGGGGTTCTGGGAGGGCGACGTGGGGGGCGCCTGGTTCAATGTCGACCAGACCCTGACTCCGGTGAGCACCATCGGAGGCGTGTACCTGCAGACCGAACTGGTTCTCGACAGGATCGGTCCGGGGAGTCTCGACCTTTTCGGAAGCTATATCGGGAGCATTAATTATCTTTTGGGGGAAGGGCGCTACCAGCTGAATGCAGGGAGCCTTTTGGAAGGCAGGGTCCTTTTTTATGCGGGACCGGAGGTGATCGGCCAGGGAAACCAAAGTTACGAAGCTGTTCAGGCCGGAGGCATTCTTTCTGCCGAGGTTCTTCCGGTCCATACCATTTTTTCCCTTGAGGCGGGTCTTCTCAACTCCTCGGTCTGGCCAGGAATCGGAGGATACGAAGGATTCTCCTTTTATTACTCCTACTAGAGGGGAGACCGCCCGAAGGAAAGGTATGCTTCCTTCTCCCCGAAAGAGCGAGAAGAAAGCGTTTTCCTCTAAATCAGGGAGTCGGGAGGGGGGGAGGCGGAGTCCCTCCAGGTGGCGGTGGAGGCACCGTTCCCGGAGGAGGAGGTGGTGGGGCTCCTCCAGGTGGAGTTGGCGGAGGGATGGTTCTTGTCGCCACCCCTGAAACCAGTGCTCCATGCTGGCTGGCAATTCCCGACAGCTTCTGTCCCGTCATGCCCGATTGCGCGTCCTTGGAAATGGTCTGACCCTGGGTCGAGGCGACGCCCGAGACGGTCTGGCCAAAGTTGGCCGGAGAGGGACTCATGTGAATTTGGCCGAGGTTGGCCGCTCCCTGGGGATGGGGATGAGGATGCACGGCCGGATGGACGGGTGGGTGGACGGGCGGTGATACTCCCCCGGGATGAGCCAATGCCGGACGGGACAAGAGCAACAAAGACAGGATGGCTCCGGCCAGAAATCCTTCCGGGCATCCCGACGACTGGACGCTCATAACAATCTCCTTTCTCCAGGAAACCTTCCTTTAGCAAGAATACCCCTCATTTGGACGCACGACAAGAAGCTGCCTTGTGACCATCATCACAGGAAATGGTGGCTATTCCTCTTTTTTGCCGCGTGGCTTCAAAAGGAACGGGACCCCGGTGAAGGCATATTTTTCCCGGATCTTCCGGGTCAGAAACTGGAGATAGGTGGGGGTCAACCCGTCCGGCCGGTTCGAGAAGAGATGGATGACGGTCGGTGCGATCTGGACCTGGGTGGCGTAGTAGACCCTGACGGGACCAGTCTTGAGGCGGGGAGGGGGGGTGTGGCCCATGACGGGGAGAATGGCCCGGTTGAGTTCGCTGGTTCCGACACGCCGGTAATACCAGGACCGGACTGTCTCGATATGCCGGAAGATCTGGGAGATGTTCCGGCCGGTCATCCCCGAGATGTTCAGAACAGGGGCAAAGGCAAGAAAAGGGTATCGCTCGGCGAGAAGGGAAAGGTCGGGAGTCTCTCCCCTGGCCACGGCGTCCCACTTGTTGAAGGCGATGATGAGACCCCGGCGGGTGTCGATGACCTGGCGAATGATCCGGAGATCTCCGTCGGTGAGGCCGTCCGGAGTCGATACGAGAACGATCGCGATCTCGGCGTTCAAAAGGGCCCTTTCTGTGCGGATGATCCCGTAGAGTTCGGATGCCTCGGCGAGCTTGCCCCTTTTCCGGATCCCGGCGGTGTCCACAAAACGGTAGGGCTTGTTGCGCCAGGTGACAAGGGTGTCGATGGCGTCGCGGGTCGTTCCGGGGAGAGGGCTGGTGACAAGACGCTCTTCCCCCAGGAGATGGTTGATCAGTGTCGATTTTCCAACATTGGGCCGGCCGATTACGGCGACCCGGGCCGGTTCATCGAGCCGCTTCCGGATTCTCTCGCGGATCTCTTCCTCCGATTCGCCCGTGAGGACCAGGCGGTCGGGGTCGGTTTCCACATCCGTCGAACGGGGAAGAAGGGATGAAAGGGGGGCGAGAAGCTCTTCCATGCCCAGTCCGTGCAGGGCGGAGATCGGCTGGAGAGGTTCGACGCCGTATTTGTAAAAGTCGGCCAGAAGAACGGATTCGCGGGTCGGGGAATCGCTTTTGTTGACGGCGAAGACGGCGGGTTTTCCCGAGGCGCGGATCCGGTCCACCACATCCCGGTCCATGGGGTTATAGCCCTCTCGGGCGTCGAAAACATAGATCAGCGCATCGGCTTCCTCGAGAGCGAAGAGGGCCTGCTTCCGGATCGCTTCCCCCAGAGGGTGGTCGTCCCCGAAGAGAATGCCCCCCGTATCGACGAGCCGATAGGTCCAGGGCCCCCGGGTGACGGTGGCGTAGTGGCGGTCCCGGGTTACACCTGGCTGGTCTTCCACGATGGCCCGGTTCTCTCCCAGAAGGCGGTTGAACAGGGTCGACTTTCCGACGTTCGGACGGCCGAGAATGGCCACGAGAGGCAGGGAGTCCGCCGCCCTGGGAGAATCAGGCATCTTGTGCTCCACAAGAAGGATGACAAATCGGCAAGGATGTCGGAAAAAAGGACAGGACTGTCAATCCCGGTCGAAGAATTTCGGCTTTTCCGTGTACTCGGGAGGCGGGGTTTTGCGAATGAAGCGGTTATAGACCCATTGCGCAAAAATGGTCAGAAGTCCCCCGACAAAGAGAAAGGCGAAGCCGGCCATGAGGATCTGGCCCATATGGTTGACCATGGGGTACTGCGGATGTCCCTGGGACATGAAGTTCCCTCCTCGAAAGAACAATCCTATCATGCTCCTCCCTTCTTTCGCAATTGAATTTCGGGAAGAAGAAGGCAGTTTTTGCGACGGAGACAGGAAAAGAGGCTTTCGAAATGGAAAAAGACTTCGTTTGATGCCGGACCTTCGGATGTCCGGTTCCGGGGGGCTTGATGATCTTCGGTGTTTCAACCCTTTGGAATTTTTGATCCGGCCGGATCTTCCGGGGTAGAATCAAAAAAGGCGGTTTTTCTGAGGCCGCAGGAGATGGGAAAAGGGAGGGAAAAACGATGGCAGGGGAAGCGGGTGACACGGAAAAGCCGCATCGTGTCCTGATTCTGGGAGCCGGGTTCGGCGGGCTTTACACTGCGGTTTATCTGTCCAGGTTTCTGGGAAAGAATCGCCCCGACGTCTGGGTGACGGTCGTGGATCGCAGGAATTACTTTCTCTTCACGCCCATGCTGCACAGCGTGGCGACCGGGGCGCTCGAGCCTCGCTACGTTGCCCATTCCATCCGAAAGATCTTCCGGAAGACCAGAGTTCACGCCCATGTCGGGAAGATCGAAGGGATCGACCTCGAAAACCGACAGGTGCGCACCACCCATCGCGCCCTCCCCTATGACGATCTGGTGATTGCCCTGGGTTCGGAGACAAACTTCTTCGGAAACCAGGAACTCGAGCGGCGGGCCTTCACCCTCAAGAACCTCGAGGACGCCGCCCGTATCAACAACCACATCATCCAGCAGTTCGAGCGGGCCTACTGGGAGGAGAACCCCGAGGTCAAGCGCGGTCTTCTGACCTTTGTGGTGGTGGGGGCCGGTCCGACCGGGGTCGAGCTGGCCGGCGAGATTTATGAGTACGCCCACCGGGAGCTCTTGCGGGATTTCGGGCGAAGGATCACCGCCGACGAGATTCGTGTTGTCCTTGTCGAGGCGACCGGCCGCATCCTGCCGTCCCTTCCGGAGAAGCTCTCCCAGGAAGCCATACGACGCCTCGAGTCGATCGGGATCGAGATGATGCTGGGGACCCGGCTCGAGTCCTGGGACGGAACCACGGTCCGGCTGACGTCGGGAGCGAATTTTCTTGCATCCACCCTTGTCTGGTCGGCCGGCGTGAAGACCAATCCCCTGGTCCGGGAACTCCCGCTCGACAAGGATCCTTCGGGCCGGATCATCGTCCGCTCGACGCTTGAGGCCAGGACGATGGACCATGTCTGGATCCTGGGCGACAACGCCCACGCCATCGATCCTTTTGTGCAGAAGCCCTATCCTCCCACCGCGCAGACTGCCGTCCGGCAGGCCCGTGTGGTGGCCCACAACATCGCGGCCCGCCTCCTCAAAAAACCAGAAATCACCTTCGCCCATCGCCATGTGGGGGGCTTCGTCTCGATCGGGGACAACTACGCGCTTCTGTCGGCCAAGCAGTTCACTCTGACCGGGATCCTGGGATGGTTTTTGTGGAATCTGGTCTACATCAACAAGCTCCCGATCATCCGCTACCGTCTTTTCTCCACCTTCGGTCTCTTTCTCAAGGTCTTTTTCGAAAGGGCGACCACCGAGGTGAATCTGTGTTCCGGAGAGCCGGAAAGCCTAGTCCGGGAGATCGGACGAAAAGCGGGTTGACCCGACCGGGGCGGGATCTTTGCGACCAGGCGGAAGGGCCGGCCGGAGAATGTTCCGGTCGGCCCTTTTTGTGCTTGGCCCGGTTTGCCTTCAGTTGGTGACGGAAAGGGTGTAGTTGAGGGTTGTAGTATTTCTTAATTTGTCATAACCATTTATGGTGATAGCGATCGGATTTGCAGTACATCCGTTGGGAGGAACGCTGAAGGTAAAGCTAAAGTTTCCTATAGTACTATTAACAGCAGTGTAAGTTACACCAATGTTAAGAGTTGTGGGTGATGTTTCTGTTGCTTTAACTCCTTCAGGCCCCGACAAGGTATCGGTCAGGGTTCCGGTGACGGTGACGAGCAGGGTGGAGCCGGTACAGCCGGGGGCGTAGACCGAACCGTTGGCGGGAGAGAGATTGGAGAGAACCGGCGGGGTGTTGTC
>JAKBXW010000067.1 GCA_021840555.1 Nitrospirota bacterium
GAATATCGCCCTCAAGATCATCCGGGGAGGGAGCAGCTGCTACACCATCGCCCTCTGTTCCTATGCCGGTGACGACGAGGCTCATCTAACGATCCGGGATCTCACTCCAGAAACGGTCGATCGAATCGCTGCTGCGGTCGGGAGGATGAAAAAAAACTAGATCCGTTTTTGGTGTGTTCATTATACGGAACACATGATGAGAGGTGGGATGATGGAAAACAGGGAAAAAAATCTCGAGGCCGTTCCGGAGATTGATTCAGGGAAAATTTTTTCCGTCTGGGTCGATGAAGGGGGACGTCCCCAGTTTTTTGAGCATCCGTCCACCACCATCCCTCCGGAATATTTTGTTCATGTTGATCCTCATAGAGCCCATTTCCCGGGAGATTATCTTCTTCTTTCGACTCTCGAGGGACTTTTTTTCGGCCAAACGAATGCGGATGGAGTTTCGGTTCGCATTGGGGCCTGTTCCCATCTCATTGAACCGCCTCTTCTTGTCATGGGGGTCGTGATCGCCGGCTTCGAGTGGTTTACTCTCCCCTGAAAATCAACTCCCGCACTCCTTAGCAAGGGGCGGCTTAAGAAAGGATTGTCATGTCGCACGGATTGTTGATGCCAGGACCGGCCGGTCTTCTTCCTCAGGCGGCCACTGCCATGGGTCTTGATCTTCCGGAGGAAGGAACCGGTGCCGTCGAAGGCCGGATCCTTCCCGAAGCCCAGGTTCTCGAGGAGGCAGCCCGGAAACTGGCCCACGCGAAAGTTCCCACTTTCTTTCCGGGTCCCATGGTTCTCTGGCAGTTTTCTGAGGAGTCGCGCCGGGTGGCCGATGCGGTTCTCGAGGTCGCCGAGTCCAACGGAATCCGGATCATCCCCATGCCGGACTACAGGCCGAAATATCCAAAAATCGAACCCGAATCGGAAATCAACCCCAATCATCCGAACCTGACGATCTGGCACAACAAGATTGATGTCTGTCTTTTTGTGGGTGTCCACTGCCACTACTCGAATATCGCCCTCAAGATCATCCGGGGAGGAACCAGCTGCTATACCATCGCCCTCTGCTCCTATGCCGGAGACGAGGAGGCAAATCTGACGGTGCGGGATCTGTCTGCCCCCAAGATCCTCGAAATCGGCCGGATCATTCGAAAGATGAAAACGAATTCCATGAGAGGATAGCGGAGTCTGCGCCCGGACCATTTAGAGAGTCATGGCGGGCAAGCATCGAGAGAAGGGGCCGCTCCCGGCAGGGGGCGGCCCCTTTTTTTTACGGAACTCCGGTCTGGGAATGCCTCCGCCGATTAAGGAATTTGATTTCGTTTGAGGTATGATGGAATCCGGCAGGGCTCGCCACAGGAGAAAGGGAAAGCCTTGCATGGCCCCGGGCAGTTGCGCGCGGGGGAGGTCCGGGAACACCGCAGGAGAAGGCCTTGGTCCATCTGTATGAAAGCCAGAGACTTGAAGTCCTCGCGGACATGTTTGTCGAACGGCTGTCCGGGTGGGGGCAGGAAGGGCTCCTGGATCCTCTTGTCCCCGAAACGGTGATCCCCCAGAATCCGGCCATCGGGCGCTGGCTTTCCTACAACGTCGCCCTCCGGACCGGAATTTCCTCGGGCATCACTTTTCCGCTGGCCGGCCGGTTCATCCGTTCCCTTCTGGAGAGGGCCTACGGGGACCCCCTCCGTCCGGCCCGTTTTGGCAAGGAAAACCTCCTTCTTCGTCTCTTCGAGATCCTACCCGGGCTGATCAGCCTTCCCCCCTTTCTGGAGGTGCGGGGATTCCTGGGACGGGGAATGACCGACGAGCGCCTCTATGAACTTTCGTCGCTTCTTGCCGACCTCTACGACAGGTCCATGATCTATCGGCCCGACCTTCTTCTTTCATGGGAGGATGGAGAGGATCCCGAAGGCTGGCCGGCCATTCTGTGGCGACACCTGTCCGGTCCCTCCCGTCCGCTCCACCGGGCGAGGATGATGGAGTCGTTCTTCCGGACGGGAGGACGGGCCACATCGGAGCATCTTCCGGCCCGGATCTCCGTCTTCGGTCTGACGGGAATGGCTCCCAGGGACCTTCTTTTCTTCCGGGTCCTGGGAGAGGCGGGTCTGTGCGATGTCCATCTCTTCTTTCTGAATCCCTGCGAGGAATACTGGGGGGACATCGTTCCCGCCCGCATAAAGGAGAAGGCATCTCCGGAGGAGGGGGCCACACTGGAGACCGGAGCCCCCCTGCTCGCCGCCTGGGGCGGGACATTCCGGACCATTCACCAGAATCTCTCCGATCTTCCTGTCGCGACCCGCGTCTTTCCTTCGGCGCCATCGACTCTTCTCGGATGTCTGCAGGACGATATCCGGACCCTGTCGGACCGGGGAGCCCGCGTTCGGGAAGGCACGCTACCGCGACTGCTGGTTTCTAGACGGGACCGCTCAATCGAAGTGGTTTCCTGCCCGAGTCCGGTCCGGGAAATCGAGATGCTGAAGGATCGTTTGTTCGCCCTCTTTTCGGAAGTTCCCGACCTCTCCCCCGATGATGTTGTCGTTTTGGCCCCGGATATCGGACGGTACGCGGGAATCATCCGGTCTGTCTTCGGATCCGAGGGAGGGGATGGTCGCGGAGAGGACCGGGAGCCGAAGATCCCCTTCGCCATTTCCGACCGCAAAGAACTCCTGGAGGAGCCGGCTTTCGAGGCACTTCTTCTCCTCCTTCGGCTTCCCCGGACGCGACTGACGGCCCCTCTGGCTTTCCGCCTCCTCTCTGTCCCCTCGCTTGCAGAAAGGTTTGGGCTCTCCGGTATCCGCTCGTCAAGACTCCAGGAGATTCTCCAAAGGGCGGGGTTCCGGTGGGGACTGAACGGATCGGACCGGCCCAATCCTTACGCAGGTCGGAGAGAACAGACTCTGGAAGAGGGGCGTGATCGGATCCTTCTTGGATACGCCTGCGGCGAAGATGGGCTTGGAAGAGATTTTCCCCTGACTCCACTTGTCCTCCCGGAGGATCGGGAGGGTGCCATCGGTGGTGGAATCGCCCGCTTTGTCGAAACCCTCGAGGACAGTCTCGCCTGTCTTCGGCAGGAATGGCCGGCATCCCGGTGGCCGGCCATTCTTCGCGAACTCCTCGACTCCTTTTTCCTGCTGGATCTCTCCAGGGCTTCCGATCGTGCGCTTGCGGCCCTGCCGGACAGGCTGGCGCGGGATTTCGCCGAAGCCGGGTCCGGAGGGACCCTCTCTTCCGCGGTTTTGTCGCGTCATCTCGAGAGAATGGCCAGATCCGCCGATGGAAGCGATCGCTTCTTCGCTGGGGGGGTGACCTTCGGCCGCATGGTTCCCCTTCGTTCCATTCCCTTTCGGGTGGTCTGCCTGGTCGGTATGAACGATGCCGATTTTCCGAGACCCAATTGGCCTCCGAGCTTCGACTGGCTTGTCGCCCACCCCGAACCGGGCGACCGGTCCGTCCGGGAGGATGACCGGACGCTTTTTCTGGAGGCCCTTCTTTCGGCCCGGGATTATCTTTGGATAAGCTACCAGGGAATCGAGATCCAGGACGGGAGCCCGCGGGAGCCTTCCGTCCTTCTCCGCCAGCTGATGGACCAGATTGCGGAAGGGTTTGAAGGTGAGGAAGGCTCCATCCTCTCCCAGATCACGCTCGAGGCCCCCCCTGATCCGCTATCCCCGGACCATTACTCCCGCGATTCGGATCCCCGGCTCAGAAGTTATTCCCGGGCCTGGTGGAAGGCGCTGGAAATCTCCCGAAGGCGTCCGGGAGAGAAACAGGTTTTCTTCGATCCGGCTCTCTCCTGGGAGATTGGGAAGCCGAATGGTGATCGGGACGGGAGGGAAGGGGTCTCTATCTCCGATCTTCGCTCATTCATTCGGGATCCAGCCCGATATTTTCTTGTCCGTCAGGTGGGGCTTCCCCCTTCGGAGCGTTCCTTTCGCCTCGAGGAGGCCGAACCCTTTGTCGCCGATATGGGCCGCGCGATCACCGCCCGCCTTCGCGCCCCTGAGTCCAATCCGGATGCCGATCCATGGCCCCCTCTGAGGGGGGCCTTCTCCGGACGGGTCGAGGGGGAGATCGCATTTTACCGGCAGACCCTCGCGAATAAGCTGGGGATTCTTTCTGGCGGCGGGGCCGAGCCGTTTCCCCGGGAGCGTCTGGACGGGGTCTTTCATGGAGTCCGGATCACCGGAATGGTCGATGGGCTTCCCTTCCGGCCGGAGGGCGAGCGTCTCCTGGTCGTCGAACGGTGGCCATGGAATCCCTTTCCCGGCGATTTTCTGGAGGCCTACCTGACGCACCTTTTGTGCACCCTTTTTCTCCCCGGCTACAGGGGTTGCGTCCTGACGGGAAAGGGCGGCAAGAAGGAAGCGGAAAAGGATCCGATGCAAATTCCCCTGGCCACATGGCGCTGGAGTGCCCCGCCCCCCTCGGAGGCCGCGCGGCTGTTCCTTCCCTATCTTCGGGCTTTCCGGAAGGGACTTCGAGCTCCCCTCCCCTTCGATCCGGAGGCCTCCCGGATCTTTGTCGACACCCTGAAGGCGGACGCAGGGGCTACCGAAAAACAGGGATGGAAGAGCGCGACCGACAAGGCTCGGGACGTTCTCCGTGATGCCAACGTCTCCCCCTACCGGGCCCGGGAGACCTTTTTCGATCCCCGTTCCCGCTCTCCCTTCTGGAGCGCTCTGGCCTTCGCCGGCCGGGACCTTGCTGGAGAAACCCCCTTCGGACTCTGGTCCATCAGGCTCTGGCGGCCTCTTCTCGCCACCCTGTCGGAAGAGGGGACGTCCTGATGGCAGACAGCCCCCTTTTCTCCCTTCCCCTTTCGGGTCTTCATCTTATCGAGGCCTCGGCGGGAACCGGTAAGACGACGGCGCTGACCGTCCTTTTCCTTCGCGCCATACTGGAAGGGATTCCGGTCGAGCGGATACTTGTGGTCACCTTCACCGAATCCGCCGCGGAAGAGGTCCGGGGCCGGATCCACGACCTTCTTGTCGCCGCCAGACGAAAGTCCCTGGGGGAAAGTTCCCCGGGCAGGTTCTCTCCGTTCCTGGAGATGGTTCTTCCGGAGCATGCGATTCCCCTTGCCCGGGCACTCTCCGATTTCGACCGTTCCACGATGACCACCATCCATGCCTTCTGCCGCCGTCTGCTCCGTGAATACGCCTTTGAATTCCGGGCGCCTTTCTCCCTCGAACTCGACGAAAATCCCGGAGAGGCGAAACTCCCCGCCCTGCGGGAGATATGGCGCCGAAGAGTTTACCCCGAAAGCCCCGAAATCGCCCTTCTTGTCGCCTCCGTTTTTCCGAATGGTCCGGAGGATCTTCTCTCTCTCGTTCCCGATGACGCCTTGTTCCGGGAGACGGAGAGGGCGCTTTCCGGCGTTCACGGGGAGGAGGACGATTTTCCCGCCTTGAGGGAGGCCTATATGCGGGACCTTTTCCTCTTTCGGGAGATACCGGCCGACAGGGTGGGGGAAGCGGCCCGTCGCTGGTCCTCGGAGCTCTCAGCGGAAAACGGGAAGACGGGCGGAAAAAAAAGGAAGAATACGGGAGGGAAGGACGATTCCCGTGTTCCGACTCTGATCCGCCGCATCCTGGAGATCCGGTCGGGGAGCCCGGGGCCACCGCCGGGGTACGGACCCCTGGACGAAGAGCTTGGGAGCTTCCTGAAAGCTCTTCCCGAGACGACATTCGGGGACTTCGCCCCCCTTCTTCGAGTCCTGGAGGGGAAGAATGCGCTGGAGGAGGGATTGCGGCGATCCCTGAAAAAAGACCTGCTGCTCTACCTCCGCTCGGAGGATCTTGAACTTCGGGAAGGACGGGGTCGAGAAACCTTCGACGACTTGATCCTTCGTGTCCTGGAGGGGCTTCTCACCGATCATTCAGGATCTCTTTCCAGGAAAATACGTGACCGATTTCCGGTGGCCTTCGTCGACGAGTTCCAGGATACGGATCTGGCGCAGTTTCGAATCTTCGACCGGATCTACCGGCTTTCGAATCCAGATCCGGAGGAAAAGACCCGGAACGCCCTATTCATGGTGGGGGACCCGAAGCAGTCGATTTTCCGCTTTCGCGGGGCCGACATTTCGGCCTACCTCGAGGCCCGCTCCCGGGCGCTCACCCTCCCGGGCGGATCTCTCCTCGAGCTTTCGGTCAACTATCGGTCCGATCGCCGTCATGTGGAAGCCCTCAACCACCTCTTCTCTATTGTTCGGGATCCCTTCAAAACAGGGGGGGCGATCCGCTACGAGCCGGTTCTTCCAAGCAGGGACGAGGCTCCTTCCTTTTGCGACCATCAGAATTCACGCTCGGACGATTCGGTTCCTCTCCTGCTTTCGGTCGGGGAGGAAAAAGACACGCTCGAAGATTTCGCCGACCGATCCGCCCGCGAGGTGTTGCGCCTTCTCTCGGGGGGGGCGACCATTTCCGGCCGACCGGTGCGTCCAGACGAAATCGCCCTTCTTGTCAGGAAGCATTCCCACGGAAAAATACTCCAGAAAGCCTTGGAGGAAAAAGGAATTCCTTCGGTTTCCTACGGATCTGGAAGCGTTCTGGAGACGGAGGAGGCCTTCGATCTCGAAATGCTTCTCCTGTCGCTTGCCTCTCCGGAGGATCGCCGTCAGGGACGGATGGTCCTCGCCTCCCGATTTTTCGAATTGACGGCTTCGGAGCTTCGGCTCCTCGCAGAGGCTCCGGATCTCTGGAACCGGCGCGTCGACCCGTTTTTCGAAGCCGCCCGCCGCTGGGAGAGCCGGGGAGCGATGGGAACGCTCCGGACATTCTTTCTTGAGCAGGGGATCTTCTCCAGACTGCTCTCGCAGAAGGGGGGGCGGCGGCGCGTCACCCATCTCCTCCATCTTTTCGAGTTTCTGGAGGAGCTGGGGAAGGACCATCCTCCGCTCCTTCTCCTTGTGGACCGCTACCTTTCGGCGCGCCGGGAGGCTCCCGGGAAAAAAGAGGACGGGACCGCTCCCCGACTTGAGAGCTTCGATGGACGCGTCCGTATCCTGACGCTCCACAAGGCCAAGGGACTGGAGTTCCCCGTAGTCCTTCTTCCGTTCGGGCTTCCGGGCCGGCAGGGCCGGGAGGAGGAGTCCCCGGGCGAGAAGGCGGAGGAGATGCGCCTTCTTTACGTAGCCCTGACGAGGGCTGTCCACCGGACCGTTCTGATGATTCCTGCCCGAACTTCCCGGCAGTCGTCCGTTGGCCATCTTTTCGGTCTGGGCCCGGATATCCGAAAAGGAAAGTCGGCTTTCCTGGACTTCTCCCTGAGAGTCAATCAACTTTTTCGGGAGCTTCCCGAGCTCTTTGCGCCCCTCCCGGACTTTCCCGAACAGATGCCTCCGGTCAGCCTCCAGCCTCCGGAGATGGATGCGCCGCTCGCTTCCCCACCGGCATTTCCCTTCATTGCTCCGCCGAAAAGGACGGAAAGCTTTTCCTCGCTGATGCGCGCTTCTCTTGAGGATGCGAAAGAAATGGCCGGTGATCTTCGGGCTTCCGACGAAGGAGGGGAGGAGGCGAAAATGGAGATGCCGGGAGAGGAGGTCCTTCCGTCCGGTCCCCTTTTCGGCTCCTATTTCCACCGGATCATGGAGTGTCTCTCGCTGGACGAGACCCTTGTCGCCTTTTCCCCGGGAGAGCTCCCCGACGGGCTTTTCGACGGGGCTCTCGCCGATCTCGGTTTGGCTCATGATCCCGAATGCCAGAGCTGGCCTTCTGTTGTTCGACCTCTGGTCGAAAGAACCCTTTCGGTCGACCTGTCGGAAGGGAGGGAGGGCGTTTCGGGCGGGATGGGAGAGGCCATGACGCTTCGCTGGATCCTTCGGGGGGAGAGGGCGGTTGAACGGGAATTCCTTCTTCCGGTCCGGGGCCTTGTGGCCGACCGTCTTCAGTCTGGCCTTCTGCCCTCGGGTCCGAAACTCTCGTTCGACCCGGTTACGGGCTTCCTGAAGGGATTCATCGACCTCATCTTCCGGCATCGGGGCCGTTACTACCTTCTTGACTACAAGACCAACCTCCTCGCGGGTGCTTCTTCCTATGAGGGGGACAGTCTGGCCCGGGCCATGGCCGACCACCGGTACGACCTCCAGGGGGCTTTTTATCTTCTGGCGCTTCACCGCCTTCTCTCAGTGTCCGTTCCGGGGTACGACTACGAGCGGGATGTCGGGGGAGCTCTATTTCTTTTCGTCCGGGGTGCCGGCAGACCCGGCGAGGGGATCTATCGACTTCGTCCCCCATTTTCCGAACTTGCCTCCTTCGGGCGTATTTTGTCGGGAGAGAGCCCGTGAGCGATGCCTCCCTTTTTCCCCTCTTTCCGGAGTCCTGTCGTGGATGGTTTTCCAGAGCCCTTGAGAAGGGACTTCTGGCGGAGGTCGACCGGGCCCTTTCCGCAACTCTCGTCGGCCTCTCGGGAGATCTTCCCTGGGAGACCCTCGCTGTTTATGCCGTTGCTTCGGCACTGACGAGCGCCGCCTCCCGGGAAGGCCATACCCTTCTCGATCTTGCTGGTTCCCCTGATTCTCCCTACTTCGAGGAACTTCCGGATCTCCTCCCGGCCCCCTCCTCCTGGCCAGGCATTCTCGCGGGCGTGGCCGGAAGTCCGGACCGGCCGGCTCCGATCATTCTCGACCGGGGCGGACTCTATCTCTTCCGGTACTACTGCGCAGAGATTCGTGTAGCCGACCTCCTCGGGCGCCGCCTCCTTCTCGACCGCAAAAAAGACCGATCCACTCCCGACACCGCGAAGGAGCTTCTCGACAGACTGTTCCCCCTGCAGGGAAACCCCTCCGATCCCGTCAATGCCGGGCGGGTTGCGGCTGTCGCATCCCTGACGCGCTCCCTCCTTGTCCTGACGGGGGGGCCGGGAACCGGAAAAACATGGACGGCCGCCCGGATCCTGGCTCTTCATCGGAGCCTTTCCTCCTCCGCCCGCGTTGTCGCGGCGGCTCCGACCGGAAAGGCCGCCGCCAGGATGGCCGAGGCATTGTCGGAAACGGATATTCCCGGAGGTCCGCCGCCCACGATGACCCTGCACCGTCTTCTCGGAGCGGGGCGCCAGGGATTCTCCCGCGGTTCCGGGAACTTTCTGGACTGGGATCTTGTTCTGGTAGATGAACTGTCGATGGTCGACCTTCCCCTCATGGACCGCCTTCTTGCGGCTCTTCCGGACCGTTCCCGCCTGATTCTGACGGGGGATCGCAATCAGCTGGCCTCGGTCGGGGCGGGTTCTGTCATGGGGGATCTCTGTGGGGCCCTTGAGCGGGGAAAAGTCCAGGGAGAGGACCACGGGGCACTGACGGTCCTGACCCACAACTTCCGCCAGTCGGCGTCACCGGCCCTCCAGGCCTTCGCCCGGTCCATCGCATCGGGGGATGCCAAAGGGGCCGTCTCCATGCTTTTGGAGGGGGCTCCGGGGCTAGCATTCCTTCCAGCGGAGCCTGGCTCCCGCCTTCCGCTGGAAGTCCTGCGGGAGGGATGGGAAAGTCTTTCGCGCATGCCGCCTCCCTGGAGCGGCGGGCTTCCCCTGGGCTCCTTCATGGCCCTGACGGCCCTTCGGGAGGGGCCTTCAGGGAGCCGGACAGTCAACCGGGCGATTCAGGGACTTTTCCGGCGCCTTCCATCCGGTGCGACCGCTCCTGAACCGGTAATTATCCTCGAGAACAGCTACGACACGGGGCTCATGAACGGCGATCTTGGGATTCTTTTCGACTCCCGGCTTTACGTTGGCAAGGAGCGCGGACTTGTCATCCTTCCGGAGCGGCTCGCTCCGGAATGGGAGCGCTCCTATGCCCTGACCGTCCACAAGAGTCAAGGATCGGAATTCGACAATGTCGTCCTTCTGATCGGTGCGGTTGACCATCCTCTCCTGACCCGCTCTCTCCTCTATACCGCCGCCACGCGCGCCCGCTTCCGCCTGACCGTCTGGGTCTCGATCCCGATCCTGGAACGCATGGTCCTAAGGCAGTCCCGGCGAACCTCGGCTCTGGCCGACCGCCTTGATGCTGCTCTGATGTAGGACTGAGTCCACCGGACAGTCTTCAGAACTCCATCTCTGGTGCTCTTTCGGGGGAGTCTGACCTTCCCCGTCCCGCAAAGAAATAATCCGACAGCATTCATTCTCTCCGCACGCCCGACCAAAATGGCCGCTCCGAATCCCCCAAGGTTGCCCCATACTGAAAGAGGGCTTTCGAATGCTCCTGTTTTGGACCCCGATAGAAAATATGGCGCCATTATGGCGT
>JAKBXW010000068.1 GCA_021840555.1 Nitrospirota bacterium
GTCAAGAAGTTTCTCTTTCCGAAAAGGGATCATGAGCGGCTCCCGATCACGCATTTTCTCATTTTATCCGACCCACCGGAAACGGACGGCGCATCGGGCGGGGGTCTCCTGTCCCTTCGGATGAGACCTCCGAAAAAACCGCAGAAATTGCCACAACCTTACATGAATTGACATATAAAGCCCGAGTGATAGATTGAAAACAAGAGAATGGATATCAGACTCATATCTTCTTCCCCGGGCGACGCCCCTCGAAGAAGATACCCTTTTCGGTCGCGCTTCCTCCCGGAGTGAAAAGGGAATTCGGGAAAAGAAAAGGAGTTGGCCATGAACGCCTCGGAGGTTCTTCTCAAAAAAGCCGAAATCATCGGTCTGCGGGCTCCGGTCGATGTCGTTCCGGATCCGACTGTCGAGGGATTCGATCACTGGAAAGCCGATCTGCTCACCTATTTCGGATGCGCGATCGACAGCTTTCTCGACAAGAATCATCTGGAGATGATGACGGACGAGATGTTCGACTCCATGAAAAGAGGATTCACCCGGCTGGTCCTGTCACAGCCCTATGTCGAGGCCCCGCTTCAGCCGATGGAGCCGACGCCGCGACAGATCGAGAACCGGATCATCGACGATGTCTTCGCGGAGCTAAAAGTCATTCCCCACCACTGCACCCACTGAACCCCCGTCGTCGACGGGGAACACGGGGAAGGAAGAAAACCTCGTCCTTCCCCGTGAGTT
Organism: Nitrospirota bacterium; assembly: GCA_021840555.1. Taxonomy (GTDB): domain Bacteria; phylum Nitrospirota; class Leptospirillia; order Leptospirillales; family Leptospirillaceae; genus UBA4572. The sequence goes on from JAKBXW010000068.1 coordinate 733, forward strand.
GTGATTCGTCTTTCGGGGGCGGCGAAGATCGCAGTTTTCCACCATTATCTCCGTCTGGTCTTTTATTCTCTCTTTGACGCCGTTCCTGGTCGGAAGGGCCAAAAGGTTCGTCCCGGAGGGTTGATCTCTGTCTTTGAGAGATTCCCGGACACTCTTTGATTTCCTCCGACAGAACCGTAGTTCCTTGCCCCCCCTCTCTCCTTCACTCCGGGAAGCCCTTTCGATGTCGGACAATCCGCCTCACCGCTGGAGCGTCCCTTTCCCGAAATAGTACCAGAGAGAGAAGTTGGGGGTTGTGGACAGATACTCGCTGGTCCCCCAGGCGGGAAGGAGCACCCCGGCGGAAAGGGCCAGGCGGTCGGTCAGGTTGATCTCGACGGAGGGCTGGATCCCGATCAGGTTGAAGGTCGAGGGAGAGGTGTTGACGGGAATCCCGTCCAGGGAGAAGGGAAGCTCGGAGAGTCCCACCATTTCGAGGATGAATCCCAGTCCCCGGTTCTCGTCGATCACGTCCTCGACCGCCATCCGGTACTGGATCAGATCCCCGAACTGTGCGAAGAACTTCGGATCAGCGGCCGAGATAGACTCGATCCCCGGGAAGCTGTAGGTGTAGTAGAGCCCTCCGTAGAAGCGGAGGGGACGGATGTTCTTCCGGAGAAGCAGGGTCCCGGTCAGGGAAGGGCTTCCGAAGTGGGTGGCGGGAAGCACCGAGACCGGCGGAAGCCCCCCCTTGGGGACCGGGGTCCCGAGCCAGGAGGTGGTCGGAAGGGTGAGGAAAAGGAAGGTCGCGAAGGAGGGTCGGGCCGAGTCCGGGTTCTGGATGATCCAGCGGTGCTTGATTCCCAGGGTGAAGTCGTTCAGACCCCATCCGTCGATGGGACTTCCGCCGATGGAGGAGAAGGTTCCGATGAGCGAGGGGAGGACGGCGAGCTCCGTATTGGACCCCAGACCGAAGTACAGGGCCTCGAGAGCCAGCATCTGGGTTTCGTAGAAGTTCGGAGGGAGGCTCGTGATACCGCCGCTGTCGGTGTACTGGGCCTGGGTGAAGCGGGTGTAGAAGAAGAAGCGGGCGTTGAAGACCCCTTCCGGAAGGGTGTCGGCGTAGGAGACGAGGTCCGGACCAGCGGTCAGCGGGTTCCAGGAATGCTTGTAGGCGGCGAGGGCGTCCGGTCCGTTCAGGGAGAGCGGTGGATTTTCCGGCTCGGTTTTCTGCGTCGACGCCGCTGGAACAGTGGGCGGGGAGTCTCCCGTCGCAGAAACGGAACCGGAAGACGCTCCCTGGGAAGAAGCCGACGATGAGGGGGCGGGAGGAACGGAATCCGGAAGAGCGGAGGCCGCATGCACGCTCGCCGGTGCGCCAAGAACGATCGAAAGGACACATCCCCCGAATCTGCCCCATGCGAACAAACCTGAAAACAGGTTTCCTGTGTTTACGAACCTTCGAAAAAACAAAAATAATCCCCCATCAAAAATCTTCCCATCTTTGATCAAAGGTCCGCCGGATTCCGGTCGCAAAAAGTCCCCGGTCCCGTCGTCAGGGATCGGGCGCCTCTTCCGCCCGGTTCAGTCCGGGATGGGTCTCACCGGAGGCGAGAGCGACCCAGAGACCCGAGAGGAGAAGGAGGCCGGCGGTCGCCCAGAACGCGATCACGACCTCCTGGCTCCACTGGGCGAGGGCTCCGAGGAGAAGCCCCCCGATGGCGTATCCCGTGTCCCGCCAGTACCGGTAGGTTCCCAGGGCCCGGCCCCGCCAGGCGGGCGGAGAGATGTCGGCGACGGCCGCCACGAGCGTCGGGTAGAGAAGGGCCATTCCGATCCCCATCGCCATCGAGAAGAAGGCCCAGAGCGGGACGCTCCGGACAAATGCGACTCCGGCGATTCCTCCGCCCAGGCACCAGAGCCCGACGACGATCGGGCGCTTCCGGCCGATGCGGTCGGAGAGATGTCCCGTTCCAGACTGGAAGAGGCCCCAGGTCATGGCGTAGATCCCGGTCAGCCAGCCGATTTCGGAAAGGGAGAGTCCCCGGCTCCGGAAGAAGACGGGGAAGAGGCCCCAGACCAGGGTATCGGCGATCTTGTTGGCGACCCCCGCCTGGCAGAGCGCCCGGAACGTGGAATCCCGGAAGGAGACCAGGAAAAAAATCTCCCGGAGGCCGGGACGTTCCGAAACCCCTTTCGGGAATCGGGGACGCGGTCCGGCAAAGGTTCCCAGGCGATGTTCCTCGTGCTCGGCCTTCGCCCAGGGAAGGGTTTCCCGGACGAAGAGGAGCGCGACCGCAAGGGCGGTCAGGACGACAGCCAGGCCGAATCCGAAAAGGGCCTCCCGGGGGCCCAGACGGAGGGCCAGGTAGGCGGCGGCGATCCCCGCCACCCCCACGGCGAGATATCCCGCGCTCTCGTTGAGACCGGTCGACATCCCCCGCTCCTCCGGGCGCGTGATGTCGATCTTGCTCGTCACGGTCATGCTCCACGCAAACCCCTGGTTGACCCCGAGGAAGACGTTGGCCAAGACGATCCACCACCAGTCCGGGGCGAAGAGGATAAGAAAGGGAATGGGGAGAGCGGCGAGCCATCCCGCCACGAGGACGCGCTTTCGTCCGTAGCGGTCGGCCAGGGCTCCCGCGAAGAAGTTCAGGGCCCCCTTGACCAGTCCGAAGGAGACGACGAAGGAGAGGAGGAACAAAAAGGAGCCCTTCGCCACGCCGAAATCCCCGGCCAGGGCCGGCAGGACAGTGCGCTCCATGCCGATGACGAGCCCCACGAAAAAAACCTGGAGGATCTGGTGGAGAAACTGCCCCCTGTTGATCCGGATACCCCGCCTGTAAGGAGCCGGAAGCGCCGGGGTCACGCCTTCTCTTTCCGCCCCTGGGCGAAAGGGAGGACCTCGGAAAGGCTCTTGCGCCTTTCGGTGTCGGTGGTCAGCTGGTCGAGCACGATCTGGCGGATCAGGTCGCAGACCTCGAGGACCTTCGGGCTCGTCACCCGGTAGCGGCAGGAGGTCCCGGACTTTTCGCAGTAGACCAGGGCCCGGGCCTTCAGCACATTGAGATGCTGGGAGACGTTGGCCTTGGAGAGCCCGGTCAGGGTGGCGAGCTCTCCCGAGCCGCGCTCGCCCCAGCCGATGTGGCTGATGATCTCGAGGCGCTTGGGGTGAGAAAGGGCCGAAAACATCTCGGCGACCAGAGTGAAGCGAACGGTGTCCATCGGGTAAAATCCTCCTTGGGATCTTGGGTCAGGGTCTGAGTCCCCGGTTGGCCGCAACGATGGCCTTAAAGCCCATGGGCTTTTCGGGGATCTCGGAAGTCAGGGCGGCGACGAAGGCATTCCGGTCGCGGAGGGCCAGCAGAGGATTGAAGCGCCTTTCGAAGCCGATCGTGGAGGATGGCTTTCCGGAGATTCCCGCGGCGCAGACCGAACCGGCCGTGTGGCCCGGATAGACCTCGAGGTCGTCGGGAAGGGAGAGAAGCTTCGCGTGAAGGCTGTCGAAGATCCGCCCCGCCGTTTCCTCCGGCGTTTCGCCGAAATCGGGCCGGCCGACGGAGCCCACGAAGAGGGTGTCTCCCGTCAGGACGAACCAGGGGGCATCCCCGCGCCGAAGGTCCGAAACGAGAAGGCAGAGGCTCTCCGGGGTATGGCCGGGCGTGTGGAGGACCCGCGTCCTGACATTCCCCGTGATCAGAAGCTCGTCGTCCGCAAGGGCCCGGAAGGGAAATCGCACGGCGCCGATCGCGCTCCCGTGGAGGCAGTAGGCGGCCCCCGCCTTTTCGGCGAGCCGGCGCCCTCCCGACAGATGATCGGCGTGGATATGGGTGTCGATGACGTAAGCGATACGGACCCCCGCCTTTTCGGCCTCGCCCAGGAACCACTCTTCGTCACCCTCCACGACATCGACCGCGACCGCCTGCCCGAGGCCGCAGCATCCGTAGAAATAGGACAAGGTCGATTCTCTTGTGGAACGTTGACTGAAAAACATGGCGTATTCTCCCATAATTTATAAGTTTACAAAATTTGAAAATAGCGTTTTTTTTGTCTACTATAGATTGGCCATTCGTATCCGGTCAACCCTCGGGCCCGATTGGCCCGAAAGACATACACAGATAAGGAGGAGCCCATGAACCACGTCAACGGGAACGCACTCGGAAAAACGGTCGATCTCTTCTCCCGCGAGCCGGAGAAGGCCGTCAAGGACTTTGCCGTCGAAGGGGAGTGGGTTCTGGAGGAGGGACGCCCCCAGTTCTCCTCTCGCGTCTCCTTCGAAGGGGGGGCGATCGATCTCGAGATGGACAACGCCACTCCCATGGGAGGAAGCGGTCGCGCCCCCAACCCCATCCAGTACTGCCTGTTCGGACTGGCCTCCTGTTTCGCCTCGACCTACATGATGGTGGCCACCCGGAGGGGGGTGACCATCGACCGTCTCTGGGTCCGTGTCGAAAACCGGGTGGACATGACCCGGCCCCTTGGACTGTCTGAGAATCCCCTGACGCAGGGGGTCCGAATCCTGCTCAAGGTGAGCGGCAAGGCCGAAGAGGCGGTTCTCCGTGAGATCGAGGAATCCTCCCGGAACTCCTGTCCGGCGGTCTACTGCCTGACGCAGCCCATCCCTCTCGAGATCGAGGCCGTGTTCGGGTGATCTCGCCGAAAGGCGCTGTGGTTCCCGATCACAGAAAACGCCGTCTAAACCGGCCCCGGTGAAGAGTCGACACAGCGTCTTCTTCGTCAGGGCATTCCCATTCACCCGGAAAGTTAGGGAGAAACCCAGAGAAGGAGGAGTCGATGGATCGGAAAGAGCCTTTCAAAAAAGACGCGGAAAAGATGACCGGAGACGAGGATCGGGGACCGATGTCCATGGGGATGGGCATGATGAAGAAGATGATGGGGCGGATGGGGTCGGGAGGTCCCATGGGAGGAGCGGAAAAAGGCGGGGAGGAAAACGGGTCCAACTCCCCCATGCCCCGCATGATGGCCCTTTGCGCCGATATGATCGCACAGATGGAGCGGACGACCGCGATGGCCGCCTTCGCCACGCCGGAACTTCAGAGGATGTTCCGCGAATGGCTCGAGGGGCTCGAAGGCGAAGCCCTTTCCTCCATTGCGAAAGAAGGGGCGACCGAGATCGACGCCCTGGCGAAGGCTCTCGGCATCACCCGTGAAAGCGCCATCCACCTCGCCGCCGCTCTGGCCGTCGGGGGCAAGGTTCAAATGTCTCTCCGGTTGTCCGAGAAAGACTGACCCTCTCCCGACTGGAGGATCCCGATGGACCATGGCAATCTGGGGGGCGGCGCGGCCATCAATGCGGGTTCGGCGTGGATCCGATCCCTTCTCGCCCCTTATCTCCCGGCCCTTCACCAGGGACCGGGACTCCTTCTGATCGTCCTGATGGTGGCGGCCGGCCTTCTGGGAACGGCGGGATGTCCCTTCACGCTTCCCACCTTTCTTGGAGTGGCCGGCGCCTCCGGAAACGAAGCGCTCTCCCCGGACAGCCGGAAGCGTGGACTCTGGCTGGGGGCCCTCTTTTCCGGAGGGATGTGGATCGGAATGATTCTCCTGGGAGCCTTGGCCGGACGCGCCTCCGGGCTCCTCCAGGGTCCTGTCCGGGGCCTCTGGAGCCTCGTCCTGGTCGGGGCGTCCTTCTTTCTCGGGATCCGGATCCTCCGTGACCGCTCCTCCGCCCCTCCGCTCTTTCCTCTCCTCGAAGCTCAGACCTGGTTTCCTGCACGCCTCCTCAGGCCTGGAAACGCCGGGGCCTTTCTCGCCGGGCTTCTCTACAGCGCGGGTCCGCCTCTCGTCTCCCTCCTGTTCGTCTTCGGACTGGGATTCGCCCCGGAGACACCCGGCTACGGCGCCCTGCTCGGCTTTTCCTTCGGGCTCGGAAGAAGTCTTCCCTTCCTTTTCTCCGGGTGGCTTGCGGCCCCCCTCTCCCGGGCCGGCTGCCGGATCGGGGGCCGCCGCTGGGTCCGCTTTGCCGGGGCCTCGATCCTTTTTTTCGCCGGAGGCTACTCCCTCTGGCTGTCGAAGTCCTTTCTCGAAACCCTTTTCTGAGCGTCGGCCCTCTCCGGGCCGGGCAAACTAAGGAGGCGCGATGCCCGGAACATACGGGATGACCTGGATGTGGATCTTCCCTTTCCTTTTCCTTGCAGCTCTGCTTCTTCTTTTCTCCGGGCTCCTGCGAGGTCCGGGAGCGCCCTTCTGCGGGCCCCGCCCTCCGGAGAACGGGGGAGGATCGCGGCCGGAAGCGCCCGGAGAATCCCCGAAGGAGATCCTGGACCGCCGGTATGCGAAGGGGGAGATCACGCGCGAACAGTACCTCGCCATGCGAAAGGACATGGAATGAAGGTCGTCGCGGATCGGGCCACGGACGAAGAATGGGGCCGCCCCGTCTACCTCGACTATGCCGCCACGACCCCGGTGGATCCGGAGGTGACGGTGGCGATGCTCCCCTGGCTGGGAGAGCGATTCGGAAACCCCTCCTCCTCCCATGTATACGGACGCGAAGCCCGGCGGAAGGTGGAGGAATCCCGGGAGGAGGTCGCGCTTCTCATCGGAGCCGAACCCGACGAAATCGTCTTCACGGCAAGCGCGACCGAGGCGAACAATCTGGCGATCCTGGGTTGTGCCCAGGCCCTGGGAGGCAACAATAGGAGAGAGCTGGCCCTGTCCGCGGTCGAGCATCCCTCGGTGTCGGGGCCGTTCGCCATCCTTTCCGGGGAAGGCTGGACCGTCCGCCTGCTTCCCGTCGACGCCTCCGGCCGGATCAATCTCCGGATGGCCGAAAGACTCATTGGACCAGGAATGGCTTTCGTCTCCCTCATGCTCGCCAACAACGAGACGGGAACGATCCAGCCCGTGCGGGAGATCGCCGCCATCGCCCGCTCCCGGGGGGCCCTGCTCCACATCGATGCCGCCCAGGCGGCCGGCAAGATCCCTGTCGAGGTGGAACGCCTCGGGGCCGATTTTCTGACCCTGGCCGGACACAAATTCTATGCCCCGAAGGGGATCGGGGTCCTTTACGTGCGCCGGGGAACCCCTTTTTCGCCGCTTATGGCGGGAGGGGGACAGGAGGGAGGACGCCGGCCTGGAACCGAGAACGTCCCCTCCATCGCGGCCTTGGGAACGGCGGCGCGATTGGCCCGGATCACTCTCCGGAAGGAAACGGCCCGGACGGAAAAACTCCGGGAAAGACTCATCCGGAAGCTTTCCGGGGCCGTTGCCGGCCTTCGCCTCAACGGCTCCCCCGACTCCCGTCTCTCCCACATCCTGAACCTCTCCTTTCCCGGGGTGGAGGGAGGGGCACTTCTGGAGGCGGCACCCGGGGTGGCGGCCTCCACGGGAAGCGCCTGCCACGGGGAAGAATCCGGCACAAGCCCGGTTCTCCGGGCGATGGGGATGCCGGAGGAGCGGGCCCGGTCCGCCGTTCGGCTCAGCCTGGGCCGCTTCACTACCGATATGGAGATCGATCTTGCCTCGGAGGCTCTGGTCGCGGCCTGGAGGAGACTGACCTCCTGATGGACCCCGCCTCCTATGACCGCTGGTACGACACACCGAAAGGACGATGGACGGGGGAGACGGAATTCCGCCTGATATCCCGGGATCTCCGGTCCCGTCCCGGTGAGTCCCTTCTGGACGCCGGATGCGGAACCGGATGGTTTTCCCGTCGTTTTTTTTCCGAGGGACTTCGCGTCACAGGATTGGACAGAAACGGGGACTGGCTGGCCTTTGCCCGGGACAGGAGTCCCATCGGCCCCGCATGGGTCGAAGGAGACCTTCGGGCGCTTCCCTTCCCGGACAGGCGCTTCGACCGGGTGGCGTCGGTGGCCGCCCTGTGTTTCGTCGACGACGAGCGGAAAGCCGTCCGGGAGATCGTCCGGGTCACGAACCGCCGGTTCGCCATCGGATGGCTGAACCGTGCCAGCCTGCTTTACGGCCTGAAAGGAAAAAACGGGGGATCCGGCGCGTGGCGGGGGGCCCGGTGGCACCGGCCCGAGGAGCTCCCCGCCCTCTTTTCCGGATTGCCGGTCGACGCGCTCGAGCTCCATTCCTGCGTCTTTCTGCCGTCCGGTTCCTTCGTCTCCAGGACGGCGGAAAGAATCCTCCCCGTCTCCTGGCTCCGGGGCTCCCTGATCGTCGTCTCGGGAGAAAGACGGGACTGATGTTCCTCGAAAAGACCGCGTGAGCATAATCCGATGCATATCGGAAACTCGGGACGTTAATGGTCATCGGCAGGAGATCATGATTCCAGGCCGTGAAGAGGAAGCGCCGGAGCGTCTTAGGGAAGGCCCCCTCCGGACAGGACTTGCTTGTCCGAGCAGGGGCAGGCTTGCGGAATCCCAAACGTGTCGAGATCCTGTTTCCGGACGAACTCGTCAAAGGAACGAAACACCTCGTCTCTCGCTTTTTCCCAGCATTTTTCCTTGATAAGGATCTGACGAATCTATAACACGTCCCAAACGTTCTTTGAACGTCGCTCCTTGTCGACGAACCTGAAAAGCGAAGGTCTCGAAAGATTCCGGACCGTTGCGACTTCGCGGGACCGGAAGGGGGCCTCGCGGTTCCGGGCCCCCCCTGATCGTCGTCCCGGGAGAAAGACGGGATCGATGTTCTTCGAAGGGACCGCATGAGCGTTATCCCGTATTCCTCCCAGTAACCGCACAAAATTGTTGCGACAGGAAAAAGACCTCGGGTATAATTTCCGGACAGCCCGATGCGAGAGAGCTCATAGAAGGAGCCTCCGTCGGGATTTCTTCGTTTCCGGAACCGGACTCTGCAGGCAAGTCTGTTCCGCCGTCCCCGGAACCCCCGGAACCAAAGAGAGACAATGCGCCCTTATCGCACGACACTTCCATATCCCGTTCGCTTTTCACCCATCACAGGTTTGCCAAATGACAAATGACGCCTCTCCGGACCATTCCCCCGACCTTTTGACTCCCGTCCCGTCCCGGGAAACGATTCCGAGTCTTTCCGGCTCCTTTTCCGATCAGGAACGGGACAGCTGCGCGGTCATCGCCGTCCTTTCCAAGACGGGGCGAGGCTCGCACCGCCTGGTTCACGAAGCCCTCGAAGCTCTCCAGAAGATGGAGCACCGCGCCGGGCAGATCCGGAACGAAGGAGACGGGTGCGGCATCCAGTTGGATATCCCCAAACCGCTCTGGCGCCGCTGGCTCCAGAAGGAAGGGAAGGACGGAAACCTCGTCGAGGATCCCCGGTTCGTGGCCGGCCATCTCTATCTGAGAGGCGACCATCCGGACAACGGGGCGGATTTCATAAAAAAGATTTTCGCGGAAGAGGGATTCGAGGTCCTGATGGTCAGAAGGGGGCAGACCCTTCCACGGCGAGTCACCCCCTTTCCCGACAACCAGCCGCATTTCTGGCAGGTGGCCCTCCTTTCCCCCCCCGGATCGAACCCCCTT
>JAKBXW010000069.1 GCA_021840555.1 Nitrospirota bacterium
ACTCAGCATCGGAACCCCCCGGCTTTAGCCGTGGGGAGATTCAGGTGAACTCGCTCGGCTTGCCGGATTTGACTTGAACCCCTCTTGTCACGTATCATACTGCGGAATTTTCCCATAAACGGCAGATGAAATTCCCTTTCGATACCCAAATTCAAGGAGTCAAGAGCCGATGAAGCTTTATGAGCACGAGGCGCTGGGAGCCATCTTCAAAAAATACAAGATTCCCGTCCCTCGTTACGTCTTTTCCGCAGAAATGAACGATGCCGTCCGCCAGTTCGTTGAGAAGGAGTCAGGGGTCGTCATCAAGTCGATGGTGTTGGTCGGAAAGCGCGGAAAGGCCGGTGCCGTCAAGGTCGTCTCCGACAAGTCCCAGGTGGAGAAGGTCTTTTCCGATCTGGCGACCCGGGACGTCTACGGAGAAAAGTCGATAGGGGCTCTTGTCGAGGAAAAGCTTGACATCGAGAAGGAATTCTATCTGAGTGTCACCTACTCCACCAAGGATCGGGCCCCGGCCATCATCTTCAGCGAACATGGAGGGATGGATGTCGAGGAAATCGATCCGAAGCTGATTCATACCTATGTCGTTTCCGATGTCCGCTCCGTCTACCCCTATCAGATCCGTCAGTTTCTGGTTGGGATCGGCTTCTCCGACAAAGAGCTTCTCCGTCCCCTCTCTGAGGTGATCGTTAACGTTTACAATGCGTTCTGGGGATCGGAAAGCCGACTTCTGGAAATCAATCCTCTCGTCGTGGCCCGTTCCGGTGACAAACGAAAAATTGTGGCCGCCGATGCTGTCGTTATCCTTGATGACGATGCCTCCGTCAATCCGGCCGTCGTCTATGGGGCCAGAAGTGCGCAGGGCCGTCCGCTGACGCAGCGTGAGCAGGATGCGATCCTGATCGATCAGGGGGACCACCGTGGCAAGGCAGGCTCCTACGTGGAACTCGATGGCGATATCGCGATGATGACTTTTGGTGGAGGCGGTTCGACGGTGACGGCAGAGACTGCGATCGAGGCCGGTCTTAGGATTGCCAACCTGACCGATATCGGAGGGAATCCGCCTGCGGAAAAAATGTACCGGATTTCTCGGATTATTCTGTCAAAGCCCGGCCTGAAAGGGGTGCTGGTCTGCGGTGGTACGGCGAGCAACACCCGGATCGATGTCACATTGGGTGAAGGTCTGGCCAAGGCGCTTGACGACATGAATGCCGAAGGCAAGCTCGACAAGAATCTCGTCTGGGTGGTCCGGCGGTCCGGTCCCGAATATGTCAAGGGGCTCAAGATGCTTCATGAATGCTTTGTCCGAAACGGAATTCGTGGAGAAATCTACGATTCGCAGCTTCCCATTACGGAAGCGCCGATTCGCCTGAAGGATCTCTTGATCAAACATATTGGCTACAAGCCGGAGCAGGTTGTCTAGGCTTTCAAATCATACTGAGGGGGAATGTCTTGAAGGGAACTGTCTATCTGAATGACAAGACGGGTATTGTCGTGATTGGGGCCACAGGCCGAGAGGCTTCCCAGGTGATCAGGGAATCGGAGGCCCTGTATCCCGGAATCGTCAAGGCGGGAATCACTCCGGGAAAGGGCGGCTCGACCGAGCTGCCGGTGCCAGTATTTGACACCCTGAAAGAGGCGATCAGCGACCCGAAGGTCGGTGCGCTATTGAATACAGCCCTGATCTATGTTCCGCCCGTCTCCGTCCTGGATGCAGTCATGGAGTGTCTGGACAATGGAATCAAGGTTCTGTATATTATCACCGAACATGTTCCCATTCGTGACTCGGAAATTATTTTCCAGGAAAAGGTTCGCCGGGGAGCCATTATTGTCGGTGGAACCAGTCTTGGTTGTTTTGTTCCTTCCGTGGGCAGGATTGGAGCCATCGGGGGAAAGGATCCGTCAGTGGCATTCCGGGACGGTGGGATTGTCGTCATCTCCAAGAGCGGTGGCCTGACCGTTACTACCGCCGAAATGTTTCGGCGCCGGGGTTGGGGAACCTATATGGCGTTGGCCATTGGGGGCGACATCATCTCCAATACCACCTATGCAGATGTGCTGAAGGAGATCAAAGGCGATCCCCGGGTCAAGGGAGTCGTCATGCTGGGTGAACCGGGTGGCGCCTATGAAGAGCAGGTTGCCGACCTGATCCTTTCGGGAGGATTCGACAAACCTGTGGCCGCGTTTATTTCTGGCCGATTCCAGGAACGGATGCCGGAAGGCGTTGCCTTCGGCCATGCGGGAGCCATCGTGGAGCGCGGCATGGGCAAGGCGACGGACAAAATTGCCCGGCTTGAGGCGGCAGGGAAAAAGTATCCTGTGAAGGTTGCCTTTTACTACCACGATCTCGTGAAGGCAATCGAATCGCTCGGAGTTCCTCGGGATTTCGAGGACAGCACGACCGAGCATGTGAAGCCCCTTTACTCCACGTTCTAGGGGCGAATCAATCGAAGGGGGGTGAAGGAAAATGGCAGAAGAAAGAGCACAAATGGCAACAGGACCTGCGATCGTGGGTGGTGTTATTATTTTGGCAGGGCTTCTCTTTTTCATCATTTTTCTGGGTGAGGGTGCCGAAAGCGCCAACCATATGAAAGCTTGGTTGCCTGGATCCGCGACCCATCTCTGGCCATAAAGAACTTTTTCCTACTTTCTTAAAGCTTGTCGATTCTCCCCCATTCCCTTACCTGTTGCAGGTCGAGGAATGGGGGCTTTTTTTTACCATTAAATCAGGATAAAATATTTGGACGCGATTTCGCGTCCTTTTTGTTATGAAAAACGAGCTGGTTGCCGGGGCGCTCTCAGCGGATGAGAGACCGTTCTATCCCCGGACGTGTGGATCCATTCCCCTGCCAAGGAGATTAAGCAATGGCGCTTAACCTGACCCAAAAAATCATCAAGAATCATCTGGTTTCCGGAGAAATGTTGCCCGGAAAGGAAATTGCGATCAAGATCGACCAGACCTTGACGCAGGATGCGACGGGAACAATGGCCTATCTCCAGTTTGAAGCCCTGGGCCTTGACCGCGTCAAGACGGAATTGTCCGTCTCCTACGTCGATCACAATATGCTTCAGACCGGTTTCGAAAATGCGGATGACCATCGGTATCTCCAGACCGTGGCCGCAAAATATGGGATCGTGTTTTCGCGTCCGGGTAATGGAATCTGTCATCAGGTCCATCTCGAACGGTTTGGCAAGCCGGGCAAGACCCTCCTGGGATCCGACAGCCATACTCCGACAAATGGTGGCCTTGGAATGCTGGCCATCGGTGCGGGTGGACTTGATGTGGCACTGGCGATGGGCGGCGAACCTTTTTACACCACCATGCCCAAGGTAGTTTTGGTCAAGCTAACCGGAAAGCTTCAACCCTTTGTGTCGGCCAAGGATGTGATTCTCGAACTTCTCCGGAGACTCACCGTCAAGGGAGGCGTCGGCAGAATTTTCGAATATGGAGGAGAGGGCGTCAAGGGCCTGTCCGTTCCGGAGCGCTCCACGATTACGAATATGGGGGCCGAACTTGGCGCAACGACCTCGATCTTTCCTTCGGACGAAGAGACCCGCAAGTATTTGAAGGCCCAGGGACGGGAAAATGATTTCGCTCCCATCGAGGCCGATGCCGGGGCGACCTATGACGAAACCGTCGAGATCGATCTCAACACCCTCGAGCCATTGATTGCCCAGCCCCACTCTCCGGACAATGTCGTCAAGGTTCGCGAAATCCAGGGCATTCCTGTGAGCCAGGTGGCGATCGGTTCCTGCACAAACTCCTCATATCAGGATCTTCTTGGGATCGCGGCCATCATGAAGGGTAAGACAGTCCACCCTTCCGTGAGCCTCGGCTTTTCTCCCGGCTCCCGGCAGACACTCGAAATGATTTCCCAGAACGGAGTTCTGGGAGATTTGATCACCGCCGGAGCCCGTCTTCTCGAGTCAGCCTGCGGACCCTGTATCGGAATGGGCTTTGCTCCTCCCTCCGGAGGAGTTTCCGTACGGACCTTCAATCGCAACTTTGAGGGCCGTTCCGGGACCAAGGATGCCAAAGTTTATCTGGCCAGTCCCGAAGTGGCGGCCGCCTGCGCCATCGCTGGCGTGATTACCGATCCGCGCGACCTGGGCGTCAAGGAAGAAAAAGTCTCGATTCCGGAAAAGTATATTCTCGATGATCGCATGATGATTTTTCCCCCGAAGGACGGCCATGGAGTCGAGGTTCTTCGCGGGCCGAATATCAAGGCGCTGCCGACCAGGGACCGTATTTCAGAAACGGTTTCCGGTACGGTGCTTCTGAAGGTCGGAGACAATATCACAACCGACCACATCATGCCAGCAGGGGCCAAGGTCCTTCCGCTCCGCTCCAATGTGCCGGCCATTTCGCAGTATGTCTTCGAGTCGGTTGATCCAACCTTCCCGAAGCGCGCGAAGGAAGCCGGTGGCGGATTCATCGTCGGAGGAGCCAACTACGGACAGGGCTCAAGTCGTGAACATGCGGCTCTTGCCCCTATGTACCTTGGCGTGAAGGCCGTCATCGTCAAGGGGTTTGCCAGAATCCATCTGGCCAATCTCATCAACTTCGGAATCCTTCCGCTGACCTTTGTCAATGAAGCCGATTACGACAAGATCGACCGGGACGACCAGCTCGAGTTCAGCACCGCCGGACTTGAAAAGGGAACCCTGGTGCTCAAGAACCTGACGAAGAAAATCGAGATTCCTGTCAAGCATTCACTTTCGGCCCGAGACCTTGAGATTGTCCGAGCCGGTGGAACGCTGGCTTACGTCAAGGGGCGAAGCAAGTAGACTCCTCTTTATTTGTCGCATTTATGGGGCCGGATAAATTCCGGCCCTTTTTTTGGTGAATGGGTTTTCACTTGTTTATTCGGGAAAGGATGAGCCATGAGCAAGGAGAATGAGGAGAAGGATGTCAAATGGCGGACCCGGGTTGGGGGTCAGGTGGACGGGAAACCTGTTGTCAGGGGATATCCTCTTGATGATCTGGTTGGACGCGTTTCGTTTGCCGAGGCGATCTATCTGATTCTCAAGGGAGAACTTCCGACCGAAAGAGAAAAGAAAATGATGGAAGCCATGCTGGTGGCTTGCATCGATAACGGGATTGGGCCTCCTTCGGTGGTAGCGGCCCGTACCGTCTTTTCGGGAGGCAATTCCTTGAATGCCGCAGTGGCCGGGGGGGTTTTGACCCTGGGCGACTCCCACGGGGGCGCGATCGAGCAATGCGCCCGGATTTACCAGGAGAATTTTCCGTCCGACATAGTCGACATCAAGGCCCATGCCAAAGCTGTCGTCGAGGAGTTCGACAAGAAGAAAAAAAGACTTCCCGGATATGGCCACAAGCTCTACAAGCGTGACCCCAGAACGATGCGTCTTCTGGAACTGGCGAAGGAGTACGGCTATATGGGCCGCTTCGTCGAATTTGCCGTTGCGGTGCAGGACGAGCTAGAAGCGAGAAGCGGAAAGAACCTTCCCCTGAATGTCGACGGGATGATTGCGGCGATCATCTCCGAGATGGGACTTTCCTGGAAAACGGGGAAGGGTATTTTCATCATCGGCAGGATTCCCGGCCTTGTGGCACATGTGGTCGAGGAATGGGAGAGGGAGAAGCCGTTCCGTCGCCTCGAGGAAGGGACCTACGTCTACGATGGAACCCCGGTGCGGCCCGTTCCGTCAAAGTCATAGCTTTTTCAGTGATCGCTCTTGGGAGGGGAGGGCTTTAGTCCTTCCCTCTTGATGTTTTGGTCCGCATTTTTTTGATAAAATTTTCTCGAGCCGGGTTACAGGCAATCGGGGTCGCATTTCAGGATTCCTGGCAAAAGATCATTTGTCCGGAAAATAAGGATAACAGAGAACATGCCAGATGAAAAACTCGAACCGATCATCCCTCCCCCGCTGGAGGAAATCGAGCAGAAGTTTCCTGCCTGGTATCTGGGGGGTGTCAAGCTTGTCCTCCTGACACTTCTCCTGATCATGTTTCTCTCCATGATCTGGGGAGTCTGGGAAACGGTCGAGCAGGCTTTCATCCATGCGAAGAATGGTCTTCTGTCCATGCTGAAGTCCCTTCTTGTCAACATCCTGCTTCTTTTGGCGCTTCTTGAGGTTTCCAGGACGATTCTGACATACTTTACCCTCGGACGTGTGAAGGTGACCTATATCGTCGATTCGGTTCTGGCGGTCCTTCTCTCGGAAACCCTCGTCACCTGGTTTTCCAACGAACCTCTTTCCCGATACATCGAGCTTGTCATGGTTCTCCTCGCCCTGACCATTCTCCGTGTCTACGCAATCCAGTATCACCCCGCCCCGGTTGGAGCCAAGGAAAAGCGCCCCTTTCTCGATGCCTCCTTGCCCCGAGTCTGGCGCAAAAAGGAGAATGGACCTCAAAACAAGAATTCTCCCCGACAACAGTCCTGAAATCATTCCAGGAAAACCCTTCCAAGACAAGGTAAGACTCCCCTGCCGATAAAGAGATCCGATTGAATTGGTTTGGTCCTCTCTGGTAAACTGACACTTCCAGACAAAAATGAGACGTCTTGGATATTGAAGGCCTCGCCGACTCTCCGGGGGAATGTGGCGTATTGTGAATCCCCCTCTTCCAGCGCTCTTCGAGCGCCACTCAACGCGATCCAGATAGCCTGTGGAGTCATCTATGGATAATTCCCAAAATGAACGCAAAACCATGATCCATGTGTCAATCAATGGACGAGAGTATGAAGTCCCCGCCGGATCGACAATGGTCCAGGCGATGTGGTATACGGGCCATGAAGTGATCCATGGAATCGGGTGCCTCGGAGGAGTCTGCGGGGCCTGCGCGACTGTTTACCGGATCAAGGGGGACTTCCGGTTGCGCAATGCCCTGGCCTGCCAGACACTTGTTCAGGAAGGAATGAGCTTTTCGATGCTTGATTCCTATCCGATCCAGAGGGCCCATTACGATGTGGCGACCCTTTCGGATCCGAAAGAAGAATTGTTCACCTTCTATCCGGAGTCGGCCACATGCCGGAACTGCAATGCCTGTACCGAAGTCTGTCCCCAGGGAATCGATGTCCGGGATTCGGTGTGGCGGGCCAACTTCGGGGATTTCAAGGCGGTTGCGGACCTGACGATGAGCTGTGTCATGTGCGGTCTTTGCGTCTCCCGGTGCATTGCGGAAATGGCACCCCACGAAATCGCCCTTTATGCGCGCAGAGCCTATGGAGCCAAAGAGCTTCCGTTTCCAGCAAATCTGAGGGCTCGCCTGGACGAAATCAAGGGGGGTACCTTTTCGAGGGAGATGGATCGTCTTCTTTCTCTTTCTCCGGACGAACTCAAAAAAGAATGCGAGGTCAAATCCTAGAATGTCCGACCTGGTCGATTCGTTTTATGCCAAAATGCCGGAGTTCGACGAGACTCCCCCTCCGGGGCTCTCTCCCGAAGCCCGCGCAACCCTGCTCAAATCCTTTTACCCGGACTACCGACCCGAAGGCAAGGCAACAATCCGCGTCGGTCCGAATGCGGGAACGGTGGTTCCCGAGGAGATCGCAACTCTCCTTGAATCCCGAAGCCGAATCGAAGGGACTCGTGCTCTTCCGGACCATCCTGACCGGGACGTGGATGTCCTCATTGTCGGAGGGGGAGGGGCCGGCATTACGGCGGCCTTGCATGCGTCCGAACAGGGTGCGGGCGTTCTGCTTGCCACCAAGCTTCGTGTGGGGGATTCCAATACGGTCATGGCGGAAGGCGGAATCCAGTCGGCGCTCGGAGAGGGGGACAGTCCGGTCGACCATTTCAGGGATACCTTCCGTGGAGGTCATGGGGCGAATGATCCGGCCCTTCTGTCCGTCCTGGTTCAGGAAGGTCCCGGGATGGTGGAATGGCTGGTCTCGCGGGGCATCCTTTTCGACAGGGACCCCCAGGGAAATTTGTCCCTCAGGAAAGGCGGCGGGACATCCAGACCCCGGCTCATATCGGCCAAGGATTATACAGGTCTCGAGCTGATCCGTGTTCTGAAGGAGGACGTTGTCAATGCCCCGGTTGAAATCCTCGAGTTTTCTCCGGCGGTCGAACTTCTTCAGGGACCTGGCGGAGCCTGTGCCGGAGCGGTTCTCTGGGATCTGGACAGCCGGAAATACCTTTATGTCAAAGCCAAGACGGTGATTCTGGCAACCGGTGGAACCGGACGACTCCATCTGGGAGGCTTTGCGACATCCAATCATTTCGGGGCGACGGGGGACGGGTTGTGCATGGCCTATCGCATGGGTGCGAAGCTCGTTCATATCGACAGCTTCCAGTACCATCCCACCGGCGTCATATTCCCGTCCGAGATGGCGGGCATGCTGATCACGGAAGCGGTCCGCGGTGCCGGAGCCCGCATGTACAACCGTCTCGGGAAACGATTTGTGAACGAACTTGAAACACGGGATGTGGTGGCCTCCGCCATTATCCGGGAGTGTTCGGAAGGACGAGGAGTGCCCACACCCTCGGGAGCTTCCGGAGTCTATCTCGATCTCGCCTCGATCGACCGGGAGGCCGGCGAGGGAACTGTTGCCAAGCGTTTTCCGAATATCGTCAAGCTCATGACCCGTCATCAGGTCGACCCGACCAGGGTTCCCATTCTGGTCTATCCGACCCTTCACTATCAGAACGGTGGCCTTCAGACCGATCCAAACGGCCATACCTCCATTCCGAACCTTCTTGTGGCGGGGGAGGCCTCGGGAGGGCTTCACGGGACAAATCGGCTCATGGGAAATTCCCTTCTCGAGCTTTTTGTCTTCGGCAGAAGAGCCGGTCTCGAAGCTGCTAAAGCTTCCAGGGAGCGCGCCCCGTTTTCCTGGAAAGAGGTATCCATGGCTCATGTCGACCACTTCGAACAATTGCTGGCGCGTGAATTCGAGGGGGCTGACCGGCCCATGGCCCCGACGCTTTTCCCCGACTATCGCCGCAAGGATTCCTGAAACGCCGCTCAACCCATTACCATCCCTACCGAGAGGAGAAGGTCTTGAACATCCATGAGTACCAGGCCAAGGAGCTCTTCAGAAGCTATGGCGTGTCAGTCCCGTCAGGAGTTGTCGTGGACTCTGCTGACCAGGCGCGTTCCCTGATCGAAAGCAAGTCGGGCATTTTTGGAGGAGAGGCAAAGGTCTTCGCCGTGAAGGCCCAGATTCATGCGGGAGGCCGGGGAAAAGCAGGAGGAGTCAAGATTGCGAAAAACCCCTCGGATATTCCCGCTCTCGTGGGAGGGCTCCTCGGAAAGACTCTGGTGACCCACCAGACGGGTTCCGAAGGGCGTCTCGTGCGGAAGGTCTGGATCGAGGAAGGGGCTGTCATTTCGAGGGAGTTTTATTTGAGCCTCGTCCTGGACCGGTCGAGCCGGCGGGTGTCCATTCTTGCCAGTACCGAAGGGGGCATGGAGATCGAGGAAGTTTCTGCCGCGCATCCCGAAAAGATCCTGACCCTGGCGGTCGATCCGGAAGTCGGGTGCAAGGGGTTTGTCGGACGGCGCGTGGCCGCTTTCCTCGGACTGCCCGTCTCCCTTTATAATTCTTTTGCGACACTCCTCGCAAACCTTTACCGATTTTTTATCGACACCGACTGCATGATGGTGGAAATCAATCCCCTGATCCTTACGGGAGACGGACGTCTTCTGGCGCTCGACGCAAAGGTGTCCTTTGACGACAACGCCTTGTATCGCCAGGAAAAGGTCATGGCCCTCCGGGATCTTTTTGAGGAGAACGAGCTTGAGATCGAGGCTTCGAAGCATCGGCTCAATTATGTCAAGCTTGACGGTTCGATCGCCTGCATGGTGAACGGAGCGGGTTTGGCGATGGCGACGATGGATGTGATCGCACTGGCGGGAGGCAGCCCTGCGAACTTTTTGGACGTGGGAGGCGGTGCCAGCAAGGAGACAGTCGAACAGGCCTTCCGGATTCTGCTGGGTGATCCGGCTGTCAAGGGAATTTTTGTCAATATCTTCGGCGGAATCGTCCGCTGCGAGAGAATCGCGGGTGGGATCATCGCCGCCGCAAAGGATGTCAAGCTCCATGTTCCCCTTGTGGTTCGTCTCCAGGGGACCAATGCGAAAGAAGGAAGAGAAATGCTTCGCGACTAGAT
>JAKBXW010000070.1 GCA_021840555.1 Nitrospirota bacterium
TGCATCCTGTTAAACTCAGGACCGATGTATTCCGAAGAGACTGTCGTTGGGTCGGCGTGTTCCTTTCCGCGATCCTTCCGCCGTCCGGGCCGCGAGCTCCGGTCCGGGGGGTGTGGGACTTCATGATCTACGGGTACTACGCCGGCGTGGAACAAGTTCTTCAACGACAACGGCTACGGAGGAGGGGTGGGCGTCGCCTACTGGTTGAGCGACGTCTGGGCCGTCCGGGCATTGGCCCAGACCGACCTCTTCACGACTCCCTCCACCTACGGGGGCGGATCGACCCAGTCCTCCGCATTCACGGGAGGGATCGAGGCGAAGCTTCTCGGAAACGCGGAATACTTTTTGTACGCCGTTGTCGACCTGGGGGGCGCCTTCGAGGCGAACATGCCGGGCCAGGGCTTCTTCGGAAAGACCACCGCCAGCTCCTGGACCACCTACGGCGATGCGGGGCTGGGCCTCAACCTGAGCTGGGTCTTTCTCGAGGCCAAGGTCGCCTACATGCCCCAGGCCCTGGCAGGAGGGGTGTCGGGGGGATACGGCCAGAGCGCCTTCTGGTACGTCCCGCTCACGGCCGGTTTCAATTTCTGAGGAGACAGGACAAGGAGAATACCATCGGGAAAGCGGCAAAAGGACAGCAGAGCGACTCAAGAAAACGGGAGGACGAAATGAAAGGATCTCGAATCGGACTGCTTTCCCTTTTTTCTCATTTTTGGCTCTTCCGAAGAATTCGTTGGTCGAAAACTGTAGATAAGGATATTTCTATGGATTGAGAATTTGAGAGGAAAGGGCCTCCCGGCACTTTTGTTGAGATAATGAGGATTGTCTAAGTCTTCACGACTTTCAATCAGACAGGAACCGGGATGCTCCTTAAGACTCTCCTCAATCACGTCCGGACATTATATCCGTGGGAATCATCAGAAGGAAGGTTCGAAGAAGAAAATTCTTGCGGCGGCGATTCTCGGCACGATGGGTCTCGGCGGATGCACCCTGACTTTTCCCGAGGCGCCCATGAATCCGGCGGTCGATGCCGCGAAGCTTGTGGCTCTCAAAAAACGATGGTCTGTAACGGCACCTTCTCCGCCGACACGGCGACCGCGGCCGGCAATACGATCCTCGATACTGCCAGAAAGGCCCTGATCAAGAAAATCGTCTCGATCAAGTTCGAGACGAAGGACGACATCTTCTTCATCCGGCTCTGCGCAGCGGTGAAGGGGACATAGGAGATTTCAGGAGACAGAAAAAAGCCGGGCCACGACGCGATTCGCGTCGCGGCCTTCTTCTCGAATCCTTTCGGGAGAAGAGCTTTCATTCGCTCTCTTTGACCCTTGTTTGTTTAGTATCCTATCCCAGAATCGTTCCGTTCCTTCTTTCGACTGACGTCCCGTTCCTTGATGAGGTCCGGGAGGATGTTCCAAATCTTCCGGGCAAAATCGGGGAGATTGTCCTGGATCGTTCCCCATACGGTCCTGGCATTGATCGACGTATAGCCGTGAGTCAATTTGATCCGGAGATCGTAGGCATTCTTGAAGGGAATTTCCGGATTGCGACGGACAAATTCTCCGTGATCGTCGAGAAGCTTCTTTGATGCCTCCCCGATGGTAATCAGCAACCGTTCGACTATCAGCTGAGTTTTTCGGTCTTTTTCGAATTCGTCCCAATTCATACCCCTGGTGAACTCCTTTATCTCGTCCGCACAATCGAGAATGTCCTTCAGATAGTCAGGAAGCCGCCGGTCCTTTTCTTCTTTTTTCATAGCCTCCTTTTCCTTATCCGGGAGTGCAAAACCGATCCGTTGAAACGCATCCAACGAAACGGCTTCTGCGATGATTTCCTCTCGAATGTGTTTTTTAAGTCGGAGAGTATCATCCTCCAAAAAAATCTCGACAGGAACATCGAGGATCTCTTCGAGGTCGGACTGGAACCCGGAGAGGTCGAAAAGGGTTGGAGGTTTTTCGAATTCGACAAGAAGATCGATGTCGCTTTTATCCGTATCTTCTCCCCGAACCACGGAGCCAAAAACGCGAACGTTCCTGGCATGATGGCGCGCCGCAACGGCAAGCATCTCGTTTCGATGAAGAAGAATTGCCTCTGATGGCTTCATGAGTGCCGGACCCGCGTTCCATTCAGATTGACGATAATCGGCGTTCCTGTCGGGCGTTGAATAAATCGGCAGACCTTTTGGGATATATCTTCCAATTCTTCTCCATTCTCTTACGATAAGCCGAAATTTTCAATTGGCTGGTCAATTTTGGGTGCCCGGTTCTTCCTCCGCCCCCGGAGTTCCGCCTTCATTTTTCTCCCCCGCCTCCGAATCCCCTGAAAACCGTCGTCGTGTTTTCTCCGATCTCGCGCATGGATCCTTTCAGCCCCTGGGCATCGATCTGCCGCTCCTCCCGGCCCTTTTCCCCGTCGAATCCCTGAACCCGCATCGCCCAGTAGGGGCCGGTATGGAGATCTCGAAAGAGAAATGGGCACATGACGAGAAACTATGGGGCGTGGCTCCATGGTTCGAAATGGTTCATTCAGGGAGTGCTCCCCGGACGGGAGCCCAGGCGGCGTTCACGCCCTGGTGGGTCCAGTCGCCCGTATGGGACGCCGTGTGCATCGCGGAGACGAGGTAGTAGGAGTAGGTGACGGTCAGGAGAAACAGGGCGAGGACCGAGACCAGGTTGGCCACGATGGCGATTGTCTGGGGGATGTTCTGGAGGACCGTGGACCCCGACACGTAAGTGGCGATGGGGGAGGCGGAGCAAGTGTTCTGCCCGGACGACGGGCCGAAGAAGGTGTAGAGGATGCAGCTCGAGACCGATCCCGGGGCGGTGTGGACGAAAGAAGGGATGGGGAATCCCGCCCAGAGAGGAGGAGAATTTCGGAGCGTCTCGAGTTCTTGCTCAAGCGGCCACTTCTGACCCGCCAAATGCCGGGGAAGGCCCTCGAGGCACCAGGAGAAAAGCACGAGCGGGAAGAGAAGGGCCAGGATCCCGGAGACGACCGACAGGTCGAGGAGAAAGTCCGGGAGCGGCGCGCTCCTTCCGAGAACGACCGTCTCCGCCAGGAAAACGAGGCCCCCCAGGACCGGCGGAAAGACGCATCTTCAGAAGATCCGGCAGTCCCTGTGCCCGACGATTTTGGCAGACCCTACCAGGTTCCTTCCGGTCTGAAGGATTGATAGCATCATTTTTTGGTTTTTGCAATTAATTCATGCTATCAGCCGGATACCTGTCTTTTCGGTACCTTTTGAGAGTTCCAACGTGGGGCGTGAGAGAGGTCGTTCACCCGATCCTTTTGCGGAAGAAGTGGCCCGCCAGGAGAAGGGACCCGATCCCGATGGCCGCCAGGGCCGCGTATTCGGGGATGAGAATCCGGATTCCGGCCCCCTGGAGGAAGACTTCGCGCAGGATCACAAGGAAGTAGCGGAGGGGATTGATGAGGGTCATGTCCTGGATGATTTGCGGCATGTTGGCGATCGGTGTCGCGAATCCGGAGAGGATGATGGAGGGCACGAGAAAGAGAAAGGCCCCCAGAAGCCCCTGCTGCTGGGTGGAGACGAGGGAGGAGATCATGAGGCCGACCCCCAGCCCCGAGAGCGTGAAAAGGAAGATTCCCAGATAGAGGGCGGGGAGCGATCCACGGAGCGGGACGTGGAAAAGGAAGACGCCGACCAGAACGATGGCGGTGGATTCGGCGAATCCGATGACGAAGCCGGGGATGATCTTTCCCATGATGATGTCGAAGGGACGAAGCGGCGTCACCAGGAGCTGGTCGAAGGTCCCGTCCTCCCGCTCCCGGGCCACCGAAAGGGCGGTGACGAGTAGGGAGACGACCAGGGTCAGGAGTCCCACGATCCCGGGCACGATGAACCACCGGCTCTTGAGGTTGGGGTTGTACCAGGCCCGGAGGGAGAGGGGAGCGATGGGCGGGGTCAGGCCGTTCGCCGCAACGAAGTCGTCGCTAAAGCCCTGGACGATGGTCTGGACATATCCCATGAGGATCATGGCCGTGTTGCTCTGGCGCCCGTCCACCAGGGCCTCGACCGTCCCCGGGCGCCCCGCGAGAAGATCCCGGCTGAAGGTGCTCCGGATGTGGAGGACCAGAAGGACCTTCCGGTTGTCGATGAGGGCCCGGACCTCCTTTTCGGAATCCACGGATTTGAGGAGCCGGAAGTTGGGGGAGCCCGAAAATCGCGCCAGGACCTGCCGGGAATAGAGCCCCGGATCCTCGTTCCAGACGGCGTAGGAGATGTGGTTCAGATCGAAGGTCGCCGCATAGCTGAAGACGATGAGCTGGACCAGCGGGGGGACGATCAGGACCATTCGGGATTTCTTGTCCCGGAGAAGAGCCAGGAACTCCTTCTGGGCCAGCCGGAGGATGCGGATCGCGAGCGCCTTCACAGGATCCTCTTTCGGCTGATCCGGACCAGGAGGGCGAAGAGGAAGAGGGAGAAGGCGAAAAGGGCGATCGCGTTGGGGATGATCACCCCCGGGATGTTCCCCGCCAGAAAGACCGACTGGAGGATGGTCACGAAGTACGACGCGGGAATTATGTGCGTCAGGACCCGGATGAAGAAGGGCATCGAATGGATGTCGAAGATGAAGCCCGAGAGGATGAAGGCCGGAAGGAAGGTGAAGACGATGGCGATCTGGCCCGCGACGAACTGGTTTTTCGAAACGGTCGAGATGACGAGGCCCATCCCGAGCGCCGTCGTGAGAAAAAGGGCCGAGGTCAGGAATAGAACCCCCAGCGTCCCGCGAAGGGGAACCTCGAAGAGAAAGTGGCCCATGATGACGGAGACCCCCATGCCGGCCATGCCCAGGATGAAATAGGGAATGAACTTGCTCACCAGAATCTCGCCGATCGTCACCGGCGTCGAAAAAAGGGATTCGAGTGTTCCCCGCTCCCACTCCCGGGCCACGACCATGGAGGTCAGGAGCGCTCCGATCAGGGTCATGATCACGGCGATCAGACCGGGAACGAGGAAGTCGCGGCTTCTGCTGTCGGGGTTGAACCAGATGCGCACGTCGAGGGCGACCGGCTGGAAGGAGAGCGCACGGCCGCGTTCGTTCCGGAAGCCGATCCAGGTGTCCCAGGTGTTGGTCAGATACCCTTCCACCAGCCGGGCGGTATTGTCGTCGACCCCGTCCACCACGACGTGCACCCCGTGGGTCCGGAAGGATTCGATCGAACGGCCGAAGTTTTCCCGGAGCCAGAGAATTCCCTCCACATCCTGACGACGGAGGGCCGCCACCGCCGAATGGATGTCGGGATAGCTTCGGGGAACGAACCAGGGAGACTGCCTGAGACCCGCCACAAATCCTTCCGAGGCGGGCGTGCGGCTTTCGGTCACGACGGCGATCGGCACATGCCGGGCGTCGAGGGAGACCCCGTACCCGAAGATCAGCAGAAGAAGGACGGGAAGGACGATCGCGATGGCCAGACTCGACGGGTCCCGGACGATCTGCAGCGATTCCTTTTTGACCATGGCCCGGACCCGGACCAATCGTTCCCGGGCGGAGGAGGACGCGGTCATGCGGGCACCCCCGGGGGTTGCGCCTGCTCAAGAAGGCGGATGAAGGCGTCCTCGAGCGTCGGGTCGGGAGTCTCGGGCGTTCTTGCCCGGGCCCGGATCTCCGCGGGGGATCCCAGGGCCAAAAGCTGTCCCTGGGCCATAATGGCCACCCGGTCGCAATACTCCGCCTCCGTCATGAAATGGGTGGTGACGAGCACCGAGACCCCCCAGAGGGAGAGCTGGCTGATCGTCCGCCAGAACTCGCGTCTCGCGACCGGGTCGACGCCGCTCGTCGGCTCGTCCAGAAGGAGGATGGAGGGTTCGTGGGCGACCGAGGCGGCAAGCGCCAGCCGCTGCCGGAATCCCAGGGGGAGAAGCCCGGCCGATTCCTCCCGGTAGGCTTCGAGCTCGAAGAAGGCCTCGATTTCGGCGATCCTGTCCCGCTGGCGCTTGCCGGACATCCCGTAGGCGCTGGTGAAAAAGACCAGGTTCTGGTGGACGGTGAGCTGGGAGTAGAGGGAAAACTTCTGGGACATATATCCCAGACGCCCACGGATTTCGGCGACGCGGGATCCCAGGACGTCCTTTCCGTCGATCCTGAGTTCGCCCGATGTGGG
Organism: Nitrospirota bacterium; assembly: GCA_021840555.1. Lineage (GTDB taxonomy): Bacteria > Nitrospirota > Leptospirillia > Leptospirillales > Leptospirillaceae > UBA4572. The sequence continues at coordinate 6,127 of JAKBXW010000070.1, forward strand.
CAGGAGAAGCCCCGACAGCATGCGGAAGGTGGTGGTCTTTCCCGCCCCGTTGGCCCCTAGAAGTCCGAAAATTTCTCCCCGTCCCACGGAGAAGGTCAGGTGGTCGACGGCGCGAAAGGAGCCGAAGTCGCGGGTCAGTTCCCGGATGATGATCGCCTCTTCATGGCCCCCGTCTGCCAGCCCCGGCTTTTTGTTCTGCCAGCCCAGGTTTTCTGGGGAGGGAGCGGTCCTGGAGGTCTTTCCGGCGCCTCGGGCAAGCCGCTGCATGAAGGCGTCTTCGAAGCGCGGGGGGACCGGCTCGATCCGGGTGGTCGAAATCTCCGCCGGAAGAGGAGGCGCCGATCCCTCCACCACCACCCGGACACCCCCGTCCTCTCCCACCGCGTCGAGGATGCCGGGAACTTTGGCCAGGAACGGCTCGAGCTTCCGGGGAGACCAGGAGGGATAGGCCACATGGAAGACGTGACCCCGGGCCTCCGAGACGAGATCCTCCGGCCGTCCTTCTCCCAGGACTTTCCCGGCATGAAGGATCACGACCCGGTCGAAGCGGCTGGCCTCGTCCATATACGCCGTGCTGACCAGAAGAGTCGTTCTGTTTTCCCGGACCTGGCGCGCGAGGATCTCCCAGAGCTCCCGGCGGGAGACGGGGTCGACCCCCACCGTCGGCTCGTCGAGAAGGAGGAGCGGCGGTGCGTGGACCAGCGAGCAGGCGACCCCCAGCTTCTGCTTCATGCCTCCGGAGAGCTTGCCGGCAAGCCGCGTGCGGAAGGGGCCGAGGGCGGTCATCGAAAGAAGCGGCGCATAGAGTTCTGCCCTTCTCTCCGGTGGGACCCCGTGGAGATCGGCGTGGAGATCGAGATTTTCCCCGACGGTGAGATCTTCGTAGAGTCCGAACTTCTGGGGCATGTAGCCCAGATGGCGCTGGAGGGCGGGGGCTTCGGTCGCCGGGTCGAAGCCCAGGATGGTGGCCCGGCCGCTGTCGGCACCCAGGATGCCGGCCAGAATCCGCAAGAGCGTGGTCTTTCCCGCCCCGTCGGGACCGATGAGACCGGTAATGGTCCCTTCGGCCACGTCGAAGGAGACGTCGTCGAGGGCCCGGATGATTCCGCGGGGGGAGCGGAAGGTCCGGACGATGTTCCGGACCGAAAGGACCGCTGTTCGGGGAGGGCTATCCGCCGCCATGGATCGTCTCTGCGGGGGATCCGTCCGGGCAGACGGCCGGACGGGCCGGACCGTCGTGGAAAGGGATGGTCACCGTCACCGGCATCCCGAGCCGGAGCTTGACCGTCGGACAGGAAAGATAGACCCGGGCCCGGTAGACGAGGATGGTCCGCTGATGGAGGGTCTGGACCTCCTTTGGCGTGAACTCGGCCGAGGGAGAGATGAATCCGACATAACCCACGAACTTCTCGCCAGGAAAGGAGTCGGAGGTGACGGTGGCGGTCATTCCCTGGTGGATCCTGCCGAGCTCCGGCTCCTCGATGTAGACCCGGGCCCAGAGGGGACGCGTGCGCGCCAGAGTGTAAACCGGAGACTGGGGAAAGGCCATGTCGCCCGGTTCGAGGATCCGGTTCTGGACGATCCCGTCGACCGGGGCGTAGACCTTCGTGTCGTCGAGCTGGCGGGTATCGTAGGCCAGCTGGGCCTTGTCCCTCTTCACGGAGGCGCGGGCCATGTCCAGGGCGGCCCGGGCGTCGTCCTTCTGCTGGCGGGAATTGAAGGAGGCCTGGGTCAGCCGCTTGACCCGGGCCCAGGTCCGTTCCGCGTCGAGACGCTGGGCCCGGTCGCGGTCGAGAGCCCTCTTGTCTGCGTCCACCAGATCCTGATAGCGGATGGGGTCCATGATGGCCATCAGGGTCCCGGCCTTCACCGGAGCGCCTTCCACATAGAGGAGCTTCAGGATGCGTCCGGTGTCGTGGAAGGCCAGCTGGACCTCCCGGAGATCGATGTTCCCGTAGAGGACCAGGGCGTCGGTCCGGGTCTTTGTCGGATGGGTGGCCCAGTACCCCAGGCCGCCGCCGGCGAGGACGAGAAGGAGGAGGACAATGATCAGTCGTTTGGGCCTGGAAGACATGGGTTCTCCTTGAATCCGCCCGAGGCGGCACGATCAGGGGGTTGTTCCCCGGACAATCCCCGGGGGGGCGATGGTTCCCCGGGCATATTGATAGGCCACATATCCGTTCATCAGAAGGTAGCGGGCCCTGATTACCGATTCCCGGGCCTGCCGGAGAGAGGTCTGGGCATCCATGACATCGACCGACTGCACCTGCCCCTGCCGGTAGGCCTCCTCCACCAGAGTGTCGTTCTTGAGGGCGTTTTCCTCCTCCGTCAGGGCCTCCTCCAGCTGCTGGCGCGCATCCGAGATCGCAATGGCGGCCTTTCTGAGATCGGCCGCCACCTGGAGGCGCACCGATTCGCGGGTGTCGAGGGCGGCCATGAGGTCGGAGCGGGCCTTCGCCGTCTGGTGGACCATGTAGCCCCCTTCGAAGATCGGGATCGTCAGCGCTCCCCCGAAGTTGAAGGTGGAGTAGGGGCTGTTGTTCGGAATGTAGGTGAAGGGGAGCGCGCCGCGGGGAAGGGTTGCGGTAAAGGACTGGAAGAGGGCATTCAAGGTCGGATAGTTCTGGGATCGTGAATTCCTGACTCCGGCCCGCGCCGCCGCGACGTTGGCTGAGGCCTCCTTCCATTCGGGACGGTGGGAGAGGGCCACCGGGAGGTCCCGGTCGGGGTCGGGGGCCGCAATTGCGTTGGGGTCCCGGGCGACCTCCTGGGCCACGAGGTGGATGTCGCGCCTTAAACCCATGATCTGGGCCAGATTCACGGAGTCGGTCCGGACCTGGTCCCGGGAACGGATGAGGGCCAGGCGGGCCGCTTCGACGTTCACCCGTCCCCGGGTGACGTCCAGAACGATCCCTGAGCCGGTGGCGTAGCGAAGGCGGGCCCGGGCCAGCTGGAGGTTGGCGTCCTCGAGGCTCTTTTCGTCCGCCAGGACCTGGTGCTGGTCGGCAAGGAGCGTGAAGAAGTCGGACTCCGCGTCCCGCACGGTCTGGGACCACAGGGCCTCCTTCCGGGCCTGCTCCGCCCGGTAGGACCAGCGGCTCTGGTCCACCTGGGAGCCGGTCTTCCCGAAGTCCAGGAGATCTTCGGTCAGGGTGACAGTCAGCAGGTTCAGATCCTGATAGGCATAGTCGGGAAAGAGAAAGAAACCGAAAAGGCTGTTTCCGTAGAGGGTCTGGAAGCTCACGGACAGCTGGGGATACTCTGCGGATCGCGCCTGTCCGATGACCTCCCGGGCGCTTTTGACGCGCGCCGTTTCGGCCCTGAGGTCGGGACGGGCCGCAAGGGCCCGCTCCACGGCATTCCCGAGCGTGACCGGAACGGCCGGTGGATCGTCGGCGGCCAGGGTCCGGATAGGACTTGATAAATCCACAGTGATCATGAAAGCGAAGAGGAAAAAGAGTAAAAAAAGAGATTTGAGGAGAAATTTTTTAAGAATGTCCCGACTCTCGAAGGAAAATGTCCGCTCCCCGATGGAATCTTTCACCTGGATCTCCAGATTAGGCCGTTCGGGATAGGTCCCGGCAGGGGATCTTTTGTTTCAAACCTTACCATGCAGCCGGCAACTCTTCAAGATTGTTCTAACAGATCTTGACCAGGAAGAGGCCAGAGCGCTCCTTGGCGGCCCCCATTCGGATAAGG
>JAKBXW010000071.1 GCA_021840555.1 Nitrospirota bacterium
ACAAGTTCCGTATCAAATAACAATCCGGCTGCCGCTCACCCCATGTTTAAAGCCAGGGGCTTGCGCGGCAGATTTGGTCACAGTTAAAGAACCTCTTAAACGGGGTTGATGCCCAAAAATCCTTCGCCGGTCCATATGGTCCAAAACGGAACAAGAGTACAGCATTTTGCTCCGATGTCGCCATCTGGGGTGGTAAAAAGACCACCCCTCCCAGACTCCTCGATTTGACCTCATGGCTTCCCATAGATTAATTTATCAATTAATCAATTTTAGTTTTCAAGATGAATCTCAAAGATTCGCCATCTTCCCTCGAGGATATCCTTCATGAACATGAATATCAGGGTCGTCACAGGGACCGCCGCAGGTCTCGTTTTTTTGGCCGCCGCATTCCTTGCCTTCCATCACTACACCGAAACGCACGTCGAAACCGACGACGCCCAGATCGCGGGGCACCTTCATCCAGTGACCTCCCGGATCCCCGGGGCGGTCACGAATGTTTTCGTCCACGACAATCAGGTCGTCAAAAAGGGAGAGCCGCTGTTCATGCTCGACGACCGGAATTTCTTCCACACGCAGCAGAAGGACGAAGCCATCCTTGCCCGGGACAAGGCCCGACTCGAGGTCAGCATGGCCAACATCGATAAAGACGGGACCAGGATCCGGCTCACGCGACGGGAAAGCGAACGGACCGATCGCCTTTCCAGAAAGGCCTTCGCCACGGCCTCCCGGCTCGACCGGGACCGGGCCGCCTACCGGGAGGCCCTGGCTACGCTAAAGGCCGATACCGCCCAGCAAAAAGTCATCGAATCCATCATCCGCCAGGATGAGGCGACCGTGGCGATCGACCGGCTCAACCTTCGCCATACCATCGTTCGCGCTCCCGTCGACGGAAGGATCACAGGAAAAACCGTGGAAAAGGGGCAGTATCTCGTTCCCGGACAGGTGGTCGGATATATCGTTCCCTTCCGGATGTGGATCATCGCAAACTACAAGGAGACCGACCTCTCCAACATCCATCCGGGTGATCCGGTCCGGATCACGGTGGACGCGATTCCCGGCAAAACCTTCCGGGGCCGTGTGGACAGCATCCAGCAGTCGACCGGGGCGGTGCTCTCCCTTCTTCCCCCGGAAAACGCGACCGGGAACTACACCAAGGTCGTTCAAAGGGTTCCGGTCAAGATTCTTCTCGACCCTGCAAGCGACACCGGCCACCAGCTGCGCCTCGGCATGTCCGTTCTTCCCGTCGTCCTCCCGGGGAATCGTCCCTGATGGAAATCGCCCCGGATCGTGAAGGCGACACCCCCCACCCTCCTGTCGCCCATCCCGGTCTGGTTGTCACGGCCGCGGTGGGGGCGACCGTTCTCGAAACCCTGGACTCGACCGTCGTCAATGTCGGCCTTCCCAACATGATGGGGGGGCTCGACACGACCCTCGACGGGATCGCCTGGGTCATTACCGCCTATACGGTCGGCAACGTTCTCATGATTCCCATGACCCGATTCGTCTCCGACAGGATCGGACGCCGCCGCTATTTCACGGCCTCGATCCTCCTGTTCACACTCTTTTCGGTCCTGTGCGGACTGTCCCGGGATCTTCTTCCGCTCGTCCTCTTCCGCCTCCTCCAGGGGATGGCGGGGGCCGCCTTCTTCGCCACGAGCCAGACCCTCATCATCGACGCCTTCCCGCCGGAAAGGATTGCCCTGGCCAACGCCATCTTCGGGGTCGGCATCAGCATGGGGCCGGCTCTCGGTCCTGTCGTGGGAGGCTATCTCGTCTACCACGAGTCCTGGCCCTGGATTTTTTTCATCAACCTCCCCATTGGCCTTGCCCTGACCTATCTGGCATTCCGGTATGTCCCGGACTCGCGCCACACGATCGACGACGAGAAGGTGGACATCCCCGGCATCGTTCTTCTCCTCCTCTCCATCCCGGCCATCCAGTTCGCCCTCGAAAACGGCCAGCGCTACGACTGGTTCGCCTCCCCTTCCATCCGGCTCGCCGCCATCGCCGGCGCCCTCTTTCTCATTCTCTTCGTGGCCCGGGAATTCACCGCCCCCTCCCCCCTGCTCGATCTCCGGGTTCTCAAAAACCGCTCCCTGTGGGCGGGATCGCTCGGATACGCGCTCCTGGGCTCCGTCTACTTCGGAACCCTCTTCACCATCCCGCTCATGGGAGAGAACCTCTTTTCGTGGAATCCCCTGGAAACGGGATATGTTCTTCTCCAGAGCATCGTCTCCTTCTCGGTCGCCTCCATGGTGGCGGGAGGAATCATGGGGCGCGTGCCCATCTGGGCGATCATGGTCCCGGGGGTCGCCGTCATTGAAATCGCCCTCTGGGGGTACGGACATCTGGGCCCCATGTCCAGCCCCGCCTCCTTTCTGTGGTCGAACATCTTCCGGGGAATCGGACTGGCCTTCCTCTTTCCTCCACTCATGACCATGGCCCTGTCCACCCTTCCCCGGCGCATGCTGTCGACGGGGGCGGCAGTTTCGAGCATGATCGGCCAGCTCGGAGGCTCAATCGGCATCGCCCTTCTGGCAACGCTTCTCCAGCGCTCCCAGCAGATCCACCAGGCCTATCTGACCACGGCCGACCTGACCGCCAACCGGATCCAGACGACGGCGGCCCAGGGAACGATCCTCTCCCACCTCACGGCACTGGGCCTTTCACCGGCTGCGGGGGACAGGGTCGCGGCGGCGCTGATTGAAAACCAGGTGGAAAAACAGGCCCTCTTCTTGAGTTTCGGCGACGTCTATGCCGCCGTCGGCATTGTCGCGCTGCTCCTCCTCATTCCGATCGCGCTCTTCGAACGGCCGAAAAAAGCCGAGCTCCCCTGAAGAGCCTTCCGGAAAGGCCGGATGACGAGGCGGCCTCCCCCCTGATAAACTCTAGGAAGTGACAGCGTGATCCCATTAACGAACGAGGTCCATCCGTGAACCCCTACGTCCTTTCCATGTCGGTCCTGATCTATCTGGCCCTCACCGGATATCTGACCGCCCTTTTCATACGGACCCGCCGCGGGGCGGCGACCGGCCGGTTTCTGGGAGGTTTTTTTTCGGGCCCCCACACCTCGGACTTCATCCGGATCCGCCGGGGCCACATCTTTGCGGCCCTCTTCGGTTTCACATGCGACGTCTCCGGAACCGCGATCATGGAGTACGAACGCATCCAGGGAAGGATCCGGTTCCATCCCGTTCCCCCGGCCCTCGACTGGTTTCACCTGATCACCGCCCAGGGGGCCCTCTGGCTCTTCGTGGTTCTCATGGTTCTGGGCATTCTCCGGAAGAAGGGCATAGCCCTCGGCCGCTACCACTCCCGGCTGGGCCCCGTCTTCCTGGTGGTCTGGCTCTCGAGCTCCATTTCCGGATGGTTTTACCGGGTCTTCTGACCCTCTTCCAAGGAGACGCATGGCGTATCTCACTTTTCCCGACGGAAACTCGCTGACAGATTCCGCGGAAATCGCCTCCATCCTCGACCCGGTCGGGGTCCGCCTCGAACGCTGGTCCATTCCGAAAGACAAAAAGCTGGCGGCGCTTCTCGCCCTGGAGCGCCCCGCTCCCGACGAATCCGAAGGTCTTTTGGCATTTTTCGAGCCCCGCTTCGAACACCTCCGCTCGACATTGGGATACCAGGCGCGGGATCTCGTCGCGCTCTCTCCATCATTGCCGGGACTCGATGCCCTTCTCGAACGTTTTCTCTCCTGCCACACCCACGACGACGACGAAATCCGCTATGTGATCGAAGGGGAGGGGATCTTCGGCTTCGTTCTTCAGGACGGGGCCCAGGTCGAACTCACCGTCCTTCCCGGAGACTACATCAACGTTCCCCGCGGGGCCGAGCACTGGTTCCGTCTGCCGCCCGCCCGGCGGATCAAGGCGATCCGCTATTTCACCTCCCGGGAGGGATGGGTTCCCCTCTATACCGGCCGCCGCGTTCTTCCCTTTCCTGACGCGGGTCCGAGGTGACCCGGGAGATGATCCGGGTCCTCTACGGCTTTCCTCCCGGAGTGAATCCCGAAAAACAGGGCCGGATGCTGGCCATCGGCCAGACGGTCGGCTCCTTCAGGCCGGACGAGGCCCGTCGCTTCGAATCCTGGACCGGAGTTCTGGAAGAGGCCTCTGTCGACGCAAACGGCCGGGGACGCGCCCTGGTCGCCTATCCGTCCGCCAACGTCTCGGGGGACATCGGCTCGCTTCTGGTCATGATTTTGGGGAAATATTCCCTGGCCGGTCCGGTGCGGATCCTGTCGCTCGATCTTCCGGAAGGATACGGGACCCGCGGGCGCTTCGGTCTTGCCGGTATCCGGGAACTGACGGGGGTCCGGGACCGCCCCCTCTTCATGGGAATCTTCAAGCCGGCCCTGGGCCTTTCCCCGGAGGACTTCGCCGCCATTTTGAGAGAGGTTGGCATGGCCGGGCTCGACCTCATCAAGGACGACGAGATCTGTCCGGACACCCCCGCCTCCACGGCCCTCTCCCGGGTGCGCGCCTGCCGGCCGGTATTGGACGAGATCCGGAGAGCCACCGGGCGCGAGATGCTGTATGCCGTGACCCTCTCCGGAGGGGCCTCCCGGATGCTCGACCAGGCCCGGCGTCTCCGGGAGGCGGGGGCGAACGCCTATCTCGTCTCCCCCATCGCCTGCGGTTTTTCCGTCCTGGAATCCCTGGCCTCCGACCCCGACACCCGCCTTCCGATCTTCGCGCACCCGGCCATGGCCGGGGCCCTGGGAGGCTCCCCCGATTACGGGATCGACTACCGGGTCCTTCTGGGCACACTGATGATCCATGGGGGGGCGGACGCCGTCCTCTACCCGACGGCGGCCGGAAGCCTTCCCATCGATCCCGGTGTCGAGGCGGACCTCCGGCGCCTCCTCGTCGCGTCGGGCCTCGCGCCCGTTCCTTCGGCCGGGATCCATCCGGGAGCCCTTCCAAAGTTCCTCTCTCCCGGGGATCACCGGGTCATTTTAAATGCGGGCACGGGGCTCATGGACCATCCCCAGGGGCCCGCCGCCGGGGTGCGCGCCTTCCATGAAGCCCTGGAGCTCATCAAGAAAAGCCAGCCGCTCGACCGGGACTCTGTCCCCGAAGGTCCTCTCCGGCAGGCCATTTTGAAGTGGGGCTCGTGAAAACCGTTCTCTTTTCCGACTTCGACGGAACGATCACGGAACAGGAGACCTTTTCCCTTCTCATGAAGGAGTTTGCCCCGGAGGCGTCCCGACAGATCGTTCCCCGTCTCCTGTCGGGAGAAACGACGCTCAGGGACGGTGTCCCGGCCATTCTCGAAACGATCCCGAGCGCACGGTTTCCCGAGATGGTCAACCGGATGCGCTCCATGGCCCTTCGCCCGGGTTTTCCCGAATTTCTGGACCTTCTGGAGCGCCACTCCATTCCCCTCGTCGTTCTTTCCGGAAGCCTGGTGGAGCTCGTGATGGCCCGTCTCGCGCCCTACGCCTCCAAAATCTCCCGGGTCGTGGCGGCGCATGCCGAAACGGACGGGACATTTCTCAGGATTTACTCCGAGACGGCCGGAGGGAGCGAACTCGTTCACAAGGCGGCGGTCATGAGGGAATACGGAGGGGTTCTGAAAATCGCCATCGGGGATTCCGTCACGGATCTCACGATGGCGCGGGAGGCGGATCTGGTCTTTGCGCGCAGCATTCTGGCGGAACGGATGAAGACAGAGAATCGTCCCTTCGTCCCCTATGGGACTTTTTTCGATATATCGAACTATCTCGAAATCTTCCTGAAAGGAACCAGAAACCGTGGCTGAGCAATCCCCAAAGTCCCGTCTCAGACTTCTGGCCCGCCGCCTCTACCGGCGTGGATGGATGGAGGGAACGGCCGGAAACCTTTCGCTGCGTTTGGGTCCGGATCTCTTGATCACCGCCAGCGGCTGTCACAAAGGCGTCCTCACCGAGGAAGACATCCTGCGGATTCCCCTCGACGGAGAGCTCCCCCTCCCCTCCCCCGATGCCAAACGTCGCCCTTCCGCGGAAACCTCCATACACCGGACGATTTACCGCCTTTTCCCCAAGACCGGGGCCGTCCTCCATGTCCACACGATCGAGGCCTCTCTTGCCTCCGAATGCGGAGGGAGCGAGATTCTCCTGCCGCCCCTCGAGGTCCTGAAGGGTCTCGGCGTCGCCGATCCCGAAACCCGACCGGCCCTCCCGGTCTTCGAAAACGACAACCGGGTTCCCGAAATCGCCCGCGCCATCGGCGAAAGGCTTCCGGACCCCCGCTACCCCCTTCCCGGCCTTCTCATCCGGCATCACGGGACGACGGTCTGGGGGGAGACCCTCGATGAGGCCCTGCGGCATCTGGAACTCCTCGAATTTTCCATGCGCTTTCTGATTTCAAAATGCTCTCTTGAATCGTCAAAAGAAAAAAGATATCCTGAGAGGATATAAAATGGCCTATCCTTACAGGCATTCTCTTTCTTGTATCCTTTCAGATTTCAGGATCCATCCAGCTTCTTGAGGCCTACCCCGGAGCAGGGATGACGCGCTCGTCAAAGGGAGTTGATGACTTCGGGAACGATCCCCTTTTCCGGGAGATCGTCGAAACGGCCGACTTCGGAGTCGGCGTCATCGGCCGGGACGGCACCTACCTCTTTGCCAACCGCAAATGGGCGGAGATGACCGGATACTCCCGTGAGGAGATTCTCTCCCGGCGGGTTTCGGACATCACTCTCCCCGGCGATCTTGACGAAACCCGGCAAAAGGTCCGGGATCTCTTCGAGAAGACCATCCCGTCCTACACGATCGAAAAACGCATGCGTCGCAAGGACGGCTCCTGGTTCTGGGGACGCGTGGTCGCGACGCCCATTGTCGACGGCGCCGGGAGGGTGGTCGCCATCAACGGCCTCATCGCCGACATCACCGCCCACAAACTGGCTCTGGAACGGATCGAGGCGGAGGCCGCGATCCAGCGCCTCCTGCTCCGGATCGACTCCCTTCCGAACACGGCGGAGGGGTCCCGCTCCCGGCTCAAGACAATTTGCGGGATTCTGGTGGAGCATTCTCCGTTCGACTTTGCCGCCTTTTACCGGAGTCCGGAGGAGGTGCTCGCCCATGCCGCAGCCTCCCCAGGCGATCCGGGACCCGACAGATCCCTCTTCCGGGACCTTGCTGAATCGACATTCAGGGACGGGCGCCCGGTCATAAGAGGACCGGGCAAGAACGAATCCAGCGCCTCCCGGACGATTCTGGCCTTCCCGATTTCGCGGATGGGCCGTCCGTGGGGTGTCCTCCTCCTCTCCGGAGCCCCCAGGGCGTTCTTCTTTCCCGAAGACCATCGTCCCGCCTTCGAACTTCTCGTCCGCGGCATTTCCATTGCCCTGGAATCGGAGAGTCTTGCCGGGATCAACCGGGCGCTCCACCGGATCAGCCGCCTGATAGGAAGCCGCCCCGACACCCGGCACCTCTTTGAGGAGACATGCCGGATTCTCGTCGACGACGGGGGACTTCAAAACGCCGCCATTCTTTCATTCGAACCGGAAACCCGGACACTCGTCCCCGTCGTCGTCCGGGGCAACCTCGAACAGGCGGGAGAGGTCGTCCGGCAGATGCGCTTTCATCTGACCCCCGGACACGGCGACAACCTGACGGCCATGGCCGAAGCCCTGCGCACCGGTCTTCCCGTCGTCACCCAGGATTTTTCCGAGCGCTTCAGCCAGCCGGGGCTCGAACGGATGCAGATGTGGTCCCGGAAATATTCGTGGCGTTCGGGGGCAACCTTTCCTCTTTACTCCCGGACGCCGGGTCCGTCAGGGTTCCCGTCATTTCCCAAAGGACGGGTGACGGGACTCCTGACGGTCACATCCGGGGAGACCGGTTTTTTCCACGACAATCTGGTCGAACTTCTCGAAGAGGCCGCCAGCGGACTGGGAGTGGCTCTCGACCGGCACGAGGAGGACCGGGCCCATGCAAAATCCCGGGAGAGTCTCTCCCGGATGACCGAACTCTACGCCGCATTGAACGGCATCAACCGGCTCGTGAACCAGAGGCCCTCCGAACAGGAGCTTTTTGACGAGACCTGCCGGATCATCAACGAGATCGGCATGCTTTACCTGGTCCGCATCCTTTCAGTCGATCGGGAGCACGAAGTCCTGAAACCTGTTGCCGTCCATGCGCGCTCCGAGTCCATGGTGTCTTTTTTCCGGGAGCTTTCCTACCGGAACGATCCCGAAACCCGCAAAAAACTGCAGCAACTCAGTCCCCAGGCCTGCCTAGCCAAAAACAAGCCCGTCATTCACCACAACCTGGTGAAGGAACTCGAAACCATGGGGCTCGAATTCCTGTCGGCCAAGGCGATGGAATTCGGTCTCTGGTCCCAGGGATCCTTTCCGGTCGTCCGAAAGGGACAGATCGCCTTCATCCTCTCGGCCTTCGCCGACCGGGTGGGTTTTTTCGACGGGCCTCTCGTCGCCCTTCTCGAGGAGATCTCCCGGACCCTCTCCACGGCTCTCGACAACATCGACCGGGACCGCGAGAAACGAATCGCGGAAGAGGCCCTCAGAAGTTCGGAGGAAAAATACAGGCTTCTGATGGAGGAGGCGGGAGACGCTATCCTGATCCTGGATCTTGAAACCGAGAGGGTCGTCGACGCCAACCGGCAGGCCACCCTTCTCTTTGGAGTCGGGAAGCCGGATCTGGTCGGGAGAAAAAAATCCGAGCTTCTTCCCCCTACGAACAGAAACAGGGCACCCGGGGACCTCCGGAAGACGCGTTCCTCCTCACATGCGGAGAGTGCTCCAAGAGCGAACCGCTATCAGGTTCGATCCTATCCGGACGAGTCCCGCGAAGTTGAGGTGGTGGAGTCCAGAATCAACTGGAGGGATCGCCCTCTCCTCCAGATACGCCTTCGCGACGTGACGGAGCTTCATTTCTACGAGAACGAACTCAAGCGGCTGGCCCGCCAGGACTCTCTGACGGGGCTTTTGAACCGCCGTGCCCTCTGGAATGAACTCGACCGGATTTTTTCGACACCCTCTTCCAGGAACCGGGTCGCCCTTTTCTACATCGATCTCGACAATTTCAAGACAATTAACGACTCCTTCGGCCACGAGGCGGGAGACGCCCTCCTGAGGATCGTGAGCCAAAGGCTTGCGGAGGCCGTCCGGGATGGAGACATCATCGCCCGGGTCGGGGGCGACGAGTTCCTTGTCCTGGCGACGAAGTCGGTTTCCCTACCCAATGTCGAGGGGATCGCGAGGCGCATTCTTTCGTCTCTCGAAGTCCCGGCCCATGTGAACGGACAGGAACTTTCCATCCGGGCGAGCCTCGGGATCAGCCTCTTCCCCGATCATGCCGCCAATGCCGAGGAGCTGATACGCACAGCCGACAAGGCGATGTACCGCTCGAAACGGGAGGGGCGAAACCGCTTCACTTTCCACGCGATCCCCGCGGATTAGACACACTCCTTCCAGCCCGTCCGGATTCGGTCATTGTGGGAACACCCTCCCCCCCGTGATGAAACGGGCCCTTCGCTTGCCCCTCCCCCCTTCCTCTGATAGAATCTTTCGGTCCATCCATTCCGATAGGGCGGCGTAGCCAAGCGGTAAGGCAGAGGTCTGCAAAACCTTTATTCGGCGGTTCGATCCCGCCCGCCGCCTCCAATAACAGAGCCAAAAACAAGAAAAATCAAAGTGGTTCCCCAGAAAATCAGGGATTTTTTTTACGATGCCAATCAAAGAAAAGACCTTAAGAGGCTGTTGCATAACTGATAAGTCATTGTCATGCTTGAATGGCGACAATATTGTTTTTCTGTAACATCTTGCGATTTTGTTTTTATATTTATCTT
>JAKBXW010000072.1 GCA_021840555.1 Nitrospirota bacterium
AAGTTCCCGGTGAAGGACGTTGACCCGTTCGTCCTCCTGGGTCACCTTGCGGGCCAGTGCGGTATTTCTTGAGACGAAGGCGTCCAGGGCTTCCCGCAGCATCTCCCGGCCGATCGTTGACATTTCCCTGATCGACGGGGGAATCGACACCGGGGGCTCCTCGCACAGCTCCACCACCCGCTCGGAGATGTTTGTGGCAAGGTCGCTCATGCGTTCGAGATCGGTGATGATCTTCATGGCGGTGATGACGAACCGGAGATCCCGGGCCTCGGGCTGGTGGAGGGCGATCATGCGGACGCATTCCTCGTCGATCCCGACCTCCATGGCGTTCACCTGGTGGTCCCGGTCGATGACGCGCTTCGCCTTTTCAGGATCCCGATCCAGTAAAGACTCTGTCGCCTCCTTCATCTGGAGATCGACCATGTTCCCCATTTCGGTGATCCGGCCCTTGAGCTGCTCGAGCTCGGCGTCGAGATGTCTCTGCACCGCTGTCCTTCCTGTCAGCCGAACCGGCCGGTGATGTAGTCCTCTGTCCGGGAATCCTCCGGGTTGGTGAAGATCTTGGTCGTGTCGTTCACCTCGACCAGGGTCCCGTCCAGGAAAAAGGCCGTTCTGTCGGAGACGCGGGCGGCCTGCTGCATGTTGTGTGTCACTATTGCAATTGTATACCGATCCTTCAGATCCTGCATCAGTTCCTCGATCCGGGCGGTCGAGATGGGATCGAGGGCGGAGGCCGGCTCGTCGAGGAGAATCACCTCCGGCTCGACCGCCAGGGCCCGGGCGATGCAGAGCCGCTGCTGCTGGCCTCCCGAAAGGGAAAAGGCGGATCCGTTCAGGCGATCCTTCACCTCGTCCCAGAGGGCCGCGGCCTTCAGGGACTTTTCCACGATGTCGGAGAGGACGGAGCGGGATTTCACCCCCTGGATCCGGAGCCCGTAGGCCACGTTTTCGAAGATCGACTTCTGGAAGGGGTTGGGCTTCTGGAAGACCATGCCCACCCGCTGGCGGATCAGGACGGGATTGACGGCGGGACCGTAAATCTCTTCCCCGTCGAGGGTCGCCGATCCCTCGACCCGGAATCCCTGGAAAAAATCGTTCATCCGGTTCAGGCTCCGGAGAAAGGTCGATTTTCCGCATCCCGAAGGGCCGATCATCGCCGTGATCTTGCGCTCGTAGATCGTGAAATCCACATTGTGGAGGGCCTGGGTCTTTCCGTAGAAGGCGCTGAAGTTCTTCACAGCGATCTTCGGCACGAGCGGTTCCTGGGTCCCGTTCTCCATAAGGTCTCCTAACCCATTCTCTGGGCGTATTTCCGGCTTCCCCATGCGAGAAGCCGGATCCCCATGTCGAGAAGAAGGACGATCACCGTCAGGACCAGGGCCGCCGCCATGGCTTTTACGTGAAGCTCCTTCGAAGGCTCATGGATGTAGATGAAGATCTGCATGGCGAGGTCACCGACAGACCCGTTGGAGCCGACCAGGGATTTGGGGATTCCGGTGTTGTAGTAATTGGTGAAGACGAGGGGAGCCGTCTGACCCAGGACGTTCAGAACGCCCAGGAGGATGCCCGTACCGATGCCGGTGATGGCCGCTGGAATGGCGAGCCCCCGGACGACCTGGAATCGGGAGGCCCCCAGGGCCAGGGCCCCTTCGATATAGCTTCGGGGAACGTCGCGGAGCGCCTGCTCCGTCACCCGCGTCACGATCGGGATCATGATGAACCCCAGGGTGAGTCCCGCCGCCAGCCCCGAAAAACCCCAATGGAACCCGAATCCGGTGTTGGTGGAGAAGACGAAGAATCCCACCACCCCCCAGATGACCGACGGCACTCCTAAAAGGAGATCCGACAGGAGACGCGTGATTTTCGCGAGACGGGTGTGGGATTGATCCCAGAGGTAGAGCCCCGCCCAGATCCCGACCGGGACGGACAGAAGGCTCGCAATGAAAATCAGGATCAGGCTCCCCGCGATGCCGTTGGCGATGCCCCCTTCGATTCCCACGGGGAATCCCCCCGGCATGGTGGTCAGAAAAGCGAGGGACAAAGCGGCCTTTCCCCGGTCGTAGGCGACGTAGACGATGGCAAGGAGAGGGGTCACCGCCAGGATGAAGGCCACCGCCGTGAGACTTCCGAGAAGGGCGTTGCGAACCTTCCGGTAAGCCGAAAGACCTTTTTCCGGGAGTGGGTTCTCAGCCACCGCCCACCGACCCTGCCAGGCGTCCGCCCATGAGCTTCATGAGAAGCTCCCGCCCCAGCGTGTTGACCACAAGGGAGATCACGAGAAGAATGAGCCCAAGCTCGATCTCCGCAGCCGCATATAGCGGATCGATCACCGCATAGGTGAATGTGTTCGCGAGAAGCGAGCTGATCGTATACCCCACGTCCTGGATCGAGGTGGGAATAGAGGCCTGGTTCCCGATCAGGAGCAACACCGCCATCGTCTCCCCGATCGCCCGGCCGAACCCCAGAATGACCGCCCCGGTGATTCCGGGTACCACGGCCGGAAGTTTGACGAAAAAAACGGTTTCGGCCTTCGTGGAGCCAAGGGCATAGGCCGCTTCGACCGTTTCCCGGGGGACCATGACCAGGGAATCCCGCGTGACCGTGGCCACGAGAGGAATGACCATGATGCCCACGACAAGCCCTGCGGCCAGGATCCCGTATCCCATGGAGTCCCCGTTGAAGAAATCCCAGTGCTTGCCCAGCGTGTCGGACAGAAAAGGTTCCACGTGGTCCCGGAGGAGCGGCACCATGAAGATGATCCCGAATGCACCAAAAACAATGGAGGGAATCCCCGCCAGCATCTCCATCAGGGTCGAGACCCCCCCGACCAGCCATTTCGGCGAGTAGTCGGAGAGAAAGAGCGACGAGAGGATCGCGATGGGAATGGCGAAGAGAAGGGCGATTCCGGTGACCCAGAAGGTGCCCACGATGTAGGTCCAGGCGCCGAAGATCTGGCGGTGGGGATTCCAGGTCGAGGTCCAGAGGAAGGACCAGCCGAACTTCTCGATCGACGGCCAGGCCTCGACGATGCTCACACCCAGGACGGTCGCGAAAAGAGCCAGGACGAAAAGTCCCCCGATCCGGAGCGTCCCCTGAAAGAGCCGTTCGGAGCGGTGGATGCGGACCTGAGAGGTCTCCCGGAGATCCTTGAGAATGCTTTCCCCTTCCGGATTCAGGCTTTCTCCTTCCGATGCTCCATATGTTCCTTCCTGGTCCGTCAAAAGAATCCGGGGCGGGACGACTGGAAAATGGGACTCCTTGCCGCTGACCAGAACCTGACCGGCTTCCCCCGTTTCCCCTTGTGCCCTCATGTCGGGCTCCATCGCCACTCCCATGACTTTCTCTCGAAAAGGAATCGGTCCGGTCGACTCGGGACCGGACCGATTGATATAACCCAAGATCAGGATGTCGCGCCTATCCCCCGGTCTCGATCTTCATGGTGTTACCGGGAAGGAGGCGGTTCAGGATCTTATTGAGGCGCGGCTTGAGCGGCGCGAAGGGGAGCGGGGCGAAGCCGGTCTTGACCGTGTACTTCTCCTGCTGGCCCTTGGTGAGCGCCCAGACGAGCATCTTCTTGACCTCTTTCATGGTGGAGTGCGGAAGGTCTGTGCTCACCATCCAGAACTCGAAGTTCGCATCCGGATAGACGTCCTTGCCGTGGAGGTTCCAGACGATCGTCCGGTTGAAGTCGTCGGGAAAGGTCGGATCGTGAAGCGCCGCAAAGCCCGCGTTCCGGATCGTTTTCACGGAGCCGACGACATAGTAGCCATCGAGGTTCTTGAGGGCCATGGAACTCAGATGGTATTCGTTGATCCACCCCAACCCCACATACCCGATGGCCCCGGGTGTCGCCATGACGGCCGCGACAACGGCATCGGAGCCATTGTAGCCGGAACCCACCGGCCAAGAGGGGGACAGATCGCGTCCAATCTCTTCATACCATTCCTTAGAGGTCTGAGAGAGATAGTCGGTGAAGACGAAGGTCGTCCCGGAGGCATCCGCCCGGTGGATGACCTTGATCCGCCGATGGGGAAATCTGACATGGGGGTTAATAGCCCGAATGGCCTTGTCGTCCCAGAACCTGATCTTGCCCATGAAGATGCGAGCCAGGGTCGGACCGTCCATCCGGATCAGCTGCGACTTATGAACGCCGGGAATATTGTAGATGACCTGGGTGTCGTCGAAAGCCACCGGGATCGAGGCCAGACTGCCGTACCGCTTGCGGAGGTCCTTTGTCAGGTAGGCGTCGGAGGCCCCGATCGTGATGTTGCCGTTGGCGGCGTTGGAGATCCCGAAGCCCGATCCGGTCGAAGCCACGGAAATGTGCACCCCAGGATGGCTCTTCATGTAGGCGTTGGCCCAGACCTGCTCGAGGGGAAAGAGCATGGTTGAGCCGGAGATGGTGAGATCGGTGGCCCGGGCAGTTCCGACGCCCGAGAGGACCGAGACGACCGCGAGAGCCGCGGCGAATCCCGCAGTCACTTTGACGATGTTCATGCATTCCTCCTTAAGGTAGATTGACCCTAGCACAACAAGAAAACAGCTCTATTACAAAACGGTTACAAATCGATGACAGGAAGGTCAGGAGTCCTCTTCGCGAACCCGGTACCCCACGCCCCGGACCGTCTCGATCACGCGGCAGGGCTCTCCATTTCCCGACATTTTTTTCCGGATCCCGTGAATGTGGACCGACAGATTGTGGTCCTCCACCTCCCAATGCTCCCCCCACAGACTTTTCATAAGTTCCTCCCGACCCAGAACACGGCCGGGCATGCGAACGAGCCGGACAAGAATCCGAAATTCGAGCGGTGTCACGGAAACCCGCTGACCCTTCCAGCGCACTTCATGGCGTTCGGTATCGACGATCAGCGCCCCCACTTCGTAGCGTGCCGGGGCATCGGGGTTGTCGAAATCCCCTCTCCGATCCCGACGCATGAGGGCGTGAACCCGGGCCAAGACTTCCCGTTCCGGACAGGGGATCCGCAGCACCTCGTCGGCGCCGGACTCCAGGACCCGGATGCGTTCCTCCGGATCATGCTCCTCCGTCATCACCAGAACCGGGACGCGGGGAAGGTTCCCCCGGCCCCTGCAAAAGGCGAGAAAGCCCATGACCTCCTTCGTTGAGACGGAAGCGTCGCACAGGATGAATTCCACTCGTTCTCCGCCCGCCGAGATCCGGCGCGCCATCCAGATTCCCTCCTCCGCGGTGCGGGAGACCCGCACCCGGGAAAAGTTTTCCAGAAGCACTTTTTTGATCCCGGCTTCGCGGGTGTCGCTGTCGACCAGGACCAGCGCCACTGCCGGACAGTCTTTTTTTTCCTCCGCCATCACAGAATCCTCCATAAGGCCACGATAGCCTCCCCGGATGTCTCCCGTATGACGAATCTGTTTCATTTCAATGACGATCCTTTCAAGAGGCCCGGAAAGACGCCTTCCCGGACACTGATTGTTCTAGAACAGGTAGAACCAGGACATCATCACCCGGTTGTCCAGGGCGTTGTAACCGGTCGTATAGAGAGAATCATACTGGCCGAACTCGAGACCCGCCCGCACTGCCGGAGTGAAGTCGTGCCAGACATTGACGAAAGCGTAGGTGAGCCGGGAATCCGGGGCCAGATATTTGTAAAGCCCGTTGGTCGATCCCCCTCCCCCCAGACTGGCGGGACCCATAAAGTTGGCAATTTGCTGGAGATTCGAGGCATCAACAGCGGCAAATCCGATCGACAACGACGTCCGGGCATCATCCGGAAAGTAATACTGAAGATCGACGTTGTAAGTCTGGATGTCGAGCGGCTCGAAGTATCCGCCGTTCAGAACGCCCTCTCCCGCCGAAAGTCCGGGAGATGCAATACTGCAGTTGTAGCCCGCCACCGGCGCACTGGCATTACAGTTTCCGACCTGTCCCATGCCGAAGGAGAGGT
Source organism: Nitrospirota bacterium (assembly GCA_021840555.1). Taxonomy (GTDB): domain Bacteria; phylum Nitrospirota; class Leptospirillia; order Leptospirillales; family Leptospirillaceae; genus UBA4572. The sequence continues at coordinate 5,922 of JAKBXW010000072.1, forward strand.
TCGGAAACTGCCAGGCGTCACCCTGGCCCCAGGAATATTCGGCCTGAAGCGTCAGATTGTTTCCGGGCTTTCCGTCATGGATCGGGATGATCGGAAGAATCAGGTCCACCGCCTCTGAGGAGGTCCAGGTGTTGTAAGACTGATTGGTTGAAAAGGATTTACCATTGGTATTGGTTGGTGTGTAGCTGTTATCAAAATAACCCGCGTAGTTCGTCTGGATCGCCGAGAATCCTAGACTGGCAGGGAACTGCCCCTTTCCGGTGTTTCCGATCATCATTTCGCCCATCATGTCGCTGTCGGCAAGCTTCAGCCCTTCCACGAAGGCTGGCACCCCGGAAGAGGGCTCGGGAGGAAGCATGACAGAGGCGGCCGGTTCGACCTTGATCCCCTCTCCTGCATGAAAGATCTTGTACCAGCGAAGCTGAGGAAACCGTCCGTAGAGGGTTCCCGGAGCCGGAGCGATCTGGACTGAATTATAGATGTTATAAGGCTGCCAGCCAAAAAGAGACCAGTACTGGCCAAAGAGAAAATTTCCGTACCATGGCGTCGTCACATCCCCAAAAAAATGCCGGATCCGGAAGATCGGGTTGGTGATGTACCCCGCGCCGAATCCTCCATCCAGCCCATACTGGGTTTCTCCCGGGCTGGCCAGAAAGTCCATTTCCAAAAGGGCCCGAACCTTGTACCCGTTGTAGACCGGCGAGGAGAGAGCGAAGCCGATACGGGAGTTGTTGACGTCGAAGCCCCAGTAATCATGGTTCAGAGTCTTCCCGAGGGCCGTCTCTTTCCCGTAGGCGGTTCCCCCCTGGATTGTCTGGGCATTGGCCGGCGCCCCGTTGAAGGGCCAGTTATTGAAGGAATTCGAGGAATCGTACATGGTGTCCATTTCGACGAAGCCGTACAATGTGGTCACCCACTTGCCCATCATCGTGGAGTAGCCCGGGGGCGGGGCGTCCGGCATCAGGCTCTGGAAAGAGTTGTGAAACTCCGAGTTGTACTTGTCCATGTCCGCCGGAGTCGAGGACTGGGAGCCGGACGGGGTTCCCGACTGGTTGGTCGCCGTCTGGCCCGGCTGGGAATACGGCGAATCCGGACTCAGGTTGTCGGCGAAGGCGGGGGTCCAGCCACCCGTCGCGAGAAGCCCCGCGGCGAGAAGAGCCAGAACCGACGCCCTTCGTTTTTCTGGGATCATAAGAATTCCTCCTGAAAAGAATGAACCGGATTGAATGGGATTAAGAAAACAATCAACTTTTTATCCCCCGGAACGACGGAGGTTCCGGGGAGGGGTCCGGAATTCCCCGACATGCGCGGGGGCCACTCCGGACGATCGATATCCTAGAGGACCAAAGAAAAAGGAATATCAAGATAATGTGACAAATCGGTGAACAAGCATTATTCATAATTTTATCCTTAAAATACAATATTATAAAAAATTTTTACGTATTAACATTATTTGTTTTAATACCACAGGAATTGTGCAGATTGGATGAAACGTTTGGACAATCTCTCCGGAAAAAGTATCTGGAGGATGGAGAGAAAGGGAAACGCAGACCGTTCGAAGGGCAGGACGGAGCGTCGAAAAAAGATATCCGGGAGGGGAGAGGGCAGACTTGGCGGAGCGGAAAAGATCGGACACCCCCTCGTTCCGAAACACCAAAGGGGCGGGGAGGCTTCGTCTTTCAGGCGGAAACCCCGAGCGCTTCTCTCTCCGTGTTCGGATCCGGGGAGCAGGAACGGCACCCTGTTCGTGGAGCAAACTTCGACCGCCAGTCGAGGACCCTCGTTTTCCCGGAGAGAATTTCCTCCACGAGTCTAGGGCCTCCCGGATGTTTCGTCCGGTCGAGATGGACGCGAGCTCCGGGAGACATAGAGCGGATCCGGCTGGACGAGCTGGAGAAAACCGACAGACAAGACGGTTCGCAAGGGGGAGGAAAATCCCGACAGCAGGAGATTGAGAATTTGCGAGAAAATTTCTGAGGAGACGTCAGAGCGCCCCCAACATTTCCTGATGACGGATGGAGGGAGCCTGAACCACAAGGTTCTCCGTCGAAAATTTTGGGTATCTGAATTCTATGATTGATTTTCTGTTTTCTGTCCGTCTCTGTCTTTGAATATAAATTCTACTTTCATGGTTGACTTCTCAGGATTGGCTCTATAGTCTTAATCCATATTTCCTGATTGAACATCCCTAACCAAGAGGAATTTATGGCCGAATCCCTTCCTCCAATTCCCGTTGAATCCATTGCCTCCAGAATCTTCCTCGTTCGTGGTCAAAAGGTCATGCTCGATTCCGACCTGGCCGAACTGTACGGGGTCACGACGAGCGCCCTCAACCAGGCCGTCCGACGGAATATCGACCGATTTCCCTCAGACTTCATGTTTCAGATGACAGATTCTGAATTCTCAAACTTGAAATCACAATTTGTGACATCAAGTTGGGGGGGCCGCCGGAAACTCCCGCTGGTATTCACGGAACAGGGAGTGTCAATGCTCTCCAGTGTGCTGCACAGCGAACGGGCCATCCAGGTCAATATCGCCATCATGCGGGCTTTCGTTCAGCTTCGTGAGATGCTGTCTACCAACAAGGCACTGGCGCAGAAGCTTTCGGAACTGGAACGGAAAGTCGGAATCCACGACCAAACCATCGTTCAACTGATCGAGGCGATCCGACAATTGATGGAACCACCAGCAAAAAAAAGGAACCCGATCGGTTTTACAACCGGCGAGGAGGGATAATGGTCACTGTGGACGATATGGCTCGATTCTCCCGATTCCTCTACTAAAACGACTCCATGAATCCGGACCTCCTGAACCTTTCCTCCTACCGTGTCCTCCGGGTCGAGGATGCCGACGAGGACTACCAGATCAAGGCCGAAACACTCTCTCCTCCCGACCGATGCATCCATTGCGGATCGGGTCCTCTGGTCGGTTTCGGGCGCCGGGAGCAATGGATCCGGGACCTCCCCATCCACGGAAAACGGGTCGGGATCGCCGTCGATACCCGGCGCTTCCGCTGCAAATCCTGTGGACGGACCTTCTATGAGCCCCTTCCTGCCGTAGACGACAAGCGGCTCATGACGACCCGGCTTAAGACCTGGCTTGAGAAAAAGTCCCTCCGCCACCCCTTCAGCCATTTGGCGGAGGAGACGGGAGTCGGGGCCCTCACCATCCGGAAGGTCTTCGACGACTACGCCCAGGATCTCAAGGATTCCCTCAGTTTCGAGACCCCGGAGGTCCTGGGGATCGGCGAGGTCCACCTTATCCGGAGGTCCCGGGCGGTCTTCACGAACATCCCCTCCTGCTTCGTGATCGAGATGCTTCCCGACCGTAACAAGACGACCGTCGCCCGATATCTTGCGGACCTTCCCGACAAGGGGCGGATCCGGTGCGTGGCCATCGATATGTGGCGGCCCTATCAGGACGCCGCTCGGGAGACCCTGCCGGGAGTTCCCATCGTCGTGGACAAGTTCCATGTTCTGAAGATGGCCAACGCCGCCCTGGATACCCTCAGGAAGACCGTGGGTGTAACGCTTCCTCCCGAGAAACGGCGGTCCCTCATGCGATACCGCCATGTCCTTCTGAAGCGCTTTTCGGACCTGAACGAGGTCCAGAGAAAGCGACTGGACGAATGGAGCCGGGACTTTCCGGCCTTGACCAAGGCCCACCAGGCGAAGGAGGGATTCTTCGACATCTACGAGTCATCCTCCCGGTCGGAGGCGGTCAGACGGTATAAGGATTGGGACGCCGATCTCGATCCGGAGATCCGGACCACCTTTGGCCCTCTCCTGACGGCTTTTCAAAACTGGGAGGGGCCGATCCTGTCCTATTTTGATCACCGGGTCACGAAGGCCTGCACGGAGTCGTCGAACAACCT
>JAKBXW010000073.1 GCA_021840555.1 Nitrospirota bacterium
CCTCGTTCCAGAAATACACATGGGTTCCGTCGAGCTTGATCTTGAGTTCATGGATTAGGTTGGGATCCGTTCGTTCTTCCAGTCTTGCCGTCCGGAAATACGGTTTGAAGGCCTCCAGGATCTCCTCCGGATCGTTCACGAAGTCGAGAACAAACGTGTCTTCCTTTCCTGGGAAAATTCGGTTCAACCGGGAGAGGGTCTGGACCGCTAGCACTCCTGCCAGTCTCTTGTCGACATACATCGAATGGAGAAGGGGCTGATCGAACCCCGTCTGGAACTTGTTGGCCACAATCAAAACCCTGTAGTCGTCGGTGTCGAAGGCATCCCGTATATCCTGTCCCCGAAGATCCGGATTCATATTGGTTTCCGAGAATTCCAGGGATCCGCTTTCGGGATCGGAGACTTTTCCGGAAAAAGCGACCAAGGCTCGACAATCCCGATACCCATGTTCGGCAATGTATTTGTCGAAGGCGATTTTGTACCGGACCGCCGCTTTTCGGGAGTCGGTGACGACCATTGCCTTGGCTTTTCCTCCGATTTTGGGAAGAACTTTTTCCCGAAAATGTTCGATGATGATCGCCACCTTCTGGGCGATGTTGTGGGGATGAAGCCGGAGATAACGTCCAAGGGCCTTTGAGGCTTTGTCGAGGGGAAGTTCTTTGTCTTCCTTTCCGGTATGGGCCAGTTTGTAGAAAGCCTTGTAACTCACATAGTTTTGGAGGACATCGAGGATAAACTCTTCTTCAATCGCCTGGCGCATGGAGTAGACATGAAAGGGTTCCGGTTTCCCGTCCGGTCCGGGACAGCCGAAGATCTCCAGGGTCTTGGCTTTTGGTGTGGCGGTGAAGGCAAAGGTGGAAAGATTCTCCGGACGCTTTCGGGAGGCCATGACTCGATTGACGACATCCTCGGATGTGAGTTCTTCTTCCGGATCCGTCTCTTCCCCCTCGATCGAAGAGAGAACGGCCTGAAGCTTCTGGGCGGCCGATCCGGTCTGGGAGGAATGGGCCTCGTCGATGATCAGGGCGAATCGGCGTTTGGAGAGGTCTCCGACTTTCTCCATCACGAACGGGAACTTCTGAAGGGTAGTGATGATGATGGGTTTCCCTTCCGACAAGGCTTGGGCCAGTTGCCCGGAATTCTCGTCGATCTTCTGGACGACCCCTTCCTTGTGCTCGAACTGGTAGATCGTCTCCTGGAGTTGCTTATCCAGAACCTTCCGGTCGGTGATGACCACGACGGAATCGAAGACCTTCTCCCCACGCTCGTTGTGGAGCGAGGCCATCCGGTGGGCGACCCAACCGATGGTGTTGGATTTCCCGGATCCGGCCGAATGCTGGATGAGATAGGAGTGGCCCACACCTTCCTTTTTGGCCGCCTCTACCAGAAGCCGGACCGCTTCCCATTGGTGGTAGCGGGGAAAGATCAAAGTTTCCTTGATCTTCTTCTTGCTCTCGGATTCGTTTTCCTTTTTTTCTATGGTGAGGAAATTCCCCAGAATATCGAGCCAGTTGTCTCGCTGCCAGACCTTCTCCCAGAGGTAGGAAGTGGCATAGCCGTGAGGGTTCGGAGGATTCCCCGCCCCCTCGTCGTGGCCCTCGTTGAAGGGAAGAAAACGGGTATGAGCCCCTTCAAGCCGGGTCGTAATAAAGACCTCATCTGTGGAGACGGCAAAGTGAACCAATGTCCGTGTCTTGAAGGCCAACAGAGGTTCATTCTCTTTGGCGACAGGATCCCTTGGAAGGCGGTCTTTTTGATATTGTCGGATGGCATCCCGGACGTTCTGGGTCAGGTCGGTCTTGAGTTCGCCGGTGGCCACCGGAAGACCGTTCACGAAAAGTCCCAGGTCAAGAGAGTTCTGGTTATACCGGGAATAATGGAGTTGACGGACAACGGTCAGTCGGTTGGCCGAATAGTAGGTCCAGAGGTCCGGATTCGCATCGTGGGCAGGTCGGAACTGGCAGAGAGAGAATCGGGCATCACGGTCCTTGAAGCCATGCCGCAAAAGAAAGAGGGTTCCGTGCCTGTCGAGCTGTTCGACGACTCTTTTTAGAAACATGGATTCGGAGTGACTGTTGTGCCAACGGATAAACTTGGCCCATTCAGTGGGTTGGGTTTCCTTGACGAAATCCAGGAGGTCTTCGGGATAGAGAGCCAGTTCTTTGTCGTATTTGGTGTCGGATCCTTCCTTCCAGCCATGGGTCCCCAGGTATTCGACGAGTTCCTTCTCGAAGACGTTTTCCTTGTGGACCTGGTGGAGGTTGGTCATAGGGACCAGTCCTGGACGATCACCCCGGGAAGCCTTCCGAAATGGGAGACATTGTGCGTGGCGATGGCCATCCCGTTCGCCAAGGCAATGCCGGCGATCAGAAGGTCGATATCGTCCACGGGTGTCCCTTCCTTTCGCATGAGGGCATACAGGCGGGCGGCATGATCGGCCGCAGCCAATGTCAGGGGAAGAATCCGGTGAATGGACGCAAAGGCAAGAAAAGCGTTCAGTTGTCTTCCGGCATCCCGGTACTGTAGCCCGCTCAGGATCTCGTAATAGGAGACGATAGAAAGAGAGACGACTCCATGCTCTTCGACATATACTCTGACCTTTTCCACGACTTTGGGATCATTCCGGAAGAACCGGGAAAGAATGTCGCTATCGACAAGCGTCGGATTCATTCAGATCTCCGGGAAGCAAAGGCTTGTCGGCGACGGTTCTGAATCTCCTCTTCAAACTCCTTGAATGTTGATTCATCCATATCGCTCCAGGCACCAGCAAAAGGGAGGACCGAAGACGCAGGAGAAGTTTCAAGTGATCCGAGGCCGACACGAAAATAATGGAGAAAGTCGTAAACCTCTTCCAGCTTTGTTTCGGGGATTCTTTGGATTTCTTCCAAAATGCGGTTTCTCAAAGTCTCGTTCGTCATGGAATTCTCCTTGAGGGAAGGTTGTCAGTGATTCGATTTAGATCAGAGGAATGAATTGCGTGATGTCTGATCCGTCAGACATCCGTCGCAGCCTGTGGATATCAAATGGTTCATGGTTCCTGAATGCATGCTCAATAACTTCTTTGACAACTTTGAATAGGCCACCCCAAGGCACCATTTCTTGCTGATTCCCGTGCATTAACCTATCACGGATGACGTTGAGGGCATTGGGCCGCCTCGAACCTTTACTATTGTCTGCCAATCCTTTATGAAGCACATCGTTTTGTTCAACCCACTCCAAGGCTTCTCCAAGTCCCGAGCATTTTTTGTGCCCTTGTGGATTCTTTTTATCGAATTTGCACATACGATGGTTGTAAGCTTGTTTTAATGCATCCTCCAGCGTGGAAAGAGCCTTTGATTCAGCGAGCTTGCAGAATCCAGGTGAAAAATAAGTCATCGCTAAAGCCCGTAGGGCCTCATCGAAGGCATCCAGGTAAGGGGGCACCACTTTGCCAGGCTGGATTCTGAGCGATTGTACATAATCGTACCATGCCCGCATATCGGAAAAATGCCGATATTGGCCCATTTCTTCTGGATAGTTGACACCACGGCACAGACTTTCTGGAGTGAACCACCCCAAGTCCAAAAGCTCTCTTGGTGGATTTTGGGCAAAACCTTCATAGTAGGCACACCATGTTCCGTTTAGATCATACATGATACCCTCTTACGTCGATCTTTCCGATTACAGCCGCAGTTATTAAGGACGAACGATATTCTTTTAACAGATCAATGAATTTTCTGGCTCCGGAAATGAGGGTATCGATTCGGGAGGCTTCTCGGTCGAGGAAGGAGGCGATGATGGTCTGTTCCTTGCTTTCTGGGAGTGGACATTGGATGTCACCGATCAATTCAAGATTTAATCCATCGCGCAAATCCCCGCCAGCAAGATTTCGAATATTTTGATAGGAGTTATGATGGAAAGTAGTGTATGAGGGAGGATTGCTAAGAGCGGCGCGCTCTGCTGAAATGAGGTTTCGCCAAAAACCCAGCATTCAGCCAAAAAAGGAGCACGCCTTGAGAAAGAAGAATACGCCAAAGGGAAGAAAAGGTCCAGAAACGACAACGGTGGATCCTCTGACGGAGTTTCTCCGGGAAAAAGCCCGGAGTCTTCTGCAGATTGCCGTGGAAGCGGAAATGGAAGAGTTTCTTCAAGCCTGGGTGGGAGTCCGGAATCTGGAGGGGAAGAGAACGGTGGTGCGAAACGGCTACAACCCGGAACGGATGATCCAGACCGGCATCGGAGAACTGTCCGTTCGCATGCCGAAAGTCCGGGACCGCTCTCAAAATGGAGTGGTCTTTCACTCGTCCCTGATTCCTCCGTATATCCGGAAAACCCGGAGCCTGGAAGAGTTGATCCCTCTTCTTTACCTGAAGGGAGTGTCCACGGGGCAGATGCAAGAGGCTCTGGGGGCTCTCGTGGGAGGGGAGGCCCGGGGATTCTCCCCGGCTCTGGTCTCCCGATTGAAGGCCAAATGGACGAAGGAGTACGAAGAGTTTCGCAAACGTCCCCTTGAGGGAGAATGGCTGTATCTGTGGGTGGACGGCATCTACTCGAAGATGCGGAAGGAGTCGGACAAGCTCTGTCTTCTGGTGGTGATGGGAGTGAACAATCGAGGGGAGAAGAAGATCCTGGCGATCGAGGACGGATTTAGGGAGTCGGCTGAAAGCTGGAAAGAAGTTCTCCGGGATCTCAAGGACCGCGGACTGAAGGATCCTCTTCTGGCGATTGGAGACGGAGCACTGGGGTTCTGGGCGGCGGTCCGGGAGATCTTTCCGACAATCCGGGAACAGCGTTGCTGGGTCCATAAAACCCTGAACATCCTGAACTACCTTCCCAAGTCTCTCCAGGCCCGGGCCAAGGCCCAGATCCGGGAGATCTGGAACGCCGAGAACAGGAAAGAGGCGAAGAAGGCGCTTCAGAGCTTTGTGAAATCCTATGAGGACAAGTATCCGAAGGCGGCGGAATGCCTGAAGAAGGACCAGGAGGTTCTTCTGGCCTTCTATGACTTCCCTGCCAGTCATTGGGTGTCGATCCGGACGACCAATCCGATCGAATCGACCTTTTCGACGATCCGGCACAGGACAAAGCAGGCTCGAGGATGCTTTTCCCGAGAGACTCTTCTGGCCCTGGTCTTTCAGGTGGCTCTTTCCTCGGAAAAGCGGTTCCGACGGATCAAGGGATACACCCTGATCGCCAAGGTCCTGAAAGGGACTGTCTTTGTGGATGGAGTCGAAAAGAAACCGGAAACTCAGGATTCGGAACAGAAGGATGCAGAATGCGCCGCGTAGTTCCTCACTCTGCGAGACTATACACTAGATTTGACAATAACTCTTCCTTGTGGGACAAGGCCCCTTTGTCGGGTTCGAGTCCCGCCTTCGGCTCCCCAAAGCCCACAGTTTACTCCCGAAGCCGGTATGCGACATTCCCGAGGGGAGACGCCCCGCAAGGGGCGCGTCACGGCCGAAAGGCCAGAACAACGTAAGGACAGGGAGAAACGAATGCAGGTTTTTGTGCTGGACAAGAAAAAGAACCCCCTGATGCCCTGCCATCCGGCACGAGCGCGGGAGCTGCTGAAGCGCGAAAAGGCGGTAGTCCACAAGATCGCCCCCTTCAACATCCGTCTGCTGATGATCGAGGACAAGGTGGCGTATCGCCCGACTCCGGGAGCGTTCGGAGGAAATTCGTTCTTTTTCCCGATCTCCGTCGGCTTCGATCTGTAGGGAGGAGAGTGTATACTGTCAGGAAAAGGCCTGCTCCGGAGCAGATGCTGTCCGATTGGTCGATCCACCGTGTTTTTTGGAGAAAACATGCCTGTCGAATCTGTCGATATCCGGATCCCCAAGGTCCTCGAAAAGATTCTTTCCCGAGCCACGGAGATCCTTGTCAAAAAGTACGGGGCCAGCCATGTCGTGTTCCATGGTTCCCGTCTCTATGGGGATCCCTATCCCGACAGCGACATCGATCTTTTGGTCGTGAAAGAATCCGACAAAAAACCGATGGAGCGGACGGACGAGGCGGAAGCCCTGCTCCGGCAAATCGGGTCTCCGGTTTCCTTCGACGTTCAGGTCTGGACACCGGAAGAGGTTCGCGCGGGTCTGTCCGAAGGGCAGACATACATCGGCATGGGTCTCTTCAATGGACGATTCCTTTATGGGAAAGAGGAAGAATTTATGGCTCCCGAACAGCGTTTTTACAATGTCAAAGAATGGCTGAAGAATGCGCGTGTTTGCCTCGAAACGTATGATTTTCACAAGAGCCGGGGACGAAACATCGAAGGAATGGACCAGCTTTTCCAGTCCACCGAGCGATACTTGAAAGCGTTTCTCATGACAAAGGGGGTCAAGGTGGAGATGACGCACAGTCTCTCCGGTCTTCTCGACCAGGCCGTCAAGTACGAACCGTCCTGGGAATCTCTTCGAGAAACACTGGAAGTGACTCATAGGTGGGGACGTGCCTGCCATTACCCTCCCCGACAGGAAGGCGAAGTCCGCATCGTCCCGACGCTTGCCGAGGTCAAGGAACTTTACGATAAACTTGATCCGTGGCTTAAATCGCTTGACCGAACCCTGGAACTGTCCATCAAAACCCAGGAAAAGCACCGGGAGATGAGGGACCATGGGCTTGGATTCTAAGGGTCCGTTCAACATTAACTGAGACTGATTACTTGATTTTTCCTTTCAGGATCCGGCTTTGCTTGAAATAGACGACTCTCTTGGCGGCTACCGAGACCGTTTCCCCGGTCCTGGGATTCCGGCCCTTTCGTGTCGATCGGGATCTGACTCGGAGAACGCCGAAGTCCCGGAGTTCGACGGTATCCCCGGAGGCCAGTCCCTTCTTCATGGCCGTCAGGAAGAGATCGATCGTCACCTTGGCATCTTCTTGGTAGCTTGTGACGGATTTGTGCCGTGGGCAAAATCCGGGATCCTGATATCACCGTCCGGAATCATCCGGTTGAACTTTGGCAGGCACCGGATAAATCGTTATGTGTCAACATATTTCTATTCCGAACTTTTCCTTGCCAAGGCGAGGGTCGCGGGTTCGAATCCCGTTTCCCGCTCCAGTATTTTCAACGATTTTCGGTTTTCCTTCACTTTATGAAAATCCTTTGGTGTCAGTTCTGATTTCTTTCAGGGAGTTTTTGACCAATCCCTCAACCTCGTTCCAGAGGTGGGTGGGGCCGAGATGGGCGTACCTGAGAATCATCCGCTGGGACTTGTGCCCTAACAATTTCTGAAGAGTTCGGTCATTGGCTCCCAGCGCAAGCCGAGATGCGAAGGTGTGCTGGAGGTCATGAAACCTGAAGCGAGTTGCTTCGGAAAGAGAAAGCCTTGGCGGAGGCCACCACTCTCCTGATGCTCAAAAAAAACTGGACGCTCTTATGGAGGAAAAAGAGGCCGGAAGGTCGACGGGGAGTCCCGTCAGGAAATAAGGGCCCTGATCGAGGAGGGACTCCAAGATTGGGCCCTTTCTCAGGGATCTGCGCCCTCCTCGATCTTTCCCCCGAACCGTTCAGCGGTACCGTTGTCAAAAAGGACCGAGGGAAGTGGAAGGGCGCAAGGTGGCCCAGTCCAGGAGAGACCCCGGGAACCGGCTTACGGCCGAAGAGGCGGCCACGATTCTTGCTCTCATCAACCAGCCCCGTTTCGCCTCCCTGTCTCCGGCCCAGATTGTGCCGATTCTCGCCGACGAAGGGGTCTATCTGACCTCGGGGCCATCTACTGGATCCTTCGCAAACGAGGACAAATGGCCTACCGGGGGCGCACCAAGGTCCTGACACACACACGCCCTTCGCCTCTTTGTGTCCCTGCACCCAATCGGGTCTCTGGGATATCACCTATTTGTCCACCACGATCAAGGGGCAATTTTTTATCTCTCTCTGATTCTCGACCTGTTCGGTCGCAAGCTTGTCGGACGGGAGATCTATGACCTGGAATCCTTGGACTATGCCGCCGAGACCGTCTCCCGGGCTGTCCTGAAGGAAGGGAAGAAGGGGCCACCTGTCAACGTGGTGCTTCATTCGGACAACGGGTCACCGATGAAGGGCGCCTCAATGCTGGGAACACTCCAGAAGATGGGAATCCGGCCCTCTTTTGGACGACCTTTGGTCAGCAATGACAATGCCTTCTCGGAGGCGCTCTTCAGAACTCTGAAGTATCGGCCGGACTATCCGGCCAAGCCCTTCGACTCGCTGGAGGAGGGTTGGCAATGGGTCCAATCCTTCATCCGGTGATACAACGAGGACCACTGGTATAGTGCCCTGAAATTCGTGACCCCATCCCAGAGGCATCGGGGAGAAGACCGGACATGCCTGCATCGCCGAGAGAGGATCTATCGATCCCCCCAACAGAAGAACCCGGAGCGATGGTCCAGGAAAACCAGAGACTGGACTCCCATTGCAAGGATTACCCTCAACCCTCAGCGAGAGTCGACTGGAAGCGGGCCACAATTTGACGAGAAAAACTCAAAAAACATGCGACAGATTGATTGACAATTACCGCCAAGAAGCACTCCAGCGGAGGCAAGAACGTTTTCCTCGGGATTTTCAAGCGGGGAGACACCTATCTCCAGACGCTTCTGATCCATGGGGGAAGCACCGTTGTTCGATCAGCCATGGAAATCGCCACGTTAACACAGAAACTCAAGGGAAGAAACACCTGGATTCTGTCCCTGTACAAACGGAGTGGATACAACTGGACAGCAGTGGCGGTTGCAAACAAGAACGCCCGGATCCTCTGGGTCCTTCTGACCCACGAGTAGGCAGTGTATGTGTCTGGTGGCCCCAAGCCTTGGGTTGCCGCATGATTGGGAGCAGGAATAGAAAGACAGACAAGGCACTCTTTACAAAACACTTTCTCGGAATAAAAAGAACAAAGGAGAGTCTCCCGCCACCAGAATGCGTAGAGGGGCATCCCCGGATGACAGACCGGTTGGACCGGGGCTCTCAGACCCTGTGCCGTACCTAAGGCTTTCGAAGCCGACAGTATGATCAGGAGAGAGTGCGCGGAACTTCATCAAGACCCGGAAGACTACTCTTCCACACAGAGGCCGGATATATGACAGCATCGATCGTCTTTCAGAAAGGGAAAAAACTCTTGCAACCGGGGAAGGGAGCATATATAGACGGGAAAGGGCGGGCTCTCGATAACGTGATCACGGAACGATTTTTCCGAACAATCAAATATGAGGAGGTGTATATCAACGACTATGCCTCTCCTCGGGAAGCAAGAACCAAGATCAATGACTACATCCGGTTCTACAATGAGGAACGACTTCATGAGAGTCTTTCCTACCAGACTCCAAGGGAAATCTACAAGGTCCAGGAGGAATCCAATACCTCTGAGATCACCGCAAGCGATCCGCTTCTTCTATCCGGATTCAATTGTGCTTAAAAAAGACAAAATAATAGAGGGTCTTGCAAAACTCCAGGCCCCCCTCAATTTATTGTGAATACTTTTAAGTATTTGTTATGTATAATAAATCCATCATTTCCTTCTTTTAATCCTAGGAGGTTCGATGGAATTTTCCCCTATCTGGAGACGCATTCAACGATCCCTGTTTCCCCGGATCGAGGATTGCCTGGGTCCTCTGACGGAAGAGCACCGAAAGATCGTGGCGATTCTCGAGATTGTCCGGATCGAGGATCAGATCCGACAGAACCGGAGGGGGACAGGGCGTCCCCCGCACGACTGGTTGCCGATCGCCCGGGCTTTTGTGGCCAAAGCGATCCTGAACCTGTCCTCGACCCGGGCGTTGATCGAGCGTCTTCAGG
>JAKBXW010000074.1 GCA_021840555.1 Nitrospirota bacterium
TTCCGATCTGGACACCGAAACGGCCGAAATCGCCATCCAGGCCTCCCTGACCGGCCATCTGGTCTTCTCCACCCTCCACACCAACGACGCCCCTTCGGCCATGACCCGGCTCATCGACATGGGGGTCGAACCATTCCTGATCTCGACCTCCGTCCGCGCGGTCCTGGCACAGCGGCTCGTCCGAAGGATCTGTCCTTCCTGCCGGGCCCCCTACCGTCCCGGCCCCGACGAGATCGCCCGTCTCGAGATCGCTCCCGGCGACCTCCCGGAGGGAACCCTTTTCCGGGGAACCGGATGCGCCGCCTGTCTCGAGACCGGCTACAAGGGACGACAGGGGATCTATGAACTTTTTGTCCTGGACGACGAGATCGCCCACCTGGTCAACACCCGGGAGGATGCCTCCGCCCTTCGGGAGGCGGGACGGCGCAAGGGAATGAAGACGCTCATGGACGACGGGCGGCGCAAGGTTCTTGAGGGAGCCACCACCATCGAGGAAGTGCTGCGGGTGGCCCAGAGCGAGATCTCCACCGACTAGCAAAGGAAGCCCCCAGTGCCCGTCTGGAACTATTCCGGCGTCCGCCAGAACGGGGAGAGGACCCGGGGACTCATCGACGCCGACAGCCTTCAGTCAGCCCGACAGAAGCTGAAAAAAGAGGGCATTCTTCCCGTCTCCCTCGCCCCGCACGCCGGAGGCCGGGAGTCGGCCTCCACGGAATCCCCCTCCGGAAGAAGCCGGCTTCCGGCCCGGGACCTCTCGACCTTCACCCGGCAGCTCTCCATCCTGGTGGGGGCCGGCGTTCCCATCGTCGAGGCCCTGGGCGCCATCCTCGACCAGGGAGGGGATACCCCCCCCGCCCGCGTCGCCTCCCGGATCCGGGACAACGTCAAGGAGGGGCGATCACTGTCGGTGGCGATGGGAGCCCTCCCCGGTATTTTCTCCCCCATCTATCTCAATATGGTGCGGGCCGGGGAGGAGTCGGGAACGCTGGAGATCATGCTGACCCGGCTGGCGGACCTTCTGGAAAAGCAGAGCACCACCCGTCGCAAGGTCGTGGGCTCCCTCTTCTATCCGGTCATGCTGATGGGGGTGGGGATCCTCATGGTGGTCTTTCTCCTGATCGTGGTCATGCCCCGGATCACCTCGATCTTCGAAGGGCTAAAAGCCACACTACCCCTCCCGACCCGCATCCTCATGGGAAGCTCCGCCTGGCTCAGAAGCCACCTCATGGCCGTGGGACTCTCCCTGGTGGTCGTCCTGGTCCTCCTGGTCCGATTCGCGAGGACCCGGCGCTCCAGCCTTGACCGCTGGGCGCTCCGCATCCCGAAGGTCGGCGACCTGGTCCTCTCGACCCAGGTGGCCCGCTTCTCCCGGACCCTGGGCGTGCTCCTCTCCTCCGGAACCCCCCTCCAGAAAGCCATGGAGGTTTCGGAGGCGGTGGTGACCAGCGCTCCGGTCCGAAGCGCTGTGGCCCGGGCCCGGGAGGACCTGGCCTCCGGAAGCTCCCTGTCCAACAGCCTCCGGGAGTCGAAGGTCTTCCCCCTTCTGGCCGTCCACATGATCGCGGTGGGGGAACGCTCCGGCAAGCTCGAGGAGCTTCTGATCAAGCTTGCCGAAGGCTACGAACAGGAGGTCGACCAGACGATCGGGACGCTGACATCCCTCATCGAACCGGTTATGATACTTTTCATCGGAGGAATTGTCCTCTTCATGGTCATGTCCGTCCTGCTGCCCATCTTCGAAATGAGCCAGGCGGTCCAGTAACCGTTCTATCCGGAGGCCCGCATGTCTTCCCGCCTTGTCCGCCGGTCCGTCAACCGGCTCCGCTCCCGTAGTCACGACGGAGGCTTCACGCTGATCGAGATCATGGTCGTCATCTTCATCATCGCCCTCCTGGCGGCCCTCGTCGTGCCGAAAATCATCGGACGCACCGAAGAGGCCAAAAAGACCGCCGCCATGACCCAGATCCGGGAGTTCGAGAACGCGCTCTCGCTCTACCATCTCGACAATGGCTCCTATCCCACGACCGAGCAGGGTCTCGAGGCCCTGGTCAAGAAGCCGACCATTCCCCCGGAGCCCAACAACTACAAGGCGGGAGGATACATCTCCAAGATTCCGAAGGATCCCTGGGGCCATCCCTACGTCTACCTCTCCCCCGGCTCCCACGGAGAGTTCGACATCATGTCCTACGGGGCCGACGGGGCCCGCGGGGGAAAGGGGAACAACAAGGACATCGTCTCCTGGGATCTTGAAAAGTGACAAATCCCCAATGGATATTTTTCCTGTTTATGATAAAATCGAATCAGGGATTTGAGTAAAACGGAACGGAATCGGAGCGCGGAAGAGTGATCAGCATCGGAAAAAATCTTCGCGAAATGAAAAAGCGGGTTTCGGCCCGGTTTTCGTCAGGGCAGGACAGGGAGCCGGAAGAAAGGCGCCGATCGCTTTCTCCGAAAAGGGTTCTTTTTCTCGGAGCGGTAGGTGGAGTCGTCTTTCTCGCCAGCCTCTGGCATGGTTTTCCCCACCGTCAGACCGCCCGCTTCCTGCTTCAGGAGGTCTCCGCGTCGGGCGGAGTCGGAATCGAGGCACGTAAGGCGCGCTTCGACTTTCCGGCCCAGGTGGAGTACGGGGATCTGGCTCTCGTGGCCCCCTCCCCCGAAGGCCCCGTGAGCCTCCGGATCGACCAGGCTTCCGCCCGCCTCGAACTGGCGAGCCTTGTTCAAAGGAAACCCCGCATCAACTTCCGTCTCCGGGCCTACGGCGGAGAATTCGACGGGCTTCTTCGCCACCTTCCCGAAAGCCGCAACCATCTCAAGGGATCCACCGTCCACCCGGTCGACCTGGGCCTCACCCGCCCCCTTCTCCACCAGGATCTCTCCGGATCGATGACGCTCCGGACCGACTACACCTGGCAGTCCGGCGCGGAAATGACGGGTCACGGCGTCTTCTCCGCGAGCATCGCCAATCTCGTCCTCAAATCCCTGAACATCGGGGGCTTTCCCCTTCCGCCTGTCTCTTTCGATGCCGTCCGGAGCCGGATCTTTCTCTCCGGGGGACGAGGACGCCTGGAGCAGCTCATGGCGACCGGTCCACTCGCCGATGTCACGGGGAACGGCACCTTTCTTCTGGGCCAGCCGCCTTCCAACACAATCCTGCATCTTCGCCTTGATGTCCGGCTGAAAGGCCCCCTGGGCAACATGTCCCTCCCCGGTCTCTCGGGGGCTTCGGGCAAGCCCGTGACCCTCACGCTGGACGGCCCAGCCTCCAATCTGAACATCGCGATGAATGGCATCCCGATTCCTCACTGACGCGATCGGACGCTTCCGGCAGAGCCTCGCTCCCGCCCAGATCCTGACGGCCCGAATCCGGAACGGCCAGATCCTTCTTTCCGCCTGCTCCCCGGCGAAAAATCTCTCTCTCTGGGGCGAACAGATCCTGCCCTTCCCGCCAGAGGACGCTTCTTCTCCGCCTCTTCCCGTTTCGGCCATGGCGCGGGCTCACCTCCCGCTGGTCCTCTTCTGGCCTTCCGAACGCACCGTCTCCTTCTCTCTGCGTCTTCCCCCTTCCGTCACCGCTTCGGAGCGGGAGGCGGCCATCGGAGCCTTGATCGAGCTCAAGCTTCCATGGCCGATCGAAGAGAGCCTCCTGGCCTGGGAGACCGATCCCGCGGACCCCGCCTCCATGATGGCCTGGGCCATTTCGCGAACGGAGCTTACCGGATGGCTGGAACGACTCCGGGAGAGGGGACTCGTGCCACGGTGGGTCCTCCCCGAATCCCTTCTGGTCCTGGAACGGTTTCTTCCGGCTCCGGAAGGGAGGAGCCGCGCCTCCCTCTCCCCCCTTCCGACCACCGGGGTGATCGCCGCGGAAGAGGACAGGACGCTGGTCCTCCTTTCACGGGGAGGGCGCATCCTGGGCGAAAACGCCTTCCGGCAATCGCGCCCCTCTCCGGAAGCCCGGGATCGCCGCATCGTGGACCTTCTCCTCAGCTTCCTCGCGGCGGGCCATGAGATCCCCGAACGCCTCATCAAAAGCCCCGGGATCATCCCGACCCCTGCCCTTTCCGGGATCATCTGCCCGGAACCGGGATCTCCGGCAGAGCTCTCGCTGTCCGGCTGGAGGCTGGTCGCGAAACGCTCCCGGGAGGAGGCCGCGGCCCTCTCCTTCCTGAAAGGCTCCCTCTCCTGGCAGGGAGACCGGGCAGAGCGCAAGTCAGGACTCCGTGTCCTGGCCTTTCTTTCCCTTCTTCTCCTGGCGACCCTCGTGATCGACGGCTCCGTCCATCTTTCCCGGATCGACCATCGCCTGGATGCGGCCAGAGCCGCCCTCGACAAGGCGGCCTCCCGGGCCCTCCCGGGCCACCGGATCGTCGAACCTCTGGGACAGCTCACACAGGAGCTCGCGAGCCTCGACCGTCAGAAGAAGCTTCTCTCGGGAGGGCCGGACGTCATCCGCATCATGCGGGACCTGACGACATCCCCGCCATCCGGGATCTCCTACGAGATGGTCTCCCTGACCGTCTCCCGGCGCTTTTTCACCGTCTCCGGCAAGACCGACAGCTTCCGGAGCGTCGACGCCCTGAAGAAGGCCTTCGAGGCCACCGGCCACATGCGCGACCTCTCGATCCAGAGCGCAGGCCTCGACATCGACCGCAAAACCGTCACCTTCCGGATGCGGGGACGCCATGACTAGGCTCTCCCAGGCGATCCTCACCGGTGCCGACCCCTGGCTCCGTCGCGTCCGTATCCAGTGGGAGAGACTCTCCGAACGCGAGCGAAGGCTCGTGCGGATCCTCCTCTCGCTCCTTTTTGGACTCGGGCTCTGGACGGCGGTGACCTCTCTTTTCTGGGACCCCTACATGGCCAAACGCGACGAGATCGAGTCTTTGAAGGCGGAGATGCTCAAGGTCGAGGCCCTCTCACAGGAGATCGAATCGACCCGGGAGATGATCGACGCCCAGTCCCGGAGGCTGGGGCGGGAGGAGCGGGGTTTCTCCCTCATCGCCTACCTTGAGGAGGAGGCCGACCATGCCCACATCCGCCCCCTCGTCACCCGCATGACCCCACGGAACCTCCCGCCCGAGGGGGCCTACAGGATCAGCATGGTCTCGATGAAAATCGATTCGGTGGACCTCCCCCATGCGGTCTTCTTCCTGGCCCGTCTCGAGCGCTCCCCCCACTTCATCCGGATCACCCGGCTTTCCATGAAGCGCCGCTTCAACGATCACTCCAAACTGGATCTAGAAATCGATGTGGAAGCTGTCCAGCCGGCCTGAACCGTCCCCTCCCTGGCGGGAACCCAGGGGAGTCGTCCTGGTTCTCGTCCTTTTTATGATCCTGCTCCTGACCCTTCTCGTCACGCGCTTCACGCTGAAGACCCATGCCTTCCTCCGCCAGACGGAGGTCTACGCCCACTCCATCTCCGCCCTTTACCTCGCGAGGGCGGCCGTCTCGATCGCCAAGGTGGCACTCGTGGAGAGCACCCAGATGGCCGCCCAGAACGGACTCGCCATCATCAGCACCGACCAGCCCTGGGCCACCCCCATCATCAACTACCCCGTGGCCGACGCCGGTTACGTCTCGGGGATGGTCGAGGACGAGTCCGGAAAGTTCAACATCAACATGCTCACAGGCACCCCCGGGGGCAACATCGATCCCCACCGGCTGATGCAGTTCACCCGGCTCTTCACCCTGGCCGGGGCAAACCCCGCCATTCTTCCCCTCGTATCCCAATGGGTCTCCCCCGCTCCCAACATGACCGGCCCTCCCGGTCCTTACGCAGGCTTCCAGCCTCCCTACAGGAACAGGGGGGGGCCGATGGACGTCCTTTCCGAACTCCACCAGATCGCCGGCATGACAGAGGCCAGCTATCAGGCCGTGGCCCCCTACCTCACGGTCTACACTCCCGGACAGATCAACGTGAACACGGCATCCTCCCTCGTCCTCCAGGCTCTCGATCCCGGGATCACTCCGGCCCTGGCCCAGGAGATCATCGCCCAGCGGCCTTTCTTCACCCTCTCCCGATTTCAGACGGTCGTGGGCCCGGCGATTTTTTCGGATATTTCGGGGGATGTGACGCTGACGAGCCAGATCTTTTCTGTCAATGCGGTGGGGATCGCGGGGAAGACGAAGCTCGCGATCCGGGCCGTCCTTTCGGTCAACGGGATGCAGACCCAGACCCTTTCCTACCGGGTGGGAGGCAACCGGCTTCTCTACCAGATCGATTCGCTCCTGAAGAACGCGCCGCCACCGTCCCAGAATGCGCCCGCGATCCCGACCCTTCCGGCCGGCGGCGCCCCGCCCTGACAGGGTCTGACCGGGAGCTCCGTTCAGACCTTCGGACGGTCCTTCATACGGTTTAAGGTCAGCGCCAGCCGGCGCCCCAGACCGTGAAAGGTGTCGGAATACAGGAATGTGGAGGGAAACATGTCGCGGCCGTCCTCGATCACCATTTCGATCGGACGCCCCCTGACATGCTCAACCTCCTCCGGAACGACATAGCAGCCGATCGTCAGCACCTTCTTCCGGAGAAGGGCCAGCGCCTCGGCGCTCCTGTCGCTGATCTGGCAGTCCGTCAGAACGATCGCGGCGTCATAGAGATGGCCGGTCCGGTCGATCAGGGGAAGCAGGTTCTGGAAGCCCTCCATCTCGTCGGGCTGGAGGAGATTCAGCTCGTCCGGGCGGATCCGGAACTGAAAGCGGCTCGAAGAGGCGATGACGTCGAGCGTCGAGGCCACCCCCGACCGGGAGACGACCTGGGTGAGATGGGAGGCGTAGTAATGGGGCCAGCCGTCCATCGAAAAGGAGAAGTCCACGATGGCCAGGATCCGAAGTTCGGTGCCGCCCTCCCGGAATGGAAAAGGGCGGTTCATCACCTTGAGGGTCGGCTGGACGAGTCTCTGGGAAATCAGGCGCCCTGTCATTCCTGCCAGAGGCTGGTCCTCCCGCCCGACCTTCAGGAAGCGGGCGAGACTCTTCGTCTCCGACCGAATGAGGGCCTGGTCCCAGGGAAAGACCTCCCGGGGGTGGGACGGCGCCACGAAGACGGGGACTTCTCCGTGAAGTTTCAGCATGGCTAGGCTCTCTTTTTCCGCCCCCAGCCCGACTCCTCCGGACCCGCTGCGGGTCCGCCGGTCCTGGGTTCCCTCCGATCCGTATCCATGGGTCGTTTCGGGAGGGCGGTAGTCCCATGGAGGGCGCTCCTCTCCGGGCTCCTTCGGAGTCGTCGGGCTCCTCATCCCCCCGCCGGCGGCACTCCCTCCCCCTCCGGCGCTTCCTGACCCGGACGAGGGGGACTGGGGGGATCGGGCCGAAATTCCCTCTGTCGCACGGCCCCCTTCCCTCGTCCTCGAGAATACCGCCTTCCATTTCTCGTGGAACTCCCAGGCCACCGTCAGGAACTCGTCCTCCGACCGGGCGGAGCGGCCAAGCTCCATCGCCGCCTTCCAGTCCGAGACGAACTCCAGGTAGCGGCCGTAGAGACGGTATCGGGTCAGGATCACGAAGATCCTCATGAGAAAGGGAAAACGTTCGTGGGGGAGACGGGCCTGGCCGCCCATTTCCCGGTTCAGGACCATCTCACCCAGGATGAAGGGGTTGACGCTCATCCGAAGGTTGTTGATCGCCAGCCTTCTCTTCGGAATCCGAACGGGAAGGAGCGCATCGTAAAGCGGACCGAAGACATTGGCTCCGAGCCGGAGCCGGTCCCGCTGGATCGCGTCGGCCCGATAGTCGTCCATGAGGGTGAGGATGGGAGCCGGAACGGTGTAAAGCCCTTCCGGAGGCTCGGGGAATCCCGCGTGGAGCTTTCCGAGTTCATGAATCGTCCGGAGACGGAGAATTTCCGGGAGGTCCGGCCGCGTCAGGAGGGTCCGCACCCCCATGACCAGGGATCTCCGCCCCGGATCCCAGAGAGTCTTGTCGGTATCGGGCCTCACCGATATCCGGACGGAGAGCCCCCCGGAGTACTGGCTCGACAGGATGGAGAGCCGCCTTTCCAGGGCCCGGACATCGTTCCAGGGGGAGGCCATCGATCAGCCTTCCTTTCGGGGACTTTCCCGGGAAGGGCCGAAGGTCCCTGTCAGAACCTGCTCGATCGCCTGTAGCTGCTCCTCGTCGGGGTACCCGTGCTGATCGTGGGAGATCAGCCGGTTGAGCCAGAGACCCCGGGCCGATGAAACGGGATCGGCCCCATCGAGGATCGCCTGGCCCCAGTTCTTGAGATGGCGTGTCGACAGGGGCGCAGAAAGATGGCCCTGCTTGTAGGCGTCGCGAAGGGTCTCCGCCACGCGCATGATGCCTTCGGCGACTCTCGGGGGAAGCCCCTGGGTCCGGAGAATCTCCCGCTCAAGTTCGGTATTGTAGTCGACGAAGACGATGGACTGGAAACGGTCGAGGAGGGACTCGTCAAGATCGTGCGTCTGGGAATACGAGGCCCCGATGTTGCTCGTGGCGCAGAACTGGATCCGGTCGAGCGGCACCGCGATGATATCCCCCGTGATGAAGTCGTGGAGCTCGTAATGCTCGAGGACAGGGTCGATCGCCTTCAGGATCAGATTGCGGGCTGCCCGGGAGGCCCTGTTCAGCTCGTCGAAGACCACGGCGATCTTCTGGCCGTCATGCGCCAACCTGAAGACTCGCTTCAGGGGCCCCTCGACCCGGGTCCAGTCCCCCAGGGTCTGGGCGATGACCGGCAGGGGAATATCGGGATACTCCTTGGAAAGGGCCATCATGGTGCGCATTTTCTCCTGCGGACCGATCGGAACGGGCTTGGAGAGCAGATCGTAGTCCTCCATCCCGTCGGAGCAGGGGATCATAACGATCTGGTCGACCTTCCCTTCCTTCCGGAGGGCCGACAGGTGTTCGATCACGATGGAAAAGGTCTTCCCGGAGCCGGTCGGTCCATAGAGAAGAACGGAAAAACCTTTTTCGAAAATGGTCCGGAGAGAAAAAGGATCGGCGGAATTCTCGGAGAGTCTGAGATCCGGGAGGGCCTGTTCGCTGGCCTCTTCGACCCGCTTGTCCGTCATTTTCATGGCACCTCCTCCTTTTTCCTGGGTGATGGCCCCCTTCATTCGCGCCCCGAAGAAGTCCGACGAGGGACGGATGGCCTTCTTTTTTCGAAAATAGAGGGACAAGCCCACAAGAAAGAGGGCGACGACCGACAGACCATAGGACATGACGAGGACGGCGCTGGCAGGGGAAAAATAATGGAAGTTGGCACCCAGAATCAACAGGAAGATCGACAGGGTGATGAAGACGAAGATCCCGTAACTGATACGGCGGAAGGTTCCCGAAAAAGAACGGCTCCCCAGAATCAGCAGCATGAGTATGACGACATAACTGACAACAGCGCCGACACCGGCGGCATTACTCATCGCGTCAGAGCCCCCTTACCAGATCCTTCCCCTCAGGGGGACAGGGTTGGATCTTGTCATTAAGTGGTTCCAGCCAAAAAAAAGGGGGGCGGCAATTCGCCACCCCCCCTTCCTTGCGGACTTGACTCCTGGCCAGCGATCACAATTCCTTGTTAGGCCTTGACTTCGTAAGGAACAGCTTTCGCTGCGGGAGCCGTTGCGGTGCGGTAGAGATTGTAGAGGAAGATCCACTGCCCCGTGATGATCATGAAGCCGCCCCAGGACCGGGCCACCATGTAGGGGTGGGAGGCCTGGACGGACGCCACGTAGGGGATCTCGTAGACCTTGGCCGCCGCCTGGATGAGGCCGGCCGCCGTGAGCGAG
>JAKBXW010000006.1 GCA_021840555.1 Nitrospirota bacterium
GCACCCCTCTTCGTCCAAAATCCACAAAGATCTCCATGCCATCGCCTGGCTCATGGCGCAGGCCACCGCAGACCATCTGGCCGGCCACCTCGCCGCGGCGAAGGTGCTCTCCAATTCCCAGCAGGCAAAGCTTTCCACCCTCAAATAGTTTCTCCGGGGCCGGCGACGGCCCCTTTATTTTTCCTTCTGGGCTCACTCCCTCCGTATCTGCACGGAAACCATCGATTACAAAAGACTTCCTTGACCAATCCGACAGAAAGCCCCGACCTCTCTTGACTTTCGGAACAGACCGGTTGATAATAAACAGCAGATATACGTCGGGCATCATGGATTGTGTATCGCGTCGCTAGCATGCGCCGAATTTGCCGGAACTCATTGAATTGACCCTGCCAGATGGACCAACGTCCGACCGCGTGTTCAAGTCTCTGCAAACCTTCCCGGCACTCTGTTGACAAGGACAGGTCCTTTCGGCGTCCGATATCCGATTCCGCTCCATTGCGGCTCGGACGCGTCGCGGTGCCATATGGCTCCAAGCTTCCAGTCGGACTTGTCTTGTCCCCGAATCGATTCCCGCCGCCACCAATCATGTTAGGTTATCCATTAGGAGCAACAATGTCTTTTGAGTCCCTCGGCCTCAACCCGGATCTTCTGCGCGCGCTTTCCGACCTCAACCACAACTCCCCGACTCCGATCCAGAAACAGACCATCCCTCCGATCATCGAAGGGCGCGATGTTCTGGGTGTCGCCCAGACCGGCTCCGGGAAAACGGGCGGATTCCTTCTCCCCTCGCTCCACAGGAACAAGCGCGCCCAGGGGGACCGGATCCGACACCAGATTCTTGTCCTCTCCCCGACCCGGGAGCTGGCGGGACAGATTGAACGGTCGGCCCGGGAATACGGCAAGTACCTCAGGAGCCGGACGGTCCTTCTTGTAGGAGGGACCGACATGCGTCGCCAGATGGACAATCTGAGACGTCCGTGGGATCTGGCCATAGCCACCCCCGGACGCCTGATTGACCACATGCAGCGGGGCACGATCTCCCTCTCCCACGTCCACACCATCGTCCTCGATGAAGCCGACCGCATGCTCGACATGGGATTCCTTCCCGATGTCGAAACCATTCTCAAGGCACTTCCTGCGGATCGGCAGACCCTCCTTTTCACGGCCACACTTCCGACCCGGATCCAGAACCTGACAAAAACCTACCAGAAAGACCCTGTTTTGATCCGGCTTGAGACATCCGGCGCCCCCCCCGTCTCCATCGACCAGGAGGTCGTCTCGATCGGCCATGGATCCCAGAAGTGGGGACTTCTGAAAACCATTCTGACGGAACCTCAGACCACGGAAGGGCAGACACTGATCTTCACCCGAACCAAGCGGAGCGCGGAAGAACTTTCGGAGGCCCTTCTGAGGGATGGATTCCCGAGCGACGCCCTCCACGGGGACAAGAGCCAGTCCCAGCGAAACCGTGTCCTTTCACGGTTCCGCGCCGGACAGACCCGGATCCTTGTCGCGACCGACGTCGCCGCCCGCGGACTCGACATCGATACGGTGACTTGCGTCGTCAACTATGACCTGCCACAATCCCCCGAAGACTATGTCCACAGGATCGGAAGAACCGGACGAGCCGGTCGCTCCGGTCGGGCCATTTCCTTTTGCCATCCGGCGGACAGGCCCCTTCTCCGGGACATCGAGCGCCTCCTTGGCAACTCGGTCCCGGTTTCTCCGCTCTCCCCTCCCCCCTCCTCTTCGGCAAACCGCCCCTTCCGGAGCGCCGGCCCCCGGGCCGGCCAACGATCCGACCGGCCCTATCGGACCGAAGACCGCAGAGGGGATTCCCGCCCGCCCTTCCGCTCGGGCAATCGACCGGATTCGACGAGAGATGGCAGTTCCGACTGGAAGCGGGACCGTCCGCTTTCCGGGCCGCGAAAGCCCTATTCCTCTTCGGGCTCACGACCTTTCCGGCCTGCCTCACGTCCGGCGTCGAACCAGGATTCCTGAGGGGCCGTTCCCCCCATGAACCCCCTTCTTATCGGGATCACGACCGATTACGCTCCGGCGGAACCCGGCCGTGATCCCCGTTTTTTTCTGAAAACCTCCTACGTTACCTACTTTCAAAACGGCGGTGCGCTGGTTGTTCTCCTCCCATTTTCCTATGCCCCACATCAGGAAGACTTTGGTTTCCTGGACGGTATCGTCCTGTCAGGATCCGGCCCCGACATTCCCCCCCGCTTCTACAACGAAGAGACGACATTTCTTCCGGGTAACTGGATGCCGGAGGAGAGGGTGGAATTCGAATTCTTCCTGATCTCCCTGTCGGAGCGAAAAGGGATTCCTCTCTTCGGGATCTGCGGTGGATTCCAGACCATGAACGTCTTTCGGGGAGGGACGCTGGTCCAGGACCTTCCGTCGATGCGTCCGGACGGGAACGCCCATCAGGATTCGGAACATGATGTTACCCTGGGCGACGGCTGGAGGGAACTGGCGGGGTCAAAAGGCATTGCGGGACTTGATCGTGTCAGGGTCAACAGCTTCCATCACCAGGGAATCAACCGGCTGGGGAAGCAGCTGAAGGTCGAGGCGGTCTCCGGAGACGGCCTCGTCGAGGGATTCCGGGATCCAGACCATCCTTTTTTTGCGGGAGTGCAATGGCATCCTGAGCGGATGCCGTCCGGGGATTCCTTCAGCCAGAGCCTTCGGAACCACTTTCTTGACGCCTGCCGGCTCTACCGGAACGGACGCCGGAGCTGATCACCCCCGTCCGGGCCGAAAGGGAGGTTCCTGATCTTTTCTCCGCCCGGGGGGACGGCCTCCAAAGGGGATCTGTCCGGATTTTCCGGCCCTTCGCACGGCATTCCGCCGCCACCTGGCGATGGTCTCGGGCGTTATTTTAAGGACGGCCTCCGGGTCATAAAGGCGCCGTTCCCGGAGTCTTCCGTTTCTTATCGATTCGATGCGGAGAACGACCGGAATCCGGCCTCCCTCCACCCATTCCTCGAACTCCTTTGGACGCAATCCCAGCTCACGCCTGACTTCCCTATCCCCCCAGAGAGAACGGACCCAGTCCTGAAAATCCCGCTCCATCCGGCGTTCCCTTTCGGCCTCCAGTCGGACCCTCTTTTTTTCCTCCCTCAGGAAGGCCCGGGCCTTTCTGAAATTCTCGATGATCTCTTTCCGGGGAAGCAGGTTTCCATGGTCCGCCATCATCCGTTCAACTCCCAGAGCGATCGGCCGATCCAGATTCCCTGTGAAACGAATCTTTTCCGGAGGAAGTCCGGAGAGAGCCAGGGCATAGGTCCGCCACGGCTCCTGGGTAAGAAGGATGAAGCGAACGACCGGATCGGGTTCTCCCCCGACCTTGTCGTACAGAAGCCTGGAGATGGCGGCTCTGATGTTGTCCAGCGTTTCGGGAGAGGCAAGGTCGATGATCTCTCCCGACACCCGGCCAGCGACAGCCTTCAGGTGGTCCTCCGACACGCGCCCGGGGTCAACCCCCAAAAGGGAGAGGTCACGGGCCACCGAGGCCGTCTTCAATGCCTCATAGACAGTCTCAAGAAGGGCCCTGTCGGAGGGGGCGCGGATGGTCCACGCTTCGATCCGGGAAGGTGAGGGAAGGGGGAGTGCACGTCTTTCGAAGGCCTGGAGAATCCAGACAGAATCTTGCACGTTGGCAGAACCCCTGGCGCTCATCGGCCCACTCCCCGGAAGGGGTTCGCCCGCATCCATTCATCAAAGCGTTCGACGGCGCGGATCGCTGGACTCCAGCCCTCCCGAATCTTGTTCTCCACAGTGTCGAAAACCTTCAGCGCGGCATCCCTGTTCCGTAGGACGAGCAAACCGTCGCACCCGGCCGCAAGCGCCGATTCGGCGGCAACGGAGACACCGCTTCTGGCGACGGCCTCCATCAGGAGGTCGTCAGACAGAACCAGACCTTTGTAACCGAGCCGATCCCTGAGAAGACCGGAGACGATCGGTCGGGAGAGAGTGGCCGGAAGACTCGCGTCCAAAGCCGGATAGACAACATGGGCTGTCATCATCAGCGGAATGCCCGCGTCGATGGCCATCCGGAAGGGGACCAGTTCCCTGTTCTCGAGGATCTCCCAGGGAGCGGAAACGACCGGAAGGGCCAGATGGGAGTCGAGATCGGTATCGCCATGGCCCGGGAAATGCTTGCCACAGGGAAGAATACCTTCCGAAGCGAGCCCTTCGGCGAAGGCCATGGCCAAAAGGCCCACCGACCGGGGGTCTGAGGAAAAGGACCGGTCCCCGATGACGGGATTGGCGGAGTTGGAATCAACATCCAGCACAGGAGCGAAATCCACGTCGAACCCCAGACCCCGGAGGGCGCGACCGAGATCACGGCCAGCTTCCCTGATAAGAACCGTATCCCCGGTTTTCCCCAGGGCTCGCATGGGGGGGAGGGCGGGAACCCCTTCCCTGAGCCTGGCAACGCGCCCCCCCTCCTGATCGACCGCGATCAAAACCCTTCCCGATGGACAGCTCTGCCGGATTGCCATATTGAGCTCCCGGACCTGATCGGCAGAACGGACATTCTCCCGGAAGATCACCACTCCCGCCGGATCGATCCTTTCAAGGAATCTACGGTCTTCGGATTCAAGCTCCGGCCCGGGAACGCTGACCCACAAAAGAGTCCCCGGACGCCCCCCCTTCATGGCCTCTCCAGCGCCAGGCACAACCTTTGGAAGGCCCGGAATCGATGCGAGATTTTGTTCTTTTCGGAGGTCGCCATGACACCGAAACTTGCCCGGTATCCGTCGGGAATGAACAGGGGATCGTAGCCGAATCCGCCGTCCCCCATGGGTCCATTGGCGATTCGTCCCGGAACCCGGCCCGCGGAGGCGGCCCGGAGAGCTCCGGTGTCGATGTCCACTGCCACCAGCACACACACGAAGAAGGCCTGACGATCGGAGCCTGAAAGGCCCTTCATGTTTTTGAGAAGGAGCTCGCGATTTTCCTGATCGGTCGCATCCAGTCCGGCGTAACGGGCCGATCGGACCCCAGGGGCCCCGGAAAGGGCCGGAACCACCAGACCGGAATCATCGGCAAAGAGAA
This sequence comes from Nitrospirota bacterium, assembly GCA_021840555.1. Lineage (GTDB taxonomy): Bacteria > Nitrospirota > Leptospirillia > Leptospirillales > Leptospirillaceae > UBA4572. The sequence continues at coordinate 5,074 of JAKBXW010000006.1, forward strand.
TGCCGGATCTTTTTCCTGACAAGGCGCGTGCGAAGGCCTGGGCCTTCAGACAGGCATTGCCGAAAAAGGTCTCCGCCTCCTCCTCGATCGCCGGTGGCGGACAATTGGAAGAAAAGGCTGTCTCCACAGATACGAAGGGAGGGGCCATATTCCGAAACTCCTCTGCTTTGTGAGGATTGCCGGTACCCAGAAAAAGGAGAAGGCCCCTTTTCTTACCCATTCCCGGCTTTCCCGGAGGAACCATCGCCGCAAAAGACGGGCCGAAGCTGTCCATCGGGTCCCTCGACCTCGTGAACGGGAACGTCCGACAGGAAGCCGGCCGCCTTGGCATGTCCTCCCCCGCCGTACCGGGAGGCAATTTTTGAAAGATCGGGGCCTCCATCGCTTGCCCGCAGACTGTACGAAAGACGGCCATCCTTCCGGACGGACCAGATGACGACAAAAGGGGTGTCGGACTTCATCGCACCACCGATCTCCGAAGTCAGGAGCGGGGAGTTGACGAAAAAGGCCCGCTCTCCCGATGAAAAACGGCCCCACACACCGGTCTCCCGAATGGCCGTCTTCAGTAGCATCGACTGGTAGCGGAGAATGGAGCGTCCTTCGACAACGAGGGGGTTCTCTTCCGAGAGGGTGCCATATCCGAGGGTTCGACAGAGCCTGTCCCAGACCTCGAAATCGAAGGCGTAGGAGGCCATCGCCGTCGTCACCTCCAGCGAAAGCGGAAGATTCCATTTCCAAAGATCCCGGTCCTCGACGTAACGGATCAGGTTGGGGACCGGCTCCCCCGGAAAGAAACGCTCCCAGGCGATCATGGCTCCCGAGCGGCCCATGTCAAAGACGATGTCGGGATCCCCCGGATAAAGGGGGGCGATCTTTTCCATGGCGCTCTTGTGATGATCGAGAAGAACGACATGATGGGCCCTGTTCCGAAGAAGAGCCAGATAGACGGGATCGAAGGAGAGGTCGAGGATGAAGACATCCTGGCCAACGGGAATCTCCGGAAGGGGATCCCCGTAGTTGTAGGGGACGAACGACAGGGGAAGTCTTCCGGAATAACGTTTCCAGGCGGCCCAGGCGGCCCCGAATCCATCGGAGCAGTTACGGTGGTAGAAAATCGTGACGGGTGTTGGCTCTTTTCTTTCGGTATCGATGGTGGCGGAACTCATATTGTCCTTTTCTCCCTGCCGTTCCCGACCTCCGATCGAATGAAGGGATCAGGAAGGGCGTTGGACAGATCGTTCGAGCAGGCTCCCTAGGCGCTCCCATTCTGCGGTTCTGTCCGACAGTTTTTTCCTCGCGACGGAGAGTTTCGAGGAAGCCCGACGGGCCTCGGGCCCGGAGCCGGAGGCGGCCCTGGACAGGCGCTCCACCTCTTCCTCCAGCTCAAGCACCTCCTTCTCGACCCAGGAGAGCCTCTTTTCAACCATCTCCGGATCTTCTCCCCCTTTTTCGCGCTCCTCCCCCACCGAAGCCGATATATTTTTCGACGATCCCTGCGGCACGGGTGACGAAACATTCAGGACTCCGTCACGCTTGGCGCGGTAGGTCTCGAAACGGTGGTTCATGAAGAGACGGATCGACCCCGGAAGAACTTCGATGATGTCGGTGGCTATTTTTTCGATGACATAGCGGTCGTGGGTGATGAACACCAGCGTTCCCCGGTAGGCTTCCAGAGCGCCGACGAGAGCCTCCCGGGAGGGAAGGTCGAGATGGTTGGTCGGCTCGTCCAAAAGCAGAAGGTTGGCCGGGGCGAGTAGAAGGCGGGCCAGGGCCAGCCGGCTTTTTTCTCCTCCCGACAGGACTCCCACCTTCTTGAAAACCTCCTCCTGACGGAAGAGGAATGCTCCGAGCAGTCCCCTGATCCGGGTCTGGGACTCCGAGTCAGGGGCCACAGACTCCATGCTGGCCAGAACGGTGTGGGAAGGATCGAGAATTTCGAGCTGGTGCTGGGAGTAGTAGGCGGTCGTGACTCCCGTGCCGGTCCGGTAGCTTCCGGCATCGGGAACGACGGCTCCCGCCATGATCTTGAGCAGGGTCGACTTCCCGGCTCCGTTCGGACCGATCAGGGCCACCTTCATGCCCCGGCGGAGGACCCAGTCGAAGGGATGGACAATCGTGCGTCCGTCGTAGGATTTTTCGATCTCGGAAAAGGTGGCGACGATCTCTCCGGAGCGCACCGGCGCGGGGAAGGTGAACCGGACGGTCTTCTCGGTCGCCTCCTTTTCCAGGCGCTCGATTTTTTCGAGAGCCTTGATCCGGCTCTGGACCTGAGTGGCTTTCGTGGCCTTGGAGCGGAAGCGGTCAATGAACTCCTGGGTCTTTGCGATCTCCTCTTCCTGACGGGCAATGGCCGCGTCAAGCGCCAGAGCCCGCCGCTCCTTCTCGGCAAGGTAGGCGTCGTAGTTGCCGGTAAAGACGGTCGCCTTCCCTCCGGAAAGCTCGATGACTCCCCCCACGACCCCGTTCATGAAGGATCGGTCATGGGAGATGAGGAGAACCGCTCCCGGAAAGTCAAGAAGGAAGGATTCCAGCCACTCGATAGACGGAATGTCGAGATGGTTGGTCGGTTCGTCCAGAAGCAGGAGGTCGGGGTTCGTGACCAGGGTTCGGGCCAGCGCCACTCGCATACGCCATCCTCCCGAAAGATCGGAGACGCGGGCGTCCATCCGCGCCTGGTCGAATCCGAGCCCCGCCAGAACCTTTCTCGCCGTGGTTTCCTGTTCGAACCCCCCCAGGAGTCCAAAACGCGCCTGGACCTCTCCGTACCGATCCAGGACCCTGGCATCCCCCGCCTCCAGCTTCTTTTCGAGGAGCCGCATCTCTTCTTCAAGACGCATGAGCTCCGCATCCCCGCTCATGACGCACCCGACAGCGGTCATCTCCCCCTCGATGTGGACCTCCTGGGGCAGGTAGCCCACCCGGTATCCGGGAGGCATGCTCACCGCCCCGTCATCGGGCTCAAGGACCCCGGCCAGAATTTTCATCAAAGAAGACTTTCCTGCTCCGTTCGGACCGACAAGGGCCATCCGTTCCCGAAGGGAAATGCGGAGAGAAAGGTCGGAGAAGAGTGTTTTTGTCGGATAATGCTTGGAGATGCCTGACAGGGTAATCATGGCTTTACCGGAGCGGCCACGACGAATTCGTCCGGCTTCCGCTTCAGGAGATTCCTGAAATCGGGACGGGGCATTTTAAAGGTCCTCATTCGGTTCTTGTCGGGTATCCGCCGGGCCTTTCGCGGAAAGATCGGTGCGGCATGGGCTTTCGGAGGAAATTTCATACATCTGATCAAATCATACCGGACTTTCGGCCCGAGAACAAGCCCCCAGGAGATCTCAGAGGGGAATCCGAACGGAAACCCCTTCCCCCCAGGGGTTATGGTCGCCTTTCACCTGCCCCCGTGCATTTTCGGCGAGGACCGTCTCCGGCGGACGACGTCCATTCTCCAGACGGTACTGGGGCAACGCAGGCTCGATTGTCCGGGCATACTCGTCGATCCCCCCCTCCAGATTCCGGACCTTTTCAAAACCGTTCTGTTGCAGCAGGTAGCAGGCGAGGAGGGAACGGATCCCCGTATGGCAGTAAACGACAACGATTCTGTCGGACGGTATCTTGTCGAGGCTTTCGGGGAGGCGGGAAAGCGGAATGTGAATGGCTCCCGGGAATCGGACGTACCTGTATTCCCAATCCTCGCGAACATCAAGGAGCAGCGGATCCGAATGCATCCCTTCCTTTCCGGATCGGCCGGAAAGGATCTCCTTCATCTCCCTGCAGGAAAGCCTGATATCCTCGCGGCCCAGGAGACGCTCGAATTCCCGGACCCGGTTTTTCTGTTCCTCATCCGATTGAGACGATCCTTTTCTGGAGGTCGACAATTTCCGAAATCCCTTTCCATGCCAGATCCAAGAGACGATCCATGTCCTTGCGAGAGAAGGAACGGTGCTCGGCCGTCCCCTGCACCTCCACGAGCTCTCCCCGGCCGGTCATGACCACATTCATGTCCACATCCGCCGTCGAGTCTTCGACATAGCAGAGATCGAGACAGGGCTCCCCCTCCACGATGCCCACCGATACGGCCGCCAGGTAGTCCTTCAGGGGAATCCCGGTCAGGACCCCCGCCTTTTTAAGATTGGAAAAGGCGAGCGCGAGCGCCACGAAGGCTCCACCGATCGAGGCGCAACGCGTTCCGCCGTCAGCCTGGATCACGTCGCAGTCGATCGTCGCCGTCCGGACTCCCATTCCTTCAAAGTCCACCACTGACCGGAGACTTCGGCCGATGAGCCGCTGAATTTCCTGGGTTCGCCCACTCTGCTTTCCCCTTGCCGCCTCACGAGGAGAGCGCTCGTGGGTCGAACGGGGCAGCATCCCGTATTCGGCCGTCACCCAGCCCCGGCCCTGATCCTTGAGAAAGGGGGGAACCTTTTCTTCCATGCTCACAGTCGTCAGGACATGGGTGAACCCCATCCTGACGAGCGACGACCCTTCGGCATACCTGTTCGGAGAAGGATCGATGGCGAGGGCTCTCAGTTGGTCCGGCATTCTTCCGTCGTGTCTCACTAATACCTCCCTGATTTTTCCACTATCGGAAAATCACCCGAAATGGTGATCTCCCGGACATTGTCGATCGTTCTTCCCAGAAGATGCTGTCCAACCCGCTGGAACCGGCGACATCCGTCCGTCACGAAATAGGAGACACGACCCTGGCCACTTCCGTGCCCCTCCTCGACGTGGATCCGTTCCGACATCGCCAGCTCATAGCCGGGATCGATGAAGGTGATTCCCGGAAAGAGGCGGGTCAGGAGGGGCAGAAGGGGGGGATAATGAGTGCACCCCAGGATCACGGTATCCACCCCGGTGTCGCGGCTGTCCAGAAATACAGACAAATATTCCCGGGCGACCCGTTCGGGAATGTCGCCGTCGATCCATCCTTCCTCGACCATGGGAGCAAAGAGGGGACAGGCAATTCCCAGCATTTCGGCATCACGGCCCGACAGGCGGCGAAGGATCGCGGGATAGGCACCGCTCTGGATGGTTCCTTCCGTCCCGAGAACGCCGATTCGTCCTGTTTTTGTCCTGGAAAGCGCGGCAAGGGCTCCCGCCTCGACCATCCCGACGACTCTCACGGGGGAGCAGAACGCGACCAGGTCGTCCAGAGCCTGGCTGGACACGGTGAAGCAGGCAGCCACGAGAGTCCTTGGGCGAAAGGCCATCAGGGATGCGGCATCCTCGATTGCGAATCTCCGGATTGTTTCCCGCGACTTCGACCCGTACGGGAAACGGGCCATGTCTCCAAGATAGACGAAATCCTGACGGGGGAAAAAATCGAGAAAATGCCGAAGAACGGACAAGCCCCCCATCCCGGAATCAAACAGGGCGAACTCGGGGGAAAAATTGATGTCATCCTTTGTCGGAGCGAACAAAAAAAACCCCCTCCCAACTTTGTGTCAAGGAATCAAACAGCTGCAGGGCGATTATCGCACAAACACAACAAAAAGGGGGACACGAAGTCCCCCTCCAATCCATTCCGGATTTCTGATCCCTTCAAAAAGGGATCTCTACGGGCTCATGCCCGGATCGAACGCGCCTTCCCTGTCCGTCATTCGACGTTGATTTCGACGGCAAGGGGTTTCGCCTCCGCCAGCTTTTCGATCCGGACTGTCAGAACCCCGTCTTTCATGTTGGCGGAGATCTTCTTCGGGTCTGCGTCCTCGGGAAGGGTGAAAGAGCGCAGGAACGCCCCATACTCCCGCTCCACCCGATGATAGCGGACACCCTTGTTTTCAACATTCCGGGTCCTCTCTCCGGATATGGTCAGGGCGCCGTTTTCAATGACGACCTTGACGGCTTCCTTCTGGATCTCGGGAAGCTCGGCCTTGACGATATAGGCCCCTTCTTCCTCGGATATATCGACGCTCGGAGTCCATTCCACCGTTTTTCTCCCCTGCCTCTCCTCGGTCCGGCCATCCGGATTCCGAAGCACAAAAGGGGTGAAACGACGTGCGAGATCATCGAATTCCTTGACGGGATCCCAACGCAACAGACTTGTCATGGCTTTCTCCTTTTTTGAGGCCGGGCGAAAACCCGGCGAAGATGGATTTCCTGGATGTTTCATGGTCTGTGGTTCCTTTCAATTCAAAATATATCGTCATTTTTCACCCTGTCAAGGACTCCCCGCCCAGGAGATCCAGCGCACACCCGCTTCCTCCTCGCGCCCCGTCAGGTCTTCGATCGCCCCCGGAAGCAGCCCGCCAAGGAAATAGGGACCGAAGGAGGTCCGGATCAGATGAATGACCCGGTATCCGTACCAGGAGAGAAAATTTCGGATTTCCCTGTTCTTTCCCTCCGACAGACGGACATGAATCCATTCCGAGCGAAGGGAACGCTTTTCGGGAGCGACTTCGATTTGTCCGTAGCCGGGCGCTTCTCCTCCACGACCTTCAAAAAACATGATCCGGTCGGATTCCCTGAGCGGGGGAGAAATCTGAACCCGGTAGCTCCGGAGAGTCCGCGACGCGGGGTCGAGAAAGTCACTGAAAAGTTCTGGAAAGTTGGTGAGAAGGATCAGCCCCGCCGAGGCCTGGTCAAGACGACCGAGGGGCCTGATCGCCCCGAAACCGGTTCCGCTCCAAGGGCTTTGGGCGACAAGGTCCCCGATCACCCGGCGCCCCCCGGGATCGTTTCGCGTCACAAGGACGCCCCGGGGCTTGTTGAGTCCAAGGAGAATAGGTTTGGGCGGAACAAGACGGATCCCGTCGAGAGAGAAAGGGGGCAGGATCATTTTTTCCCGCGTAGACCGGGGTGAGGGAACGGCCTTGTCCGAATCAACCGGCCGCCCCCCCAGTGAGAGCCTGCCTTCGGCAATCCACTCGAGAACCTCTCCACGGGAGGCCAGGCCGGCCTTTGACAACCATCTATCCGGAGTATGGGTTATCATAAGATAATGCCATTAAATAATAAAATATAAGGCCCTTCAAAAAGGTGACGGCCGTCACAGTACGAAAGCAAACATTTCTATTTATATCAACATATTAGCGACAAATAATATTTTTATTGACCTCAGACAAGTCTGATTCTATACTAAACATGTCAATCGTTCCTGCCATCGAACGGGGATTGAGACACACTTCCGCGGGGCCATGCACCCCGTCGGGAGCGCCGGAGTCCGGTCGGGCTCACGGCTCGATGGAGGTCCGGTCATTATTTCGCAGCCCCGCAATTACGGGCAAACGAATAGAAGTGACCGGCTCGGGAATGGATCAGCCATCCTCATCCGGAGGTTGCGCATTGAATTGGATGATTCATCAATCCGTGGCATGGTGCCTGAGCGCCCATCTTCTATCACCAACTGTTCCCTATTCGCACCTCATCACACAAATCTCGTGCAAACACCACATCGACCCGGTCCTCGTGGCGGGAATCGTCGCGCAGGAATCGCGGTTCGACCCCCGCAAAAGTCGTGTGGAAGAACGCATTCATGATGTCTCACTGGGACTGATGCAGATAACGACCCGAACCGCCCGGTGGATGGGCCTCCGGGGGTCCGTCAAAAAACTCTACGATCCAGCTGTCAACCTTACCTACGGAGTCAGATACCTGGCCTGGCTGCTTCAGAAGCACCCTTACGGAGCTGATGCCGTAGCCGCCTACAATGCCGGAAAAGCCCGGTGGCGCCATGGCGGATATGTCAACAGCCGGGGGGCTCACACCGTTGAACGGTATGTCGTTCGCGTCGTCAGCTGGGCTCGCCGCTTCAGGTTACAGTCCCAACGCGAGGAACGGGAACTGGTCGCCCTCGAGAAACGTCAGCGAAAAGCGGGGCTAGTGCCCCACGACAACCGGCTTCTGGCCTGGCTTGACTGGGCTCCCGGCACCCTTTATCCGGATATTGGGCGAATGCCGAACTAGGTGGCGGTTCCGATAGTTGAAGTAGTGTTCCGCATTGACGATGACGTCATCGGCCCGACCTGCGAGCTTCTTGTGCTGAAGAGACTTGTAAAGGAGCGTCACGCCGGCCAGGACGACAAGACCGCCTATGGTCAGGGCGACCGCCCCCCTGACCGGATGGCGGATTCCCAGGCCCAGGGAGATCGACACGCCTCCCAGCGCAATCACGATGGTCGACAAAAGAACGAGAACCAGAAGTGTCAAGGGACAGCTCCTTTTGATCGGCGTGGCCCAGCGTGGCCCAAGTGACCCAGATTGGAAAGCCCGCACATGTTCTGTCTAACTCATCAGAACACGCCTACAGGATAGACCGAATTTTCCAAAAGGGCAATGTGTTTCCGGTCAATGCGGCCGGACGCCCCACCCCCCCGAACCCTTCCTCCCCGCTTTTCGCCGAATCTTTCCCTTATTGCCGGACAGGCCCCCGTCAAAGTCGGGGCAAGGAGCCGAAGGATCGAACCCAAAGAAGCCCATCGCCTTTGAAAGCAGGGAGTTTTTATTTGAAGGGAGAATTTTTCAGGAATTATCGGGGAAAAGTCAGAAACAAGAGAGAAAAAAAGACGCAGAACGCCTGTGTTCCTTTAACGTCTCCGGAGGATGCATGGCCGAGCTCCGAAGATTAGAGTCCGAGGAAGCGTAAGGTCCGGAAAGACTTGTTGGCGAACGTGTCGAGCACGGGGGCGATGGAGGGAGCCCCCGCCCCGACGAGACGACGAACCCCAAGTAGTGGTGTTCCTGCATGAGGGCATTCCAGCGACAGGTCTCATCCGGAGAGATCGGTCGGACGGTCATCGATTGGAGATCCAGGGGACGAGAGGAAGGGGAGTCGCTCATGACTCCCATGGAAACGAAGTCTTTTTCAAAAAGCCAGCGGGAGGCAAAAATCCCAAATACAAGCCATTCCCAGCTTAACTATGACGGAGCCCTGTATTAAGATTAGGCTATGTTACCTATTCGTGTTGCAAGGCTCCTGATCAGGTGTAGACCTGATTCAGGAGATGATTCCCATGAAGAAATGCACATTCCAACGATGTCTTCGAGCTGTTCCGACCATGACATCGGCGCAGAGACATGATTTGCGGATTGCGATCGATCATCGAGACAAGAAAGACCTGGTGGCCGAGGTGTCCTCGCTGGTGGGAACCCCCACGGCCTGTCCCCATTGCCACCATCCGGAGATCCGGCCGTGGGAACAGGCCGCCGGGCTCCCGCGCGTCCGGTGCCGGGGATGTCCTCGCACCTTCAATGCCTTGACGAACACGCCCCTCTCGGGACTGCACCACAAGGATCGGTGGATGTTTTACCTGGAGACATTCAGCGAGGGGGAATCGGTCCGGAAGGCGGCCGGACGGTGCGGGATCAACACGAAAGCGGCCTTTCTGTGGAGACACCGGTTTCTGGCCTTGCCCGCCTGTTTGAAAGCCCGACAGGAAAGCGGCATCGTCGAAACCGACGAAACCTGGTTTCTGAGATCCTACAAGGGACAACGGGGCGGGCTCCCGAGACGGGCCCGAAAACGGGGCGGTCGGGCTCAAAAGCGAGGGCCCTCCCGGGAACAGGTTCCCGTCCTGGTGGTCCGGGACCGGTCGGGTGCGACCGCCGATGCGATTCTTCCCAAGGACGGCCACCGGGAGACCTTCGCGGTGCTGAAACCCCTTTTGGCCCGGGATGCGGTCCTGTGCTCGGACGGGAGAGGGAAAGGTCCTATCGCCCTGGCGGCTCGGGAGAGGAGCGTGGCCCATCGGGCGGTGAACCTGAGCAAGGAGATCCGAGTCTTGACCGGGGTCTACCATATCCAGCAGCTTCCGCCTACCATTCGCGGCTGAAAGAGTGGATGCGACGATTCCACTCAACTCCAAACTTTGGTTGACTTTATCCCTCGGTCGCCACGGACTGCAATACGAATTGGCAACTTAGCTTAAAATTAAGTTGCTTTTTCGTAAAGCCAACATCAGCATCTAGAACTGGCGCCACTTTTACTCTAAAAATGGCTCATTTTTCTCAAGTTTGACGATTTACCTCGAAAGATGGGTTAGGCTCCCCCCTGTTTTTTGTCTAGTTTTACGGGTCCATCATAGAGGCTGGGTACTGTCGAACCACCTTCGAGAACAATCGCGAGAGAATGAGAAATCCGGAGTCTCGGGCTCAGGGCTTGTCGGCCTCGATTGGGGTCGTGGAGGGCGGCTGCACGTCGATTGTCGGGGGACGCCTGAAAAAGTCCGGCATGCAGGAGGAGGAGCCGACAGCCTCCTGCCCCTTCGATGTGCCATCAACCGACCGTGGCATGAAGTCGTAATCCAAGGGATCGCAGAACTTTGAGAACCGTTGCAAACTCGGGATTTCCTTCTGCAGAGAGAGCCTTATAAAGGCTTTCACGGCCAAGCCCGGTTTCGCGGGCAATTTGTGTCATTCCCTTGGCCCGGGCTATATCTCCAAGAGCCGCTGCCACAAGGGCAGGGTCTCCATCTTCGAGAGCCGCTTCAAGATAAGCGGCCATATCTTCTTCGGTTTCCAGATGTTCTGCCGAATCCCAAAGTCGGGTTTTTGTTTTTTGCATCTTAATCCCCCTAAAGTTTGTCGGCAAGTTCATGGGCCGTTCTGATATCCTTTTCCTGTGTACTCTTGTCTCCCCCGGCCAGAAGAATAACAATCGTGGGCCCGCATTGCGTGAAATAAATGCGATATCCTGGTCCGTAGTCAATTCGCATTTCGGAGATACCGGACCCTACCGGTTTCACATCTCCAGGATTTCCGAGGGAAAGCCGGCGAATCCGAATATCGATTCTGGCCTTTGCGGCTGGATCCCGAAGTTCTGAAAACCATTCGGAATAAGTATCAGTCTGACGGACTTCGATCATGATTGATTGTATCCTGTAAAATACGATTTTTCAATTGAGCTTTCAGATCCTCTGGCTTTAGATGCGGATACTGTTAGCATTTGAAGAGCCTTGTGTCCAGTTATAGCGTAATCTTGCATGAAGCATAGGCCCTTCTCAAACGCCCCGAAAACTTGACCGAAAAACAAACGGTCCGCCTTTCCGAATTTCTTAAACTGAATCTGTCGACAGTTCGCGCCTATCTCTTACGGGAGGACTTCCAGCGTTTCTGGTCGTTCACCGATGTAAAAGTCGCCGAATACTTTCTTCATACCTGGTGCAATCGTACCATGCGCTCCGGTCTTGAGCCATGAAGAAAGTGGCCCAAATGACCCGTCGGCACAAGGATCTCATTCTCAATTGGTTCGCCGCGCAAGGCGCACTCTCAAGTGGCTCCGTTGAGGACCTCGGGAGCTTTACGGCCAACGTCTACGAGATGCTGGAGTGGTTGAAGACGTGCCGGGTCCGGAAGGTGGTCATGGAGTCGACGGGGTCTACTGGATCCCGGCGTACGACATCCTGGAGGCGTCGGGATTCGAGGTGACGCTGGTGAACGCCCGCCATGTGAAGAACGTGTCGGGACGGAAGTCGGATGTGATGGACTGCCAGTGGATCCAGCAACTCCACTCGTTTGGCCTTCTGAAGGGGGCCTTCCGTCCGGAACGTCAGATCGTGGCGCTGCGGACGATGGTGCGGACGCGGGACAATCTGGTGCGGGACCAGAGCCACCAGATCCAGCTGATCCAGAAGGCGTATACGGAGATGAACATGCCGCTCCAGAATGTGCTGTCGGATATTGGAGGAGTGAGCGGGATGGCGATCACGCGAGCGATCGTGAAGGGGGAGCGGGACCCGAAGAAGCTGGCGGCGTTGTGTGACGTTCGGGTCCAGGCGAGCTCCGAGGAGGTCGCCGGAGCATTTTTGGGGGAGTGGCTCCCGGAACATATCATGGCGATGGCCTTCCCGGAGGAGTGCGCAACGATGTACTGCGAGAGAACGGTGTCGAGGGCGGTGGCATCAACGTTCGAAAGGACTCTCCGGATCGTAGGCTCGCTGGGAGGGAGTAGGACTCCCTGGTGGGCGACCAGCGGCACCCCAGACGCTTGAGCTGGTTTTGGGAGAGATCCTTGGCCCAGCGGAAGATCCCTTCATAGGAGCGCTTTCCAGAAAGGACCGCGGCGAGGGCGAGAAGGAGAATGGAGAGAGAGTTGTGCCGGATCCCTCGGGGTTTTCGGAGATCCTTCACCGTCTCCTTGAGGAGGGTGAAGAGTCCGTTTTTTTCCCTCGAGGTCCAGCGAGGAAAAGGGAATCGCTGACATGGAACCTCCGGTTAAAAGAGGGTCATCAAGAGGGGCGGCCAGAATCGCGCACGCCCGGGAGTGAAGCGGACGGACCCAGATGGTTTTCGTGCGACCATGCGCATAGTAGACCCCGCCATTTCGTCCAAACCCTCGGGCCTCGCCCAGACAGATCCACCCGGCCGCTTTGTAACAGGTTCCGGTAAACCGGGAGGGGTCCACGAAGGTCTCGGCCAGAAGAATCGGGTGATTGTAGATCTTGATCCAGTCAGACGACAGGCGGCGCAGACAGAGTCCCAATACGCGAGACGCCAAATTGGGGGTGCGGGTCGTCGAAGGAAGAATGAGAAAACGCTGGTTGTTCGCAATGAAGCGCAACCGGCGAAAGTGCTCGGACGGAACCCAGCCAATAAAGCGATCCCGGTCGGCACATTTGAAGGCGGCGGCTCCCCACCCCAAAAGGGCCACCCAGGTGGAACCGGAGAGAGCGACATACTTGAGCGTCTCCCCGACGAGACGACGAACCCCAAGTAGTGGTGTTCCTGCATGAGGGCATTCCAGCGACAGGTCTCATCCGGAGAGATCGGTCGGACGGTCATCGATTGGAGATCCAGGGGACAAGAGGAAGGGGAGTCACTCATGACTCCCATGGAAACGAAGTCTTTTTCAAAAAGCCAGCGGGAGGCAAAAATCCCAAATACAAGCCATTCCCAGCTTAACTATGACGGAGCCCTGATTGCCGGAATTTGCGGCTTTTCCGAATGCATGTCCTGTGATATCCTCGAAAAATAAGCCTTTCGCTCACCGCGGGGACTCAAAGCCCCCGCCTCAAGAAAAACCAATTAAAGGAGGTATTCATGGATTTGAGGAAATCCTTTCCAAGAAGCCCGGTCGACAGGCTGCACGGCATCGACCATCTCAAAAGAATCATCGACAAGGCGAGGGCCTACAATGCCGGGACCCTCGGAGAATACTCTTACAACTGCCCCCTCGACCAGATGTTTTTGAACCATATCGGGATTTCCGCGGAGGATTTCGCCCGGATTGTCCAGACACACTCTTCGGACGAAACCGTCTACGCCGAACTCTGGAAGCGGTTTCCGAAAGCCCTTTCCCCTGAGGCCGCAAACGCCTTCAACCACACTTACGAATCGGCCGCTCCCGACACTCCCGAAAAAAAGGCCTGGTTCGACTCTGTCCTCAAATCGCTCGATCCCGACCGGACAGACATTACCACCTGGGTCCGCCTCCTCGATCTGGAGGAGAAACGTCCGGTTCCCCATCTGAAGTAACCGTGGAGGCCTTCCTGCCCACACCTTTATACCGGGAGGCCGGAATTACTCTGATCTTTATCCTATCAAAGGGAGCCTGCCCATGACTGACCGTTTCCCCCGTCAAGCCCGTCCTGCTTTCCAGCTTTTTTTCCGGCTTGTGCTCCCGATATTTCTCCTTTTTTCCGGAAATCAGGCTCATGCCACGACTCCTCCGACTGCCGGTTCTCCACTCTCTCTCGCCCTAAAGCCTCATCTCCATCATTTCAAAAACGGGTTGACTCTCGTGACTGTGAACGATCCCTACAGCCCTACCCTGACCTTCCAGATCTGGTACCGTGTCGGCTCCAGGAATGAACACAGGGGCCGGACCGGTATCTCGCACTTCAATGAACATATGATGTTCACGGGAACGAAAAAGTTCCCCCATGGAAAGCTCGACACCCTCATCAACGGCGTGGGTGGCCAGCTGAACGCCTTTACCGACTATGATTTCACGGCCTACTTCGAAAACGTGGCACCGGACAGGATCGATCTCCCGCTGGCCATCGAATCCGACCGGATGACCCACCTCCTGCTCTCCCCCGACCAGGTCGAACGCGAACGCAATATCGTTCTGGAAGAACGGCGGAACGACTATGACGACCCGACTCAGAAGCTCGTGGAAAAAGTCTATGCCACGGCTTATGCCGTACATCCCTACCACAACCCGGTCATCGGATGGGAAAAGGACATCCAGCATACCACCCGAAGGGACATTCTGAACTATTACCGGGCCCACTACATGCCGAACAATGCGACGATCGTGGTGGTCGGACCGGTCGACGAAGAGACTCTTGTCAAAAAGATACGCTCCTATTTCGGGAGCATTCCCCGGGGACGGCTTGCCAAAGTCCGGATCCCCGCCGAACCTCCCCAGCATCACCTCCGGATGACGGTCGTCAGAAAACCGGCCATGCTTCCCATCACCATGATGGCCTTTCATACCCCCAACTTCAGGAGCCGGGATGCCATGGCCCTCGTGGTGCTCGCCCAGGTTCTTTCCGGAGGCCGGACCTCACTCCTCTATCAGGACATGATCTACCGACATCCCGTCGCTGTGGATGCCGAAGGGTCCTACGATCCGTTGACGGCGGACCCCGGCCTTTTCTATTTTTATGCCCAGGGTCTTCCGAAGACCTCTCCACCGCTCCTCAGAAAACGACTCGACGCCGTCATCAAAAAGGTCAAAACGACCCCGGTCTCCCTGGATCTTCTCGAATCGGCCAAGAAACAGATCCTCACCCAGTTCGTCATGAACCAGGAGTCGGCCTTCGGTATGGGAATGCTTCTCGGCATGATGTCTGCCGACAGGGTTCCCATGAGCTATCTCACCCATTACGTCCGGAACATCCAGGCCGTGACGGCAGGGGATGTGATGCGGGTCGCCCGAAGGTATCTCCGGAAAACAAACGAGACGGTCGGCTATCTTTTTCCGACCGGGCCCCTGCGCCGGCCCACCTTTTCGCATCCGGGACGGATCGTACGATAAACATTGAAAAACCGGAGACCCTGGGATACGCCGGGACGGATTTTTATAACAGGAGAGAACCATGGCCCCTCTGAACACACCTGCATCCACCAGAACGCTGTCAGGAATTCTGTTAGGCTCCCTGGCTTTTCTTTCGGCATGCGCCCATACCCCATCTTCCCCGTCTTCCGTCGGGGCTGGGAACAAATCGCAACCCGTCTCCCCGGAGGCCGTCGTCCGGTATCCCGTTCCGGCGATGCACACATCCATCTACTCGTCCCGCCTGCCCAATGGGCTTGCCGTCTATGTGGTGCCCCGCCCCGATCTTCCCCTGATCTCCTTCCGGATCGGCATTCGTGCCGGATCGGCGGAGGATCCGCCCGGAAAGGGTGGAACGGCGGCGCTTGCGGCGGGTCTTTTGGGGAGAGGCACCCGGAATCACGACGCGCTTTCGATATTCCGGATCGTCGACGGAACGGGTGGCTCCCTTGAGGCGTCCGCAGGACGGGATTTCACCACCGTTTCAGGGGACAGTCTTTCGACGGAAGCTCCCACGCTTCTTTCCCTCGCCTCGGAAATGGTTGCAAGCCCGACATTCCCTCAACGGGAGTTCGACGTAAAGAAAGCGAGCACCATCGCTTCCCTGATCGATGCCGAGAGCCACCCGGGGCCGAAGGGAACCGACCTTTTCTACCGCCTGCTCTTCGGCCATGGTCCTTATGGCCATCCTCCCGCGGGAACATCCGGATCCCTCAAGGGGATTACCCGCAGCGACCTGGCGGAATTCGTGGCGGCCCGCTATCGTCCCGACCGCTCCGTTCTGATTCTGGCCGGGAACATTTCCCCCAGGGAAGGACTGGATTTGGCCCGGCGCTATTTCGGAAGTTGGGCCCCTCAACCCGTCTCTTCTCCCGCCCCGCACACCCGGGTGGCGATGACCTCTCCCAAAACAGGGATCTTTCTCGTCGACAAACCCGAACTGAGACAATCCACCGTCTTTTACGGAACACCCGGCATCGCGCGGCAGGATCCCTCCTTCTATAATGCACTGGTCTTCAACATGATTCTCGGAGGCACCAACACCTCAACCCTGAACCGCGTCGTCCGCCAGAAGATGGGGCTGGTCTACTACATCCACACCGGCCTCGATGCCGAACGCCGCCCCGGCCCGTTCCTCGTCAATTTTCAGACCCACGCGCCGAACACGAAAAAGGTCATCACGGCAATGAACAAAGTTCTCGCCGCGGCCGCGACCACTCCTCCCTCCCCGGAAAAGGTGAAGGCGGTCAAGGACGAGCTTGTGGGTGGCTTCCCCTTCCTGATGAACACCACATCGAAGCTCGCCTCTCTCCTTCTCGTCGTCTGGAGCGACAACCTGAAACTCACCTATTTCACCGATTATCCGGACCAGGTGCGCCGGGTGACACCTGAATCGGCCCTGGCGGCTGGCCGGCATCTCCTTCGCGACAAGCCCTTCGTCACCGTCATCGTCGGACCCCAAAAAATCCTGCAAAAGACCGGGATCAAGGGTCAACCCGCCCCACAATCATTCTGATCGTGTCGGAGAGGCCCCCTCGAGGGGCCTTTTCCTTCCTTACTCCCCGCTCTCCCGGCAAGAAACATCCGCACGGCGGTCTTTTTTCGACAGGGGTCGTTTTTTTAAGGGCTCTTTCGACGGATGCAATGAGACGCATCCGAACAGACGGGAATGGGCGAACTTAAGTAAAGGATTATCGGTTAATGCGTTGAAAAGGAGTAAAGATACCGCCAGGAAACGGGAGTTTCCGGATCCTCGACATTGAAAAGAACCGGAATGGTGTGGCCCTTCTTGTCCTGCAGCTCGAAGACGACGAGATGATAGGCGACAAAGCGGACCTGGGACCGATGGCTGAGCGCAAGAGAACGCCCTTGCGAAACCATGGTCGGCAGTAGGGTGGAAAAATCCTTGATTCCCATCGCCGTATTGACGGTGTCTGACTCGAAACTCGACGCCCCGGAGGGATTTTGGGACGCGGCCGGAGAGGAGGGGGAAGGGGAGGGGACAGCGCGGACGCCCGCCTTCATGAGAATCTTCAGGTGGCGAAGTTGTCCCTGCAGATTTCCGATCTGGATCTGCTCATAGGTGACGATGCCCGACGCGACAAGGAACAGGAAAAACGTTCCTCCGATCACCAGCCTCCGCTCATTCACGACGAATCCCCTTCCAGCCTGACCAGACCGACGCTACTTCTTCTTGTGACGGGATTGTCTCCGAAGCTTCTTGTATTTGTGTTTCCGGATCTTCTTGCGACGCTTTTTGATGACACTCGACATGCGCTCGTTTTCTCCCAGGAACGCCTCCCGGTCTTACCGGAAGGCTCCTCTAACGCCTTGACCGTTTGACTGTCGCGTAAGACTCATGCGCGACACCGATTTGGAATGAACACAACAAGCCATGATCCTAACGCAATCTCACCTAAAAAATCAACGTCATTCCTGGGCCCTTCGGGGCAGCACGAGGATTTCACCCGGACGCAGTCGGTGCTCCCTTTCGCGAGCCTGACGCTCCAGTGCGAAGGGATCCTTGCGCAAAGAACTGACACGGGATTCAAGAAGATGGACGCGCCCCTGGATCCGCGAGAGTGCGTGGCTCGCCTCCCTTTCCTTCAAGACATAGGAAATGAGAGGAAGGATTCCCGTCGTGGATGAGAGGAGAGCCCCTCCCGTCCAGAGCCAGAGAGCGGCCCCGACGATCCAGTAGAACCAGAGCTGGCCATTTCCCTTTTCACGAACCAGTTTTTGCGCGGGAGATCCCATGAACGGTCCTATCTTCGGCGAACCAGTGACAGCCCGGCAAAACGGGCCGTGTCTCCCAGCGCCTCCTCGATCCGGAGAAGCCGGTTGTATTTGGCGGTCCGCTCACCGCGGGCGAGCGAACCGGTCTTGATCTGTCCCGCCCCTGTCGCGACCGCCAGATCGGCGATGAAGGTATCCTCGCTCTCCCCCGACCGATGGGAAATCATGGCGCCCATGCGATGATCCATGGCCAGACGGGTCGTCTCGATCGTTTCGCTCACCGTCCCTATCTGGTTGAGCTTGATCAGGATGGCCGTTCCTGCGCCGTTTCTGATTCCTTCGGCGAGAATGGCGGGGTTGGTGACAAAAATATCATCCCCTACGAGCTGGACCTGGGAGCCGATCCGGGAGGTCATGGCAATCCAGCCCTCCCAGTCATCCTCCGCCAGGCCGTCCTCGATCGAGACTACCGGATAGGTCTTGACCAGATGGGCATAATAATCGACGAGCTCGACCGCACTCAGGCGTTTCTTTCCCCCCTCCAGGAGGTAGGAACCCTCCTTGTAAAATTCCGAAGAGGCCGCGTCGAGCGCCAGGGAGACATCCTCTCCCGGACGGTATCCGGCCTTCTCGATCGCCAACAGGAGAAGGTCGAAGGCTTCGTCATGGGAGGCGAGCGAGGGAGCGAACCCCCCTTCGTCCCCCACGAGCGTGGTCAGTCCCCGCGACTTCAGAACCCCCTTCAGGGCGGCAAAGACCTCCGCCCCCATCCGGAGGGCTTCCGAAAAACTTTCCGCTCCGTGGGGAACGATCATGAATTCCTGAAAGTCGAGATTGTTGTCGGCGTGGGCCCCTCCGTTGATCACGTTCATGAAGGGGGTGGGAAGAGTCCGGACAAGGGCTCCTCCCAGCCAGCGGTAGAGATCGAGCTCCCGTTCGGCCGCGGCGGCCCGGGCGACGGCCATCGAAACCCCCAGCATGGCGTTGGCTCCCAGAACCGACTTGTTTTCGCTCCCGTCGAGAGAGATCAGCGTTTCATCGACCAGAACCTGATCCTCACCCGGAAGTCCTTCGAGCGTGTCCCGGATGATTCCCGAAATATTGTCGATCGCCTTGCGGACGCCTTTTCCACCGAACCTCTCGGGATCGTGGTCCCGGAGCTCGAGAGCCTCCCTGGCCCCGGTCGAGGCTCCCGAAGGAACGATCGCCTGGCCGGAGGCCCCCGAGGCAAGGGTCACCTCAACTTCGACGGTTGGATTTCCCCGGGAATCGAGGACCTCCCGTCCATGGATACGGTCGATCTCACTCATTGAACTCTCCCTTCGCGAATCGTTCTTGGTAGCGCTCCATCGAGAGCGGAATCTCCCCGGAAAAATTCCGGTCTTCAAAATGATTGTGGCAATAGGCGCACTCGTGCGTCCGGACTTCGAAATTCTTGTGGGCCGGACGAAGATAGCCATGGACATGGCATTTAACGCAATTGTTGTTCGGAACGATCCCCGGCCCGTAGGTTCGTGCCGGGTGTGGATGGCCCAGAAAATGCTTCGCAAGCTCTCCGGCTCCCGTCATCTGGGCCGAGAGAGCCCCGAGAATCCCCGCCCCAGAATGGCAGTCGATGCAGCGTGCATGGTGGTCGGCCGCCCCCGACTCCTTCCAGGTTTTTCCGTAAAACGCCATTTCATGGCAGGAAAGACAGAAACCCGAGCGGTCCTCCAGCCACCGGCCGCCGAGCGAGGCAAGCGATCCCGCCAGGATCATGGCAGCGGACATCATCAGGACCGCTCCTGGGCGAATCTTTCGGACCATGGTCTCTCCGGCGGTGAAGAAAGAATTCGGGCCCGCAAACGGATCAACCGGAAGCGCCCGACACCA
Source organism: Nitrospirota bacterium (assembly GCA_021840555.1). Classification (GTDB taxonomy): domain Bacteria; phylum Nitrospirota; class Leptospirillia; order Leptospirillales; family Leptospirillaceae; genus UBA4572. The sequence goes on from JAKBXW010000006.1 coordinate 24,617, forward strand.
TTTTGAAGGAAAGAAGGCGTTTTGACCAGTGCCACTTTCCGGTGGCCGACCACCCCCCCTCCCCGACAAAGCCGACGCCCTTGGCGTAATATTCGTAGAGGTACTGGGTCGACCGGCGACTGATCAGATCGTAGGTCAGCTTTCTCCGGACAACCCAGCATATGAAGGTTCCGGCCGGAAGAGTGATCCGGACCTTTCCCCAGACCCGGTCACGGATTGTGTTCTGGCCGTCCTCCCCATCCCAGCGGTCACCCTTTTTGAAGGGAAGATGCGCCCGGACAAGCGGAGGGTGGTAATGGAAAACGGCCTTCGAAAAGGCCGAGGTGCTGGAGAGCTTCGCATAGTTTCCGGTTGAGGGATCAAAGGAATATGTGGAGACGATCGTCTTCGCCGGAAAGTTCAGGTAGGCGATTTTCCGGACCACCTCGATTGTTCGGGGAGCTCCCGAAGACGCGGCCAGGGGCCGGATCGACTCGTCGATCCGGATCTTTCCGCCCAGCCCTTCGTAGACCTTTTTCATGGGAACAAGGGGAAGATAGGCGAAGGGGTCCTCCGAGGCCGCCGCGGGCGAACCGGCGGCAAGAATCCCCAAAGCCAACAAGGAAAACAAAAGACGCATCGACCTACCCTTTCAGCTTGGCCCGGAGAATCTCGTTCACCTTCTCCGGATTGGCTTTTCCCCGGGACTTCTTCATCACCGCTCCGACAAAAAATCCGAACAGGCGGTCCTTTCCACTCCTGTAGGAGTCAACCTCCGCGGGATTCTCGGCAAGGACGGCCTCCACCAGGGCAGTCAGCTCGTCGTCTCCGGAAAGCTGCACCAGGCCGAGTTCCTCGACGAGCGAAAGCGGACTTCTGTTTTCCTCGACCGCCCGACTGTAGACCTCCTTGGCCTGGGAAAACGACAGGGAACCTCCAAGGACCTTTTCGAGAAGTCGAACCGCGTGGGAAACGGAGGTCTCTCCCTCGAGCACCGCCTCGCCGCGACGATTGACCTCCCGAAGCACTTCGGAGAGGACAAAGGATGTCCAGCGCTCCCGGGCTTTTCTGAATGGTTCCCCGGGAGCCAAAGAGGCGCGGAAGAGAGAGAGCCCCTCCTCGAAGTAACGGGCAAGCTCTTCTTCGGCCACGAGGATCTCCGCATCCGCACGAAGGAGTCCAATCTCGGTGCAAAAACGTTCGACCCTCTCCTCGGGAAGTTCGGGAAGGGCCTTCCGTTCCTCCTCGACCAGTGCGGGTGGGAGGACGAGGGGCGGAAGATCCGGCTCGGGGAAGTAACGGTAGTCGAGGGCCTCCTCCTTGCTCCTCATGGGTTTTGTCCGGCCCGAGACAGGATCGAAGAGACGCGTCTCCTGGACGATCTTCTCCCCCGCCTCCACTGCCTCGATCTGGCGTTCGATCTCGTGGACCATGGCCTTGTGGACAAACCGGAAGGAGTTGACATTCTTGATTTCCACCCGCGTCCCGAAGGTTGTGGAACCCGGGCGGCGGATGGAAAGATTGATGTCGCAGCGGAAGGAGCCTTCCTCCATGTTCCCGTCGGAGACCTTTGTCGCCCGCAGCAACTGGCGCAGCCTCTTGAGGTAATCGACCGCCTCGTCGGGACTCCGGATATCGGGCTCGGAAACGATTTAAAGGAGGGGAACGCCGGCCCGGTTCAGATCGACATGGCTTCGGTCCGGGATTCCGGCGTGAAGGTTCTTTCCGGCGTCCTCCTCGAGATGCATCCGGTGGATGCGAATCGTCCTCTCTCCCGCCCCGGTCCGGATCCGGAGCCCTCCCCCGGTCAAAAGGGGGGTGGCGTACTGGGAAATCTGATAGCCTTTCGGCAAATCCGGATAGAAATAGTGTTTCCGTTCGAAGACGCTGACCGGCGAGACCCGGCAACCGGCCGCCAGCCCGGCCCTCACGCCAAGGCGCACGGCCTCCCCGTTCAGGACGGGAAGGGTTCCCGGATGGCCCAGGCAGACGGGACAGACCAGGGTATTGGGTGAAGCCCCGAAGCGATTTTCACAGCGGCAGAAAAGCTTTGTTTTCGTCAGAAGCTGGGTGTGTACCTCGAGTCCCACCACAACCTCCCACTCTCCGAAGCGCACACCAGAAGCAACGCTCATCGGCGACCTCCTTCGGGGGATCCGGCGACATGACCGGCGTGAACCTCCGGCAGGGGCATGGGATAAAGTCCGGCAATCCGGTCCGCCATTTTGAGAAGACGCCCTTCCGACCAGGGGGGACCTATCAGATGGGCTCCCACCGGCAACCCCTGGGAATCGACCCCCACGGGAACGGACAGGGCCGGAAGACCGGCCAGGTTGGCCGTGATGGTGTAGACGTCGGAGAGATACATCGACAGGGGGTCTCCGGTTTTCTCCCCGAAGGCGAAGGGAGGCGTGGGCGAGGTGGGGGTCAGGATCATGTCGCACCGTTCAAAGGCCTCGATGAAATCCTTCCGGATCAGAGCCTGCACCTTACGAGCCTTGCGGTAGAAGGCTTCCTGGTACCCGGCCGACAGGGCGAAGGTTCCCAGGAGAATTCGTCTTTTCACCTCGTCTCCGAAGCCCTGGTCCCGGGTTTCCTCGTACATTGCCCGAAGGTCGGCGGGTTTTTTGACCCGAAAACCGTAGCGGACCCCGTCGAAACGGGAAAGGTTCGAGGAGGCCTCGGACGTGGCCACAAGATAATAGACATTGATCCCGAACCGGGAATGGGGAAGGGTCACCTCCATTTCCCGGGCGCCCTCGCCGGTCAAGGCTTCCCGAACCTCCATCAGGCGCTCCCGGATGGAGGGGTCTAGTCCCTCCCCGAACAGGGCCTCCGGAATTCCGATCCGCAGTCCCCGGACCTCCGTCGACTGGTACTCGGAATGCATTTCGGAGGGATCCCTCTCGACGGTGGTCATATCCAGGGGATCCTTTCCGGACATCGCCACCAGGGCCTCCAGTGCATCGGCCCCCGATCCTGCAAAAGGCCCGATCTGGTCGAGCGAGGAGGAAAAGGCGACCAGACCGGAGCGGGAGATCCGTCCGTAGGTCGGCTTCACCCCCAGAACCCCGCAAAAGGCGGCGGGCTGCCGGATCGATCCTCCGGTGTCGGATCCCAGGGCAAGCGGGGCGAGACCTGCGGCCACAGCCGCTGCCGATCCCCCCGATGAGCCTCCTGGAACCCTGGCGGGATTCCAGGGGTTTTTTGTCGGCCCGAAGGCGGAGTTTTCCGTGGACGACCCCATGGCGAACTCGTCGAGATTTGTTTTTCCCAGAACCACGACTCCCCGGGAAAGGAGACGCGCAACCGCAGTCGCCGTGCGCCGGGAGATGTATCCCGACAGGATCCGGGAGGCGCATGTCGTCGGGTAGCCTTCCATCTCCAGATTGTCCTTGACCATGACAGGATAGCCGGTCAAGGGCGAGTCGGCCCTGTTGCGGACGAGGCGCGCGTCGATCTGGCGGGCCCGGTTGACGGCGTTTTGATTGATCGACAGACAGACGTTCAGGGAAGGGTTGAGGGCCTCCGTCCGCGAGAGAAAATAGCGGGTCACCTCCTCGATCGAAAAACGCCGTTCGTCACGCCCCCGGACAAAGTCGGCGACGGAGGAAAAAAAGGGATTTTTCACCGTCCCTCCCCGATGTCCGGCCCCGCAATTTTCCGGGACTTGACCGCATTCTTCGCATCGACCATCACGATGACGGGATGATGATGTGGCACCTCCTCCGGAGTCAGCAACCCGTAGGAAAAAATGATGACCCGGTCTCCGACGGCTCCCTTGCGGGCGGTCGGCCCGTTAAGGCAGATCGTCCCGGAGCCTTTCTTCCCCTCGATGACGTAAGTGGAGAAGCGTTCTCCGTTGTTGAGGTTGCTGATCACAACCTCTTCGTAGGGCAGAATTCCCGCCGCCTCCATGAGATCGGTATCAAGGGTCAGGCTTCCCTCGTATTCAAGTTCGGACTGGGTCACTGTCGCCCGGTGGATCTTGGAACGCAAAAAGGATCTCAACATTTTTCACCGACCTTCTTCAAGAATTCGTGGGACTTGAAAAAATGAGCCGGAACGATCTGGAGCTCCCGCCAGGGCCACATCGGGGGAAAGGGACGGAACCGGAACGTCCGGTGCAAGGAGGGTCGGGGAAAGCGAAACTTCCTCCAGCGTTTTGTCAGAAATATCCACCGCGGAGAGTCCTTCGACATAATTCAAAATGGCGGAAAGTTCTCCGGTCATTCTTTCCGCCTCCGCCTCCGTGAGAGCCAGTGCCGAAAGCCTGGCCACATGAAGCACATCGGCTTTTGAGAGAATCACGCTCACGTCCTTTCGAGTTCAAGTCTGCGTGTTGGACCTCCCGTCGGGAGATCCTCCAACAATTCGATTATAGCAATTTTTCCCGACCCCCGGAGCTCTGTCAGGATTTCGGGAGGGGATCACCCTCAGTGAGGGTCAGGTTCGCCACGCGGGCGAGGAGTGTCCTGGATGCGCCATCGGCGAACCGTATGACCACCTCGAGATCGGGGTCCGGAGAAAAGGCATCTGTCACCACGCCCTCACCGAAACGAGGATGTCGCACCTTTCGTCCGACCCATTCGGGACGGCGGATCCGGATCTTTTCCGGCTCGCCCCGGGCCGGGGGTTCCCGCCGGAAAGAGGAGACGGCGGGTCGGGCTTCCCGCTCCCGCCCCGAGGAGGGGGCGACCCGGCGAAACGTTCCCCCAGCAGAGGCTCCGGCCGGAGAAGGAGAGGGCGACCGGGACTCCCATGGCCTGGCGGAGGGCCGTCCCGTGGAGCGTCCCGGAACCGGACCCGGCCGGTCCCCTTCGACCAGGTGCTCCGGAATGTCCCGAAGAAAGGGAGAGGGAGGATTGGACTGGGTCCGGCCGTACAGGCGCCGTGTCTGGCACCAGGTGATGTGGAGTCGGAGACGGGCCCGGGTCATCGCCACATAAAAAAGGCGCCGCTCCTCCTCGATGTCGGTGGGCGACTTTCCCCGGACCGGAAGGAGCTGGTCTTCCAGCCCCACGACGAAAACCTGATCGAACTCCAGCCCTTTGGACTGGTGAATGGTCATCAGCGCGACGGCACCCCCTTCCCCGGCCGTCCCGGGCTCCTGCTGGGCCAGGGCGATCTCCTCCAGAAAGCACGACAGCGGCGCGCGATCTTCTCCCGCGGAGATCCCGAAAGACTCCGTCATCCGGACGAGCTCGGAAACGGCCCCGAGCCTCCTGTCGCGTTCTTCGGAATCACGACTCGAAGTCGTCACCCATCCTCGATAATCCGTCCGGTCCAGAACCTCTTCGAGAAGAACCCTGGGAGCATGGTTTCTCCGGGCCCGCTCGCCGCCTTCCCGGAGAAGTGCGGCCAGGTCCGGAAGAGCCCCCGGCTTCCTCTGTTCGAGGGCGAGGCGATCGAGGAGCTCCGGTGCCGGCACTCCGGGGAGGGACTCGCCCAGGGCCTTGAGCGATTCGAGGGACTTTTCCCCCAGCCCTCTCGGGGGCACATTCAGAAGGCGGGATAGACTCACCCGGTCGAAGGGATTGGCCATCACCCGAAGATACGACAGGAGGTCCTTCACCTCCCTGCCTTCGAGAAATCCCCCCCCTCCCTTCCGGAAAAAAGGGATTCCCGAAAGGGAGAGGGCCTTTTCGAGAGGCAGGGCCTGGGCATGGGTCCGGTAAAGAATGGCCGATTCCCCTAGGCGTCCCCCCGCCTTTTGCCAGTCCCGTATTTTTTGACAGACGTAGTCCGCCTCCGCGTCCTCGGACGAAAACTCCTTCATGAGGACGGGAACGCCGCCATCCCGGACGGCGCGGACCGTCTTGTCGTACCGTTGTCCGTTCCGCGCGATCACCGAAGAGGCGGCCGATACGATCGTCGGGGTGGAGCGGTAGTTTCGGGAGAGGACGACCCGGCGGGCTCCGGGATAGTGCTCTCCGAAGGAGCGGATATGGGAGATGTCCGCCCCCCTGAACTGATAGATGCTCTGATCGTCGTCTCCCACGACCGTCACGTTGGTCCGGTTCCGGGAGAGGAGACGGATGAGCTCCTCCTGGAGCGGGTTGGTATCCTGGTATTCGTCAACCAGAATATGATCGAACTGCTCCCGCAGCTCCCCGGCAATCCCGGGAGAGCCGGAGAGAAGGGCGACAAGACGGAGCAGTAGATCGTCGTAGTCCAGGGCGCGATTGGCCGCAAGCCCCTTTTCGTACTCCTCGTAACAGGTGGCGAGCCACCGGTGCGTTCCAAACAGGCGCTGGGCCAGTTCGGCTCCCGGTTTTTGCCTGGCGTTTTTCCAGCGTCCGATCTGGCGGAGGACATCCTGGGGATTCAGATCGTCTTCGGTGATGCGGTGGCGCTTCATGATCTCCCTGACAAGGGCCTTCTGGTCTCCGGAGTCGAAGATGGTAAAGTCGGAGGAAAGCCCCGCCTGCCCGGCATATTTCCGTAGAAGCCTCGCCGAAAGGGAATGAAAGGTCCCCACCCAGGGAAGGCGCGCCCCTGGGATCTTTTTGGAAATCCGGTCCACCAGCTCTCCCGCCGCCTTTCTGGTGAAGGTGGCGACGAAAAAATGTTCCCCGCCCTTTCCCGACCGGTCGACCAGGGTCAGAAGGCGCTCGATCACGACACGGGTTTTTCCGGAGCCCGCCGGTGCCAGTACGAGCAGGGGGCCGCCTTCATGGAAGACGGCCGCCTCCTGTTCGGGATTGAGGGGAATGTCGCGGCTGTCGGAAGCGTTCAAGAGGACGGAGCTCCAGGGGAATCGAGAATCCGCGATCGCCACAGTCCGGCGAAACGGTCAGGGCTTTCCTCCTCCTCGTCCTTCGCGACAAAAAGGATTTCCCGACCCGACGGGGAGAATGCCGGACGGCAGTTGACCAGCTTCGCCGTGGCGTCGACGGGCAGTATCCGGCTCGGGGCACCTCCCGACACGCGCTGGAGAAAGGGCTCGGTGGGCCAGGTCCAGAATGGCTTGGAATCGGGCTTCGTCCTCAGATAGAGGAAGGCCTCTCCCGTGGGGGACCAGAGAGGGTAGAGGCTGTAGCCTGTTTTGACTACGGGCACCGTAGAGCCGCTCTCCGGATGGAAGAGTGCGATGCCTCGCCCCCCCGACTCAAGCTGCATTTCCATCAGAACCTCCGTTCCCGCTCCGGCGAGAAGGGGATAGAAAAACTCCCGGTGCTCGAGAAGAATGTGATCCTCCCCGGTCTCAAGATCGAGACGGTGGATGGTATTTCTCTTCTGGGGATTTTCCACCCGGCGGTCCCGGGTGTGGAACCAGAGCGACCGGCCGTCGGGGGAAAAGGAGAAGTGGTCGAGGTGTTCGGAGGTGCGAAAAATTTCCCGGGAAGGGGATCCCGGCTCCCAGAGCTGAAGAAGACACTCCTCCCGGAATCGGCCCTCCTTGAAACGGACGATATAGACAAGCCGGTCTCCCGCCGGAGACCAGTGGAAGTCGCCCAGGGCCTCTTCCTGGGCGAAGCGCTCCGGAGGCCAGTCGATCACGTTGACCGGGTTCTCCCCGTGTGGGCCGCAGACCGTGAGCTGATCCCCCAGCACCATATGTTGTGTTGTCTTCCAGAGGATCTTCCGGGTATATGGCTTCCAGCGCTGGCGGGTGTGGATGGCGAGGAGGCGACCCGAGGGAGAGGCAAGCAGCGACTGGGGACGGATGGCGTCCGGATCGAACGGGAAGGGCTCGACCGTTCCTGTCATGGTGTCGAGCCGCTGCAGGGACCACCGGGCTCCGTGATGCTCCCAGTTGGGGCGATCCTGATGGTACGTGATGTAGCGGCTGTCCGGAGACCAGGCGTAGATCAGTTCGTTCGCCCCGCGTCCCCGTTCCCGGTAGTTCACCGCCACCAGATTCTTCCCCACGTCATGGAGAACTTCCCGGGACTTGGCGTCAAGGACGGTCAGGCAACCCAGATCACGCGTCTCGTGAATGGTGTCCGGATCTGTCAACCGGACGAAGGCGATTTTGGAGCCGTCCGGAGAAAAGGAGGGAACAACCACCTCCACTTTTCCGGGAACCAGAGGTTCTGTTTCGATCGTCCATTCATGGGCCATGGCAAAGAACTCCTCAGTGTGTTATTCGACGGTCACCGACTTGGCCAGATTCCTGGGCTGGTCGACGTCGTTTCCCGTCAGGGAAGCGGCCCGGTAGGCCAGAAGCTGAAGCACCGCCGAAGCCAGAAAAACCCCGTCCCATCCCTGACAGGCGGGAAGCGGGAAGGAGGGGGAGGGATCGCTCGGATCGGGGCTTGCCGGACCGATAGTCAGAACCGTCCCGCCCCGGGCCTCGATTTCCCGTATGTTGGACATCTCCTTCGGGCGGAGCGACGAATCCGCCAGCGGGGCCACGACAAGGACCCCCCGTTCCACAAGGGCGATGGGGCCGTGCTTGAGCTCTCCTCCGGGATAGCCGTCGGCGGGACGATAGGTAATCTCCTTGAGCTTGAGGGCGCCTTCGATCGCCAGAGGGTAATCCATCCCCCGTCCGATGAAGATGACAAACCGTGAATCCAGAACCTGACGGGCCATCCGTTCGATCGCAGAAGAATCAACCGATCCCAGGAAGCCTTCCAGCCTGGCCGGAGAGCGCACGAGCGCCGCCAGGGATTCCCGAACCTCCGGAGACTCCCTTCGTCCGAAGTAAAGCGCCAGCAGCCACACCAGCGTCACCTGTGCGATGAAGGCCTTGGTCGAGGCGACTCCGATTTCGGGACCTGCCCGCGTCAGGAGGGTCGCATCGGTCTCCCGGGTTATCGAGGATCCTCCGACGTTGGTGATGCCCACCGTCAGATACCCTTCCTTTCGGGCCAGCTCCAGGGCTCCCAGCGTGTCGGCGGTCTCCCCGGACTGGCTGATCCCGATGACCCAGGCCCCTTTCCGGGCGCGCAGGGGCCGGTAGCGGAACTCGGAGGCGATCTCCACCCTGACGGAGATCGGGGAAAAGGATTCGATCATGAGGCGCCCGAGTAGACCGGCGTGATAGGAGGTCCCGCAGGCGACGAAGACGATCTCGGTCGGATTGGGGCCGAGACGCAAAAGCTCCGGAAGGATCACCCGGCTGTTTTCCTCTGCCAGCCGGCCCTCGAGCGTATCGATGATCGCCCGGGGCCCTTCGAAGATTTCCTTTTCCATGAAATGCCGGTAATGTCCCTTTTCGGCCTGGACAGGATCCCAGGGGACCTCCTCGAAAACGGCCGGTACAGGCTGTCCGTCTTCGAGACGGCACAGGGAAAGCCCTTCCGGAGAAAGAATGGCGAGGACCTCCGGAGGAAGCGGCATGACCCGCCGCGTCCACTTGAGAAAGGCCGGAATGTCGGATGCCGCGAAAAACTCCCCTTCCGCCTCTCCGAGAATCAGTGGCGCCCCCTTGCGCACAGCCACGAGCTGGCCGGGAGACTCTTCACACATGACGGCCAGAGCGTAGCTTCCCTCCACGCCGCTCAATCCCTTGCGCACGGCGGCCTGGAGATCGCCTTCCTCCCGGTAGGCACGGTGAATGCGGTGGGCCAGCACCTCGGTGTCCGTTTCAGAGGAAAAAACGCACCCTTCCCCGATCAGCTCCCGGCGAAGGGCGCGCTCATTCTCAATGATGCCGTTGTGCACCAGGACGATCGGCCCGGAACGATGGGGATGGGCGTTTTCTTCGGTGGGGGCCCCATGGGTCGCCCACCGGATATGGCCGATCGCCGCTCCCGGAAGACCAGTCGCTCCCTGAAGGGCCTCGACGAGGCGGGAGAGCTTTCCGGAGGCACGGACGACAGAGATGGATCCTTTCTTGTCGAAAAATGCGACTCCCGACGAATCGTATCCACGGTACTCGAGACGGGAAAGCGCCTCCGAAACCACCCCCACGGGTTCGCGCGACCCTGCATAGCCGATGATGCCGCACATCAGTCCTGTCCTTTTTTCTCGGGGGAGGACTGTCCGCTCCGGGAGGAGCGTCTCTCCTTCCTCCGGCGGTGATAGCGGATCCCCCCTTCAGTCCGGATTTCCGCTGGCGCCCGAGCTATGAGGAGCGCATCCTCGGGGAGGTCGGAGACCACCGTCGAACCTGCGGCGATGACCGAGCGGTCCCCCACGCTGACAGGGGCCACGAGCTGGGTGTCGCTCCCGATGAAGACTCCGGATCCGATCCGGGTCTTGAACTTGTCGTAGCCGTCGTAGTTGCAGGTGATGGTTCCCGCTCCGACATTTGTGTCGCTCCCCACCTCCGCGTCTCCAAGGTAGGAAAGATGATTCACCTTGGACCTGGCCCCGACAACCGTCTTTTTGGTCTCGACGAAGTTTCCCAGATGGGCCCCCTCACCCAGATCGGTCCCCGGGCGAAGGTGGGCGAAGGGTCCGGCCACCGAGCGGTCCCTGAGGGTCGCCCCGGTCGCGACCACATAGTCCCTGACCGTGACCCCGTCGCCCACGACCGTGTCGGTGAGGTGGACCCCGAGACCAATCCGGCAGGAGCGTCCGATCCGCGTCTTCCCTTCGAGAACGGTCTGGGGCATGATCACTGTCCCCGACCCGATCGAGACACGAGGTCCGATATCGGTCCGGGAAGGATCCCAGAGGGTGACTCCCTGGAGCATATGGGTCCTGTTGATGCGGGTCCTCAGGTGGGCCGTCACCAGCGCGAGCTCTTCCTGGGTATTGACCCCCAGCATGCACTCCGGCGACATCGGGAAGGTCAGGATGGATCCGCCTTCCCGAACCACGAGGGATATGAGTGTCGTAAGGAAGCGCTCATTCTTGACGGGGTCGTGAGGAATCCGGGAGACCGCCGACAGGAGGAGGTCCCTGGGAATGAGATAGATCCCGGCGTTCACTTCCTCAATTTTTTTTTCGTCCTCCGAGGCCCGGCTCTCCTCCCGGATATCGACCACGCGGCCTGCGGCGTCCCGTATGATGCGGCCATAGCCCCGGGGGTTCGAGAGAAGGGCGGTGGCCACACAGAGGGCACCGGGAGACTCCTGTCCCATGCCGGCGAAACGCGCCAGAAGCCCCTCGTCGAGCAGGGGGCCATCCCCGTTCACCACCAGAAGGTGGGAGGCCTTTCCCGAGAGGAAGCGGGGACTTGTGGCGACAGCCTCCACCGCTCCCCAGGTCCCGTCCATGACGGGCTGAACGACCAGGGCCGGCTCCCGTCCGGCGGGATCCTCGAGACCCGGATTTCCCGCGAAGCCTTCGGGGCGGACGACGACATGGATCTGGCCCATCAGAGAACCAAGCGAAAGGAGGGCCCGCCAGGGATAGGAGACAAGGGTCTCGCCGAGGACGACCGATTCGACCTTGGGAACGGGAGAGGCCATCCGCGTGCCGAATCCGGCGGCCAGAATCGCACCGTCAATGATCATGAAACACCTCTTCGGGCATGCGGACGACCGGAAGGCGGGACGGCATTCCCAGGCCACCCGAGAGAATCATCCGGATCCCTTCCTCGACCGGAAGCTGGGTTTCGACCACCATGGATTCGGGGATGAAGGCCTGGACTCCGATATAAAGGTTGTTGCTAGGAAAGAAGACGGACGCATAGCGGACGGGATCTCCGTCCATCGTGACCCACGCCGTCAGAAATCCCATCGTATAGGCCCCTTCTCGTGGGTATTCCGCCAGAACGACCTTCTTGAACCCTTTGCCGCCGGACGGGGAAAAAGCGTCAAGAATCGTCTTGATCGCGGTATAGAGCTTCTTGAAGATCGGGATGTGACCGAGGAGGCCTTCGACCATGCCCAGAAGTTTCCGGCCGATCACATTGGTCGCGATGACGCCAACCGCAAAAATCACCAGAAGAAGAACGGCCACCCCCAGGCCCGGGATGGAGCGACCCGCCAGCAGGATTACAAGGGGATCGAGCAGGGAGTCGAGAAATACGAAAATTCTATAGAGAATGTAAGCCGAAAGCGCGACCGGCAGAACGATGAGCAGGCCGGTGATGAATTGCGTCCTGAGCGTGGTCTTAATCCTGTCACCGCTTGCCTGGATCCACCCCAAATGGGCCCCCTTCAGAATAATCCCGGACTCTGGAACATCCAATCATCGTACTCATTTTCCGATCCTCTGGGCAAGCTTCAGCGAACCCAGTGATCGATGGCCGTATGGAGGGCCACCCGACGGGCGCCTTCCCTGAAGACAATCGCAGGCTCGCGGTGGCTCTTCATTTCCTTCTGCCAGACAGGCACATAGCGGGCGGACACGAAATCCACCAGCGCCTGCCGCCGGGTCCTGGCGAGCCGGTCCCATCCGGACCCCACATGAACGCGCAACACTTCTCCCTCGAATCGAAGGGACGACGCAAGCAACAAGGGAGCTCCTTGAGTCGAAAAATTCTGGTTCGCCACCGTCAGGATCGCTCCCGCCTTTTCACGAAGAGCCGCTTCCCTGTTCTGAATCCCCCGATTGCCGCTGGATCCGGCCGCAGGTCCCGAGATCCTGACCATCGTCACGACAAGGGAAACCAGCAGAGCTCCTCCCAGAACAAGAATGACCACTTTCTTCCCCACAGCGCCTCCCGCGGATGGATCTTTTTCGCACTTCAAAAGACATCGTCCGAGCTTTTATTGTATCATTCGAGGGAGTGCGATGCCGATGCCCGCCAACCCCCCATACCTATGGAGCCTCGGGAGATGTTCCGATTCTGTTTATGCCATAATGGCTTTTTTGCTGTCCTGATCCAGACCTTTCTTATCCTGGCGGCCCCGGCAGCCCTTCATGCGGAGTCAAGGAGCCACCGCTATTACCCGAGCCCGAGCCCCCAGTTCGCCTCCCAGCTCGAGATCGAAACCGTCTCCCTTCTTTTTCGCAACAACAACATCCTCGTCTCGGACACCCGCCACAACCTGATATTCATGAACGCCAGCGGCCTCACCGAACGGGTTCCCCAGGTCTCGGCCTCGGGGATCCAGCTTCTCCCCGTCGAATCCGGACAGGCCGTGGTGGTCGCGGGGAACACCCACACCGCACCTGTCTCCACCTCCATTCCCCAGCCGGCCCTTGAGGTGGGGATCGCTCCCCTTTCCGTGGCAGAGTCCGGGAATCTCGTCTATATCGCCGACGGGTCCGGCCGCATCGACGCCCTGAATCTTACTTCCGACGAGCAGGACCTGATCCTGATTCCCGATTCGAAGATCCGGATCAATGCCGGAGCCCACATCTCCAAGCTCCTCAAAAGATCCCCCACCATGGGCAAGCTTCTGGGAATGGCCACCACACTTCCCATCAGGCCGGGGTATCTGTCGGCCATCGCCGGCGGAGGAAACATCGCCCTGGGCACCGCACCCGTCGATGCCCTCCGGGCGCGGATCAGCCCGATCGCGCTGTCGGCCAATTCCTACGGACTCTTCATCGCGGGGGAAACCGGACATCTCCTGTATCTGAACAACACGGCGACTCCCAGAACCATTCCCGTCGCCGAAGGACAAACCCTTCGCCATGCGAAGGTCCGGCCTGGCCAGATCTTTCTTGCGGCCAGCCGGGGGGATGAATCCGATCCGAGGCCGGGAGCCGAACCCGTCCCGGCGCTGGCGTCGACGATGAACCCCATCACCCTCGTCGCCAGCGGAGACCGTCTCTTCACGGCGGATCAAGGAGGGGAAATCTTTGAAATAAACCTCTCATCCAGACCATTCTCCCTCCCATCCGGCGACGGAGGGAACCCGCCGAAATTTCTAGATCCCGGGATGGCCATCCGGATCGCGGGAGGCGGAACCCATCTCGTTCAGGGGACGCCTCTTCCGGCTCTTGAGGCCATGCTCCGCCCCCGTTCACTCGCCTACGACCCACGGGGCATCCTGTACACAGGCGACATCGAAGCCACCCTCGAGGCCGGCCGGATCCTCGCGATCAACGTCTCCGACCACCCCATCCCTCTTCCCGTCATGAAACACGGCACATTCCGGAAGATCATCCTTGCCCCGGGCAAGATCCTTTCCGTGGCTGGCAATTCCCGCCGCCGGCCCGTCGCCCCCACCTCTCCCACCCCTGCGGGGGACGTGGGCATCGAACCGGTCCAGCTCTCCTACCGGAACGGTCTTCTGGCGGTAGGCGACCTCCTCGGATCCATCGACCTCATGAACATGACCTTCCGGAACAGGCGGGCCTTTCCAAACGACCGGCAAAAATCCCTGATCCTTCCCCCCGGGACGATCCTGTCCCTGATGGGCAACGGATTCGGATCCTCCGAAAAACCCAGCGACGAGGTCCCCTGAGCAAAAGAGCGGGTCAGGGAGTCTCGAAGGGGGAATCCAGAAGAACAAGGTACGGAGGATCTCCGGGGGAGCATCCAAGGTGGACCGGTACATTCAGGGGCCAGGTCGCCATCGGCGTCCCGTGGCCCGGCAAGCTGGCCTCCATGACAGGCACCTTCGCCACGAGAGAAAGAACAAGGTCGGCCACCGACGGGGCCGGATCGTCATCCCGGGGGCTCCACCCCGAAAAAGGCCCCACCACAATGCCGGCAAGGCGGTCGAGTGCCCCCGAAAGAGAGAGCGTGCGAAGGGCCCGGTCGACAGCGTAGAGCGGTTCGTCCACATCCTCGATCAGCAGAATGGTCTCCGAAAGATCCGGGAAGAAAGGAGTTCCGGCCAGGTGGGCTAGCGATTCGAGATTTCCTCCGGCAAGCCGGCCGCGGGCGTGACCGGGACGCAGGACCCTTGCGGCACCCAGGGGAAGGGGATCCCCTTCGCGAACCTTCCCCGAGACCATCTCCCACCAGAGCCCGAATGTCACGTCGTCCCGAAGCTCCCGGGCGTTGGGTCCCCAGAAGGTGCCAAGCGACAGCTTCCGGGTGAGGGCGGCATGGAGATAGGTCATGTCCGAAAATCCGCAGACGACGGGAATCCCGCGCAAAAAGGGGGATCCCGGTGTCTCCCAGGCTCCGAGGAGGCGGATCGCCCCCGCTCCGCCACGATATGAAAGCACTCCCGCCGCTTCGCCCTCCGTGACGGCCGCGAGAAATTGACGCATTCGCGCCCGTTCAGGGGAGTCGCGGGACGAGGAAGCCGGGGAATCGCAAAAGACTGGGGAAAGTCCAACGGAGGAGAGCCGGTCATGGACCGGGCCCCATCCCTCGAAAGGAGCGGTCAGACCTGTCCTGACGACAAAAAGGGAATCACCGGACCTCAGGGGACGGGAAGGGCGGAGAATCCGGCCCACACTCAGGTCTCTTTCATGAGGTAGTCCAGGAACATCTCCCGGATCGCTTCCGGAAGGGAGAGTCCCCTCTCCGAGATTCTCAACAGAAAGGCCTCGTAGAGCTCGGGGGGGACGGGAATACGCAACAGGGAATCTTCCGCGCTTCCTTCGGACGCGGAAGCGGGAACAGACGGGGGAGAAACCTCCCCCGTCTCGATGAAGTCGGAGATACGGGGAGGACGGACGATGTCCCTGAGCGACGGCCTGGGTTGCTTCATGGGGATTCCCCCATCCCGACGGTAACGATTTCTTCCACCAGTGCCCTGTATTCCGATGCAGAAGGTCCGTCGGGAAAGTAGTCGACGATCGTCTTTCCGGCCGTCACCGCCTCCGCAAGGGCAATTCGCTGGTGGATGGCCGTTTCAAAAAGCGGGAAGGGGAATTCCCGAAGGGCCTCCACCGATTCGCGCGATAGGCGCGTCCCGTGAATCTTCCGGTTCAGCAACAGCCGGGTCAGGAGCCCCGGGTTGAGCTGCTGGGCCTTTCGGATTAAGCCGACGATGTCGGTCCCCGACCAGAGGTCGAGCGGACTCGGCTGGAGGGGGATGATGGCCAGATCGGCAACGACCAGCGCCGAACGGGTGATCGTCTCCATCCCCGGCGGGGTGTCGATGACGACCAGGTCGTACTTCTTGGCCATCTTGGGGATTTCCTGGTCCAGAACCGGCATCGGAAGGGCGATGGTGCCCACCGGAAAGGGGCCGGATGCGAGCCCCCGCCATTTCATGGCCGATCCCTGGGGATCGGCGTCGACGAGGAGCACGTCCATTCCCCGATGGGCAAAGGCCCCGGCCAGGTTGACGGCCGTGGTCGTTTTTCCACATCCGCCCTTCTGGTTCGCGATAACGAGGATCACCGAACCTCTCCTTTGTATCAGGGGGCGATTCCGAACTCCCGGACCCGGTCACGGATAACACTGAAGGCGATGTCATAAAGCACCTGGCCTTTTTCCCCGGTCGCGAGAGAGGGATCCGAACCCATGCGTCCGTCCGGATAGAGGGAACGGAACCGCTCCGCCCCCAGGGGCCATTCATGATGCGGATCGGGAGCCTGTCCAGGAGGAATGGGCGACTGGCGGTCCGGGAAAAGATGCCAGGTCACCGAGATCTCCCCGCAGGTCGCGTGATAGCCGTTCACCCCGCCGAAAAACTCCTTCTCCTTTTCCATGACCTCCGGCAGAAGCCACCAGTTGGCCAGGGTTGTCCGCCCCTCCGGGTGATTCAGGAGAAACTCCGAAAAGGCGGCCTTCAGGGAAGAATCGTTTCCGCCGTGGCCGTTGACAAAGAAAAAACGGCGGAATCCGTTCCGGTAGAAGTTGGAGAGGATTTCGCTCACGACGAGGATGAGCGTCCGGGGAGAGAGGGAGGTGCTCCCGGGAAAGGCGAGATGATGGTGCGACATTCCGTAGGCGAGGGTCGGGGCGACCATGACCCCCTCCGACTCTCCCACCCTCAGGGCCAGCGCCTCCGCCACGAGATGGTCGGTCCCGATGAGGCCGTTGGGACCATGCTGCTCGACCGATCCCACGGGAATGACCAACAGCGACGACCGTTCGAGATACCGCGCTACGTCCGGCCAATTTGTCCTGGCGAGTTCCACCCGTCCTCCCGATGCATAAGGTTCTGTTTCAAATGCCCGATTTTCCCTATCCTACCATAACCGGACATGAACTGACCTCACCTTACCCGGATATTCCGCCGCAAAGCCCATTCCGACTCCTTAAATTTCAGATAACTCTATTGCATTATTATTTTTCCTGAAATATCATCTGAGGGGCTCCGAACCCAGGCAGTTTCCCGGATCACCGACAAACCCCCA
>JAKBXW010000075.1 GCA_021840555.1 Nitrospirota bacterium
CCTCCGGCGGATTTTGAGTCCGAAAAATAGAGTGGTGATAGTCATGGAGATTTTATTTAAGTCGTTTAAAATATGATAATTTATTGTATTCATGTATGATCGTTTGTTCTCGTTAAATCTTATCTTTAGGGCACCACAAGGGCACCAAGAAAATCCTCCGAAATCACTTTTTTTCTGTTGACAATATTTCGAAGCTTGATAAGCTTACATATCATGAAAACTCTTGGAGAGCATATAAGGGAACTAAGGGAAAGGAACGACCTCTCGTTGAGGGAGTTTGCCAAAAGATTGAATCTTTCCGCCCCCTTTGTGTCCGATATCGAACTCGGACGACGTTACCCGTCTGAAGATGTCCTAGAAAAAATTGCTGAATCACTTGGGGTTTCCGCCGAAGAATTACGCTCTTATGACACAAGGGTTCCGATTTCCGAACTCAAAAAACTTGCAAAGTCCAGCCCTGCCTATGGTATTGCTTTGAGAAAACTTGCGGATAAAAAAATTTCCCCCGAAGAGATAATCCGAATAGCTGAAAAGAAGGAAAAAGGTCAGAAGGAGGAGGATTGAGGAAGTACCCGGCGGTGTCCGGACCTTTTGAAAAAGCCCTCTATTTCGAGCAGGAGGAAATCGAGGATGTTTGCGAAACTGCTCTCATGAGTGTCGGACTTTATCCGGACAATCCCTCTCCGATCCGGATCGAACGGTTTCTCGAAAAAAAGTTCGGTCTCTCCCCAGAATACGCTGATCTCCCGGAAGGGGTTCTTGGCTTAACAAAGTTTGGCCCTAGAGGGCCAGAAAAAGTCATTTTATCCGTGTCCCTCTCCGAGACGGAAGACAGAATCTCCGATAGACGCATTGCCACCACCATTGCCCACGAAGCGGGACACATCCTTTTTCACGCAGAACTCTTCCAAAATCATTTCAAAAAATATTCAGAGGAGGAGAGAGCGGTTCTTTGCAGGGATCTTCCGGAAACATCAGAGAAGACTTCATACAGTGGGCGATGGTGGGAGCACCAGGCCAACAAGGCAATCGGGGCTCTCCTGATACCCTTTGGGTTGCTGGAAAAAACGGTGGCCCCTTTCCTGGAAGCAAGGAAGAAGGGAGAGGGTAATCCCGAAATGCCCTGGCTGGGCCCGAAGCAGAGAGAAGCCGCCATTCTCCGTCTCTCGGAATTTTTCGACGTGAATCCCGTCGTTGCCAAAATCCGACTTGCAGAAACTTATCCGACCTCGAAAATTTCCAGTTAAAAATCTCTTGACTTTTTTTGTCTGTGTCGTAAGCTATGAATGCTTACGTTGTACTATGATTATGCGTCTGTTTTCAGCGAAACGTTTGCTGAAAAGAAAAGGCGCCCGGGGCGGCAACCCCAAGGCGCCATTACCACCCAATGGCCCCGAGCTTTGCACGGCAGGAGCCAAACTGAAAGGATGGATGATGAATTCTACACCAGATCTCCTCGAATTGTCCGGTCGTGCCCGAATCCGGGCAATGTTTCACCCGAGGCAACGAGTCGGGCTCATTGAGGCCGGAAAGGTTCTCGGGAAGTCCTACCCTCAACTTCACCGCCGCATCCAGCAAGGAAAACTGGCCCTCCGGGTCCAAAGAGACGAATTCGGACAAATGTTTGTGGCTATAGACGATTTGGCCGCCTATTTATATCCGGACGAACAATCAAGCCAGCCCTCCCTTCCTCCTGCACCTTCGGTTTCCGCAAAGCGCCTTGGCCGTCCCCGAAAGACGGAAGGGGGAGCACGATGACTTCAGATGAACTCGAACCCCCAAAACTTCTTGGAACCAGTGGAATAGCAGATTACTTGGGTGTTTCGGGGGACACGATCCGTTGCCGCATTAAACGTGGGCAGTGGGATTGTCTTCCGGAAGGCATGTTCAAAACTTCGCCCAAGCCCCATGCAGAATGGCGTTGTCCCCGTCAAAACGTCTTAGAGTTCAAGAGAAAGCTGGAAAGGGGTGAAAAATGAGCACCCCTGTCGTTCGACATCCAGTGAAGGCCATTCTGGACCTCTCCCACAACCTTGAGGCGGAAAAGTCATTCCTTGGATCGGTCATTCTAGACAACTCCGTCCTTGATCGGGAAATCCTGACCCCCGAAGACTTCCATCTCCAATTCTACCGGCAAGTCTACGAAACGATGCTGGAAATGTGGAATGAGAGGATAGGGATCGATCCGGTCACGCTCGCCAACCGAATAATCAAATCGAAGATCGATTTGGGAGGAGGAAGGAGAGAATTTCTCGATGACCTCTCCTGGATCGTCCCGACAGCGGCTAATGCCAAGCACTATGCCAGGATTTTGCGGGAACAAACCTTTCTCCGTCGCGCCAGGTTCCTTGAGACCTCCCTTTCCGCAGCGATCAAGGAGGAGGATCCGGAGAAGATCCTGAGAATCCAGCAAAGAATCGGGGAAATGGGTGCTTCTACTCCTTTGGAATCCAATCATTCGATTGACGCTGTCGATCTTTCCCCGACGATTCCTCGTGAGCATATCGTAAAGGACTGGATCCCACGCGGGATTGCGATTGCGCTTTATGGCCCTCCGGGAACCGGAAAAAGTGTCTTCCTGACCAGCATGACTGTCTCGATTGCTTCCGGTGAACCGTTTTACAGCCTTCCGACAATCCAGAGTGGATCTGTTATGTACGTTTCAAACGAATGGCCGGATAAAGAGGAGATCAGCCGTATCTGGTACGAGAAAACGCGGCAGATTCCTGTGGGCCGTCTTGCTCTGGAACCCTCTTCCCCGATCCTGGAGTGGGTCCAAACGGAAAAGGAAGGTCAGAGAAAGGAAGAATGGGTTTGGACTGCAAAGGGGCATGAAATTCTCAGGAAGATAGAAAAAATGAAGCCGGACCTCATCGTCCTCGATACAGTTCTGGGGCTTTGCTCGGGTATCGAGCAATTGAATAATGCAACGACATACGCCTTGGGGGATTTGCTCCAAAAAAAGATCGCCTCCAGGTTCAACGCGGCCTTGATCGCAGTAGCCCACACCAATCAGGCCTCCTCAAAAGAATCTCTCGGACAGCGGCTCCATTACGAAGCTATGGCCGGAGGAAACGGTCTTCCTGGGGCCGTCCGGATGGCTATCGGTTTGACGAAAGTGAGGGTAACTGATTTTGGGAAGGGTATTGAAAATCTCACCCGGGCCATGGTCGCTGTCGGAGCGTCAAAGTTCAATGTTTCCGGGTTCCGTCCCTGTTGGACCGATGAAAACCCGGGATTTTTTTCATGGGGCCAACAGGGCCTGGAGTTCGATCCCAATCCCAGGTCTGCGACCCTCAAAAAAGGGAAGGACGAAGAAAAAATACCTGTGGACGTTGATTGCAATGGCCGTCGGAAGTATCCGGAAGGAGGAGACGATGAAGATTCTTTCTAGAATGGAGCCCTCTCATTTCGCGAAAATTGATACTTCCATTGGTGTGGCCGGGTTATTCCATTCAGTGAGAGGAAAAAATCGTCCGAAAATCCAGATCGATCATCAACTGAAAGACAGAACGGTTCGCTATCTTTGTTGGGAGGTCCTTGGGGAACTTGAACAGTCGGTATTTCTCGCCATTCTTGAACTGGCAGCGAGAAGCGGAAAGCCGGTTCCTCCTGAGCCAAAAACAGAGATCGGGAAAGCCATGAGGAAGGAACTTTCTGGCAAGAACAAGGCGGAATGTCTCCCCGCGAAAGGCATTCTCACGACATACAGGCAACTGTTGACGATGCTGAAGAGATCAGACGATAACAAAAACTACCGCCTTTTGAAGGAGGCTCTCTCCCGACTTTCGAGAGTCCGGGTCGAAGAAGTCCGGGGGGAGGCTTGGTCCGGAGGAATGAACCTCATCTCAGTCATTACGGATGGAGAAAGAATCGGGATTGCCGTGAACTGGAGAGTGGCGGAAACCTTGGACGGAGGGCGATTTGTAAAGGTGGATCGGACTGAAAATCTGGCATTGGCCTCCGATATCGCACGGATTCTTCATGTGCGGCTTTCGGCATGGATGAGTTCTCCTCCAAATTCCCGATCAATTGGTTTGGACACGCTGTCTGAATGGGTTTGGGGAGCGGGAGCAAACCCGGAAGCTCGAAGACAGCATCGCACCCGGATCCGTAAAGCCTTGGCGGAGTTGACTCAAAAAACGAACTGGAAAATAAAATTCAATGGTAAAAACGCGATGGTCGAGAAATCGAATGTATCCGAGCGTTTTGTCACGGTCCATTCGAGCACTGTGTCACAAAGTACCGAGCATTCTGTCACGAACTCCCGAGCAAACTGTCACACCCCTGCTTCATATTTTCCATAACAGGAGCCATTCTGGTGGGCATCTAAAAATCTATACAAAGATTCTACTAAGAATCTACAGGGGGAGTCGAAGCCCCTCCGCCCTGTAAGGGGTCGGTCTTCTCTCCCCCCCAAATAAATTGGTTCCGATTCTGTCGGAGAACTGCCGAATGTGTATTACCATCTAATTTTCAGTTTGACTTCTTTTTTTAATAATTCTCAATTAATAATTGTTATTTATATTTTTTAATTATTTGATTTTTTAAGCTTTTAAATCTATAAACCTTAGAAAAAAGGAGGTCAGGTGAAAAAATTTTTTCCAATTATTTTCTTAGTTCTTATTTCATTATTATTAATTAATAACACAACTTCCGATGCTAACGATCTTCCTTCAGCAAATAATTCCTCGAACTTAACCCCTTCCGGAATAAACGAACAAAAGAATACGTCATCAGATCTTTATATTAATAATGGAAATATTGGACTTGGATTGAGCTGGTCACCCGCCAACAGTGCCCTATTTTCAGGTTTTGCTGATGTTCGATATTGGTTTAATCGATGGTTCGGGATTGACGGCGGAATAGGATTGATCAACTCTTCGCTCGGAGGGACAGACAATCTATTAGGGGCAGGATACTTAAACACTTTTCACATTACGACATTCCAAATACAAGGAATGATTCCGATCATAGAAAGACAGCATTTTGTCTTTTATGGAGATTTGGATGTTCTTCCTGAGATTGGAAGCCCCAGTTTTGGATATGGAATCCTTCTAGGAATTGGAATCGAATATGCTTTTCCCGAATATTCCCATATGTCTGTATATTTTCAATTTAACCCTGCTTCTTATACGAACGGAAATTATGTAGCGTATACTCCCATATTTTTAGGATTCCATTTTTACTTCTGATGGAAGGATTTCAAATGGTGTCTATCAAAAACAATTACTTTTTATCATCCATTTATATCTTTATTTTTATTATGATTAGCGGATGTGCGACAGAGGCCGATTACAGAAAGGTCGTGGATTCATGGGTGGGAAAAAGAAGCCAGGAACTCGTCAACAGATGGGGCTACCCCAAAAGTGAGGTGGTCGCTCCGGACAAGAATAAAGTCTATGTCTATCATAAATCTCGTTTATTGAACTATACACAATATTACTACACGAATTATGGAAGCATGGGATATGGGGAATATGGAAACTCCAGCGAGACAGGATCGACCACGCAAACAATACGACTGGACTGCACGACATGGTTTGAAATCGACAGGAAAACTCAAAAGATAAAAGGTGTCGCGTTCAAAGGGAATCTCTGCATGGCCGGCGGACTGGGCGGAGATCATCCGGATCCTCCTCCCACGAAAAAGGATCCTCCTCGTTGACGCCCCCCTTCCCGCTCGACCGCTGCCGAAGCTGAAAGGCAGGAAATTTCCCGACGGGTCCGGTAGGCCGACCCGCGAGGGAGAGCTGAAGCTCCTAGCGACAAAGGGGTGAGGGGCTAGAGCTAGAGCGAATAAGGGCAACATAATGCGAACTCTCGAAATCATCGTCATTTATAACCGGCTGTAAGTCGCTGTTCAAGGCCGAGCCCTAACAGGGCGGAACGGTGGATTCTTTGGTTGTGGATCCACGCTGACACGATGTTCCGCCGGTGGAGAGAGAGGCCACTCCTCGCTCGCATGTTCGTGATGTGGAACGTGGTAAGCCCGTACAGGTCCAAGGAGTGTTTTTCCTTGGAAAGCGAATCGCAAGGTGAGCTGAACCTGTGCGGGTATGGGATCGCGGAGCAAGCGAATGGTCTTCTGTAATGGGAGGCATAGGGATTGAGCCGCAAGGCAACATCATCCCATGGGGAAACCCAGCAGACTTCCGCGTGTTAAGTCCATCGAATGAAAGCCGTTTAATCCCCAGCAGGAGGAAAAGGCGGAAGGACGTTCGCAAGAACGTGCGCTCCCTCCGGGTTGCAAAATCTATGGGGCCTTCGGCGTGTAATGAGAAGGTGGACCTTTGTGGTCCAACCGGTCCTCCAATGAGTAAGGGAGTGACTTTGGCCTTGATCGAGCCCGGTGAGGCGAAAATCTCACGCCGGGTTCCTCGGGGGCTTGGGCCTGGAAACGGGCCCCGGCTACCTACCAGAGTGGGGTTGAGATGGTCTCCAAAGGTCTTGATCATGCGATGCCAGCCCAGATAGTGATCCAAGTATTTGGCCACCCCGTGGAATCGTCGCATTCACTCTTTCAGCCGCGAATGGTAGGCGTTCGCGTTCTGGATGTGGTAGACACCGGCCAGAACGCAGACCCCCTTACTCAAGTTGATTGCCCGATGGGCCACACCCATCTCCCGAGCCGCCACGGCGGTGGGGCCTTTTCCTCCCCCGTCCGAGCACAGAACCGCATTCCGGGGCAGGAGGGGTTTCAGCACCGCTTCGACCTCACGACGGTCATCCTTTGGAAGGGTCGCATCGGAGGTCGCGCCCGACCGGTCCCGGACCACCAGGACGGGAACTTGTTCCTGGGAGAGCCCCCGTTTTTTTAGCCCGGCCACCCCGTTTTCGGGCCCGTCTCGGAAGTCCGCCCCGTTGTCTCTTGTAGGATTTCAGGAACCAGGTTTCGTCGGTTTCGACAATCCCGCTTTCCTTCCGGGCCTTCAAACAGGAGGGCAAGACTAGGAAGCGGTATCTCCACAGAAAGGCGGCTTTCGTATTGATCCCGCACCTCCATGTGGCGATTTCGGGACTCTTTTTTCCTCCTTCATTCTCCGGGGCTCCGCTGACGGCTCGGGAGAAGGAAGTGCTGACATGGAAAAAAGAGGGACGAACCGCTTGAGAGATCTCCCAATCCATGAAAATCAGCGAACGTACCGTTGCGTTCCATCTCCGGAACGCCAATGCGCAAGCTGGGGGAGAGAAACAGCGCCCAAGTGATGGCGACGGCCCTCTCCCTCAGGTTGATCCACTAAGATCGGGAGGTCGGAGCGGATGTCTCGGCGCGACCTGTCAATTCTGACAGCTTGTTTTTGAGGACCTCTCCCTCCTAGGATTTTCTAATCCCATGGATTCAGATGAAAGTATTCAATATGCCAAAAGGTATGCCATACGAGACAGAGACCCCAGCCCGACTCTACGTGTCGTGCGAAGGCTGGGACTAAAGACAATAATATTGTAAATGGAGGAAATAGTATGGGACAGAAGATGATGCGTGCTGCATTGATCCGTGAGATTGGGAGAGATGCCGAGATGGGAGAAGTCTCAGAACCGGTATGTGGACCGGGAAAGGCTTTGGTCCAGGTCCAGGCTGGATCGATCAACCCGCTTGATCTATTGATCGCTTCGGGGAAGTTTTACCTGGGACATCCGCCGCTTCCGTACGTTCCGGGCGTTGAGGGAGTCGGCGTCGTGATCGAGGGAGACAAGATTGCTCCCGGTACCCGAGTCCGATTCGAATGTGGAGTGTTGTCCCCCTACGGGAGTTTGGCTCCGCTCACCCTTATCGAAGAGGATGCGGCGATGTTCGTGTCTGACGACGCTCCTGCCGACCTGGTGGCTTCTCTTGGCATATCGGGATTGGCCGCCTGGCTCTCCTTGGTGTGGCGGGCCAAACTGACAAAGGGAGAGCGCGTGCTTGTGCTCGGCGCAACGGGCGCGGTCGGGCAGATCGCAATCCAAGTTGCGAAACTCCTTGGCGCCAGCCAAGTCGTCGGTGCAAGCCGTAACCGCAATGTCTTGAATGAAGTGCTGACTCTTGGGGCAGACGCTATCGTGGAGCTCGATGGTCGTGGAGCTCCAGAACTCGCGGCAGCTTTTAAGGAAGCGGCCGGTGGTCCTATCGATGTCGTGATCGATACTCTCTGGGGTCCACCCGTCCTTGGAGCTATGATGGCCGCGGGACTTGGTGCTCGCGTGGTGAATATCGGCCAGAGTGCCGGAGACTCGGTGTCGATTCCCTCGGCAATTCTGCGCGGAAAAATGATATCGCTTCTTGGCCACAACAATCTTTTTGTCCCAAAAGAGGAGCGGCAGAAGGCGTTTGGACAGTTGCTCGAACATGCGATGCGGGGAGACCTTGAGGTGAAACACGAAGTGATCCCCTTGGAGCGCGTTTCCGAGGCTTGGCGGTTGCAACGGGAATCTCCCCATCGCAAGCTGGTGCTGCTCCCCTCTTGATGAAAGTGAACGGGAAGACCGTGCATCCGGACCTGCACCGATTCCCGGCAGCGGACCGCACCGTTATTGCTTTCATGTCTTTGCGCTCGATTCTGGACTGACTTTTCAAAAGCCGCCGGACCGAAGGGATCCGGGACCGGAGGAGCTGGAGAGGTGATGCAAAACGAGATTACGATCGACCTGATCCCGGACGAGAACATTTTTTCCGTCCTTCCCCTACTGCGAATCCTGAACCCAGCGATTCCGGAAGGAATGCTCCGGGAGCGTCTGACGGAAATGGTGTCCCAAGGGTACAAGTGTGCCGGGGCGTATTCCGGGGACCGGATCGTCGGCATCTGCGGGA
Organism: Nitrospirota bacterium; assembly: GCA_021840555.1. Lineage (GTDB taxonomy): Bacteria > Nitrospirota > Leptospirillia > Leptospirillales > Leptospirillaceae > UBA4572. The sequence goes on from JAKBXW010000075.1 coordinate 8,792, forward strand.
TGTGGATTCTCACCAAGGTCTATGTGGGACGGCATCTCGAGCCGGACAATGTGATCATCCTGGAAGCATACCGCTCGAGGGGAGTGGGGCGTCGGCTCATGGCCTGGGTGCACGACTATGCCCGGTCGAAAGGCTGCGTCGCGACCGAGCTGAACTGCTACCTTGGGAATGGGAAGGCCCAGGATTTCTGGGAAAGGGGGGGATATAGGAAAATCGCCGTCCACTACCAGAAACTCCTCGAGTCCTGACCCCGAAAAGAAAAGACTGGAGAACCATTCAGCGCCTCGGATCCGAAAGACGGAAAACAGGTCTGCAACATCCACAGAACAAGAAGGAGACGTCTTGGTCAACCTCAGCATTCTGTACCCCTTCAAGGAAGGCGGCCGCTTCGATCTGGACTACTACCTGAAGACCCACATGCCTCTTTCCATCGAAAAACTCCGTCCGCACCTGAAGGGCGTTTCGATCGAGCACGGTCTCGTCACCGCGGGATCCGACGCGCCTCCGGCCTTCATCGTCATATGCCAGCTCAGGTTCGAGTCCGTCGAGGCTTTTTTTGAAGCCTTTTCACCCCATGCCGAATTTCTTCAGGGAGACATCAAAAACTACACCGACATCGATCCGGTCATCCAGTTCAGCGAGGTCAAGCTGTCGGAACACTCCTTGGGGCCATAAGTTGTCAGGCATGCATCGAATCTTCCGGAGTCCGTCCCGACACGGACGAGGAGCGATCCCTTGAATGCGATCCGAATAACAAGAGATTGGGAAAGTCGCTCTCGGAGCTTCACCGCGGGAGCGACGAAGAGCTTTCGGGCAAGGCGCGGGA
>JAKBXW010000076.1 GCA_021840555.1 Nitrospirota bacterium
CCCCGGGACCGTATCGGTCCCGCAAGATCCCCCCTCTCAGAAGGATTCCCCGTCGGTCTGCCGGATCGGGGCGAGTTTCCGGTAAAGGGTCCGGAGGCTGATGCCCAGGGCCCGGGCCAGTCCCGGGAGGTCGTGTCCGGCCCTTTCGAAGGCCCAGGACAGGTAGCGCATCTCCATGACATCGAGGGGGAGGATCTCCGTGAAGGAGGAGGGGGAGAAGGATGGACTTTCGGCAAGGTCCGGGAGGTGGTCGGGGGTGATTTCCTCTCCGTCGGAGAGGATCCAGGCCCGCTCGAGAATGTTCCTGAGCTCGCGGATGTTTCCCGGATAGGGATAGGAGGACAGAAGATCCATGGCCCCCTTGCTGACCGGCTGTTCCCTGCCTGTCAGACGGGTGAGGATGGAGGCGGTCAGGATCGGCACATCCTCCAGCCTCTCCCGGAGCGGGGGAAGATGGATCGGGAAGATGTTGAGGCGGTAGTAGAGATCCTGCCGGAAGCTCTGCTCCTTCACCATGGCCGGAAGATCCCTGTGGGTCGCCGAGATGAGACGGATGTTGGCCCGGAGCGGAGCGACGCCTCCGACCCGCCGGTAGACATTGGTTTCGAGCAGGCGGAGGAGCTTGGCCTGGAGGGAAAGGGGCAGTTCTCCGATCTCGTCGAGAAAGAGGGTCCCCCCGGAGGCCGTCTCGACCAACCCTGTCTTCCGGGAATGGGCTCCCGTGAAGGCTCCCTTTTCATGGCCGAACAGCTCGCTTTCGATGAGGGTCTCCGGGAGACCCGAGCAGTCGACCGCCACGAAGGGCTTTTCGGCCCGGGGGGAGAGCCTGTGGATCGCCTGGGAGACCAGCTCCTTTCCCGTTCCGGTCTCGCCCAGCAGAAGGACGGTGGAGGACTGGGGGGCCACCTTGTGGATGGCGGCCAGCATGCGGGCAAACGGAAGGGAGTCCCCGACGAGTCCTTCGGTCTTCGGATCCGGATGGCCGATGGCGGACGGGTGGATCCGCTCGAGAAAAAGAGGGGGTTGGCCGTTGCGGGGCGGGACGGGAAAGACCTCCACGTCGGCAAAAAGCCGGCCTCCGAGAGAATGGTGAATGTGGAAGGCCCGGGCATGGTGGCTTCCCTTCCGGGCCGAAAGAAGCGGACAATCCTCCCCGTTCTCTTCGCAGGGAACGGACGAATGGTGCGAGATCTCGTGGCACTTGCGGCCCACGATTTCGGGAGCCGAGGCGCCGTAGGCGGCGACATAGTCCGTGTTGGCCGCCAGGATCCGGTGGTCCTCTCCGATCACGATCGCCGGATCGGAAAAGGCCCCGACAAGGTCTCCGAGGTCAACCTTGGGATTGTCGACCGGAGGCCGGCCTGTCTTTTTGGGGGAGGCCAAGGAGATCTCCTTTTTTGTCATTTGTGACATTCATTCTATCCCGACTGTGACAAGTTTGGCAAGATTTTGGGGGATTCTTTTTGCATCTCCTTGATTAAGTTGAATATATCGTTTTGTGGCCTGTGGCACGAACCTTGCTTTTCCAGACTTGGTTCCTGTTTTTTCCATACATCCGGAAGGGAAGGAGTCCCTCATGGTATCCGACAGCCTCGTTGACCTGTCACGGCTCCAGTTCGCAGTGACAGCCCTCTACCACTTCCTCTTCGTTCCCCTCACGCTCGGGCTGACCTATCTCCTCGTGATCATGGAGACGATCTACGTCATGACCGGCAAGGAAATCTACAAGGACATGACCCGGTTCTGGGGGAAGCTCTTCGGGATCAACTTCGCCCTGGGGGTCACCACCGGGCTGACGATGGAGTTCGAATTCGGCACGAACTGGTCCTACTATTCCCACTATGTGGGCGACATCTTCGGGGCTCCTCTGGCCATCGAGGGGCTGATGGCCTTCTTCCTCGAGTCGACCTTCGTGGGGCTTTTCTTCTTCGGGTGGGACAAGCTCTCGAAGCCGGCCCATCTCGCCGTCACCTTCCTCACGGCGACAGGGACCAATCTGTCCGCCCTCTGGATCCTTGTCGCCAACGGCTGGATGCAGCGCCCCGTGGGATCCCATTTCGATCCCGAGACCATGAGGATGGAGATGACCAGCTTCTGGGATGTCTTCCTCAATCCCGTCGCCCAGGCCAAGTTCGTCCATACCGTCTGCGCGGGCTACGTGACGGCTTCGGTCTTCGTCCTGGGCATCAGCTCCTGGTATTTGCTGAAGGGACGGAATTTCGAATTCGCCAAGAGATCCTTCCGGATCGCGGCGGCCTTCGGTCTGGCGACCACCGTGGGCGTGATCATCCTGGGTGACGAGTCCGGATATCTCGACGATCTGGGACAAAAAACCAAGATCGCGGCGATCGAGGCCATGTGGAAGAGCGAGCCGGCCCCGGCCTCCTTCAACATCGTCGCCATTCCCGACCAGAAGAACATGAAGAACGATTTTTCCATCAAGATCCCCTATGTCCTGGGGCTGATCGCCACCCGCTCCTTCGACACCCCCATCCCGGGGCTCAGGGAGATCGAAAAACACAACGAGGCGCGAATCAAAAAAGGGATCCAGGCGGTTCTGGACCTGGACCGATACCGGGCCAACCGCGCCGACAAGGAGGCCCTGGCGGCCTTCGAAAAAAACGAGTCGGATCTGGGATTCGGGCTGTTGATGAAAAAATATGTCCCGGACATCTCCAGGGCGACCCCGGCCGACATTCACCGGGCCTCCGTGGAAAGCCTGCCGCGGGTGACCCCTCTTTTCTGGACCTTCCGCTTCATGGTGGCGCTGGGATTTTCCTTTCTGGCCCTCTTCGCCCTGGCCTTCTATTACTCGAGCAAAAACGGATGCGAAAAGAAGCGGTGGCTTCTCCGGTGGGCGCTCTACTTCATCCCCATGCCCTATCTCGCGAGCGAGCTGGGATGGTTCGTCGCCGAGTACGGCCGTCAGCCATGGTCGATTTACGGGATCCTGCCCACCTCGGACTCCGTTTCGACCCTGTCCTCCCGAAGCCTGATCTTCTCCCTGACCGGATTCACCCTCTTCTATACCGGCCTTCTGGTCGTCGAACTCTATCTCATGTTCAAGTACGCGAGACTGGGTCCCGCGAGCCTTTTTACCGGCCGCTATGAAGGGGAAGAAGTGCCGCATTCGGCCCAGCTTCCGCACCAATCCTAGAGGAAGGAGTCGCTCATGTTCGATTACGCCACCCTCAAGTTTCTCTGGTGGGTCCTGGTGGTCGTTCTTCTTATCGGGTTTGCCGTCATGGACGGCTTCGACATGGGGGTCGGAGCCCTTCTTCCCTTCCTTGGAAAAAACGACACCGAACGCCGGGTGATTTTAAACAGCATCGGGGCCCACTGGGAGGGAAACCAGGTCTGGTTCATCACGGCGGGCGGGGCGGTCTTCGCCGCCTGGCCGATGGTCTACGCCACGGCGTTCTCCGGGTTCTACGTCGCGATGCTCCTGGTCCTCTGGTCGCTCTTTTTCCGGCCGGTCGGATTCGATTACCGGAGCAAGCTGGAAAATCCGTCCTGGAGAAGGTTCTGGGACTGGGGACTTTTTGCGGGAGGAGCCGTCCCGCCGCTGGTGTTCGGGGTGGCCTTCGGCAACCTTTTCGAAGGGACAAAATTCCGGTTCGCTCCGGATCTCCATTCCTCCTTTTCCTTCACCGTCCTGGATCTCTTCACCCCTTTTACCCTGGCCGCCGGCGCGATCAGCCTCCTGATGATCCTCTTTCACGGGGCGACCTATCTGAATCTCCGGACGGAAGGTCCCATCCAGAGCCGCGCCAGAACGGCCGCCACCGTGACGGGAGGACTTCTGGCCATCGTCTTTCCTGTCGTCGGTTTTGCCCTTGTCCGGGGCGTTTTAGGCTACCGGATCGTCTCGGGGGATGATCCGGGCGCTCTCCCCAACCCCCTCGCGAAAACCGTGGTCCGGACGGCGGGCGGATGGATCCAGAACTTCACGGCCCATCCCGCTCTCTGGGCCGTCCCCTCCCTCGTCTTCGGGGGAATTCTTCTGGCCATTTTCGCCATGCGAATGGGGGCGCCCCTCGTGGCCTTCATCGGATCGGCCCTGACGAACGGGGCGGTGATCCTGACGGCCGCCGTCTCTCTCTTTCCTTTCATTCTCACGTCGAGCATGGACCCCGCCAGCAGCCTGACGGTCTGGGACGCCACATCAAGTCGCCTGACCCTTCTGGTCATGTTCTGGGCGGCGGTCCTTCTCACCCCGGTGGTCCTGACCTACACCGGGTGGTGCTACCGCGTCATGCGCGGAAAGGTCACCGAACAGCAGGTCCGCGAACAGGATCATACCCTCTACTAGCGTCACAACGACAGGAGCGAGGACGATGTGGTATTTCACATGGTTTATCGGAGTCACGATGGCCGTTCTTTTGGCCGTGATGCATGCCCTCTGGTTCGAGGTCCAGGTGGACGAGGCCATCATCCGGAAGGAAAAACCTCCGGGAATACGCCCCGGCCGGTGACCGGCAACCCTTCCGGAAGCGTCCGCACAAGGGAATTATTTTCGGATATCATACCAACGTAAAAAGGAGTCCGTCATGAAAGAAGTCGTCGTTCTCGGGGCAGGAACAGGCGGTATGCCCGCCGCCTATGAACTTCAGTCGGAACTGGGGGACAAGGTCCATGTGACTGTCGTCAATCAGGCGGACTATTTCCAGTTCGTCCCCTCGAACCCCTGGGTCGCGGTCGGATGGCGGACGCGCAAGGAAACAACCTTTCCGATCCGTCCCTATCTCGAGAAAAAAGGAATCGACTTCATTGCCAAGAGGGTCGATGCCATCGATCCCAGGACCAATACCCTGACCTTCATGGACAAGTCGACCCACACCTATGACTATCTGGTCATCACCACCGGTCCACGGCTGGCGTTCGACCTGATCGAGGGGGCCGGACCCGTGAACGGCTTCACCCAGTCGGTATGCACCGTCGACCATGCGGAGACCGCCCTCGAAAGACTGGAAGCCTTCATGAAAAATCCCGGCCCTGTCATCGTGGGAGCCTTCCAGGGCGCCAGCTGTTTCGGCCCGGCCTACGAGTACGCCTTCATCCTCGACCGCCATCTCAGAAACCATCGTCTCCGGAGCAAGGTTCCCATCACCTATGTGACGTCCGAGCCCTATGTCGGGCACCTGGGACTGGGCGGGGTGGGCGATTCGAAGGGGATGCTCGAATCGGAATTCCGGAGCCAGGACATCAAGTGGATCACCAACGCCAAGGTCACGAAGGTGACGGAAAACACGATGTTCGTCGAGGAGCTCGACGACAACGGGAACAAGCTCCGGGACCACGAGCTTCCCTTCAAATACTCGATGATGATTCCCCCGTTCCGTGGAAGCGAGGCGGTGGCCAAGGTGGAAGGGCTCGTGAATCCGGGAGGATTCGTCGTCATCGACGAATTCCAGAGGAATCCGACCTACAAAAATATCTATTCGGCCGGTGTCTGCGTCGCCATTCCCCCCGTCGAGAAGACCCCTGTGCCTACCGGGACCCCGAAAACCGGCTACATGATCGAATCGATGGTCTCGGCGATCGTCCACAACATCAAGGCGGAACTGGCCGGAAAGAATCCGGACACGAAGGGGACATGGAATGCCATTTGCCTGGCCGACATGGGAAACACCGGGGCCGCGTTCGTCGCTCTCCCCCAGATTCCCCCCCGGAATGTCGCCTGGTTCAAGAAGGGCAAATGGGTCCACCTGGCGAAAATCGCCTTCGAGAAATACTTCATCCGGAAGATGAAAACCGGAAGTTCCGAACCTGTCTATGAAAAATACATGCTCAAGGCGCTGGGGATCGAACGCCTCCAGGAAAAGTAGCCCCGTCTTATTTCCACAGGATCCGATGTGGAGGAGACATCCTCTTCCGCATCGGATCCTCTCATCAAATGACGCCTCATTGCGCGTTTCACAGGAATTCAGCAAGGATACTCCGGGAGAAAAAAAGAGCCGCGAAATTCCCGAACAAGATCGTCTTCAGATCGTACAGAGACTTTCAGCCCTGTCGGGAGCGTGCGTCATGTTTTTCTCCGGAGGCTAAAAGGTGCTTCGGGTCTCTCCGCCAGGTGACACTTTCCGGGAAAGCGTTTCCCCGCCGATCCGCTACCCTTCCTCGAGTTCTCCCGCGTGTTTGCCGAAGCTGAGGCGGGAGGGATTCCAGACGGGCAGTTCGACACCCTGCGGTCGCTGGTCCCGGGCGTCGAGCGGGAAGGTGTAGGTGCATTCGAATCCCACGTCGGCTAGGTCTTCACGGTTGATCGGAAAGGCCACGCAGGGGGTCGGACGGCCGATATGGTAGATCCGGCAGAGAGCGTGGCTGCCGTAAACTTTCAGAAAGGGACAGGAAAAGGCGATCCGGCAGCAGTTACCGCACTGGTTGCAGCTGCCCTCCCGTTGTTCGACCGCCCGTTTCACATAGTCGGGACGAAAAAGACAAAGCCATGCCCGGCGGACTTTTCCCTGGACTCCGCCGAAAAACTGCAGGAAAGAATTCGTCCATCTTCGCATTATTCGATATCCTCCACTGGATTCGCGAGATTCCGGGGGAAAAAGAGTTGACCTGTCCAATGTAGAGCATCGAATTCCGGCGATCAACCCCCGGATTTCTGTCACAAGTTGTCAATTCTTTTCGTTGAGGGCGGAATTTCGGAATTTTTTCACAAAGGAGGAAAGCGCAGAAAGGTCAGCGTTTCCTCCGCCGTTCCGATGGAATCGACCGAAGGGACGGCCTCCCCGTCCGCCTGGAATGGGACCCCGCCTCCGTTCGGGGAATCCAGGAAGCGCGCGGCCCGGATTGTCAGGGAGAAGGGACGGAATACCTTGGGGATCCCCGGAAGGAAGCCCGCGAAGGCCGCCACGATCCCCAGCCGCCCCCCCGAGACGAGCGTGGCCTGGAGGAGGGGAGTGTCGGGCGGCTCCTGCAGGATCGCCCGGAAGGGACCGAGATAGGGAGGAAGGCGGCTGATGAGGCACCATCGGACGCCTTCCCGCCGGACCTCCGCTCCGCCCGGGAGCGTGAGGGTCACGGAGAAGAGGGGAAGATCCCTTGAAAACAGTGCGGAAAGCCCCGCCAGGTAGTAGGCGAGGGAGCCCAGGAGCGGTTTGCCAAAGATGCGGCGGACCGCCAGGCCGTCCCAACCGGCTCCCGCCATGAGGAGGAATCGCCGGGTGCCCAGCGTACCCGGTCGGACCGGAATCGTTTCGGCTTCGGGGAGGCGGCTCCACAGGAGTTCGGGCGAGAAGCGGAAGGGGGAGAGGCCGAGGTGGCGGGCGAGGACATTGCCGGTCCCGCCCGGAAGGACGAGGATCGGAAGGGAGGAAGGGGGGGAGAGCCCCGCGATCCGGTGGACCGTGCCGTCTCCCCCGTAGACCGCCAGGAGGTCGCGGTCCTTCGGGATGTCGAGCCGGTTCTCCGGAAGGGACTGGAGGACCATTCCCTCCGGAAAGCGCCTCGCAAACGACTGAAGGAGAGGTGCGAGGGCCCGTCTCCGGCCCGGAGGCCCGGCGTGGGGATTGGCGACCAGAATCGGCCGCGAAAAGATCATGAGGCCGGCGCCGTCTCCTTTTTGTAGGAGGCGGGAATCGTGAAGGTGTCGGGGGGGACGGGCCGGACGGAAAGCTCCGTGACCGTTTCCCGCTCCACCTGTCGGGCGGGAATCTTCGAGGAATCGTAAAGATGAAGCGCGGAGAGGATCTTCACGAGAAAGCCCTTCGAATAGTCGGTCGTCCGGACGGTTTCGAGGGAGAGAGGCGTGAAGGGGGGCGGGGCCCCGGTTTTGTCCGGCGCCGCCTTTTTCGCGAGGGCGGCGAGTCCTTCCTGGAATGTCCGGTAGAGATCGCTTCCGGGAAAGACCGTCGCCAGGCACTGGACGATTTTCTGGTCTCCGTTGATCATGCCGACCACCCGGCCCTTGAAGCGGTGAAGGGTCGTCGTGTCGGTGCAGGTGACTCCGGCGACGGTCCGGGGGACCGTCCCCCGGACCACCCTGTCCTTGGGGTTGTTTCCGGCGGACTGCCCCAGGAGCTGGGAGAAGTCGACGAATCCCATGATCTTGTCCAGGGAGTCGGCGTGGTAGGTCTTCTTTTCGTTGTCGAGAGAGGCGACGGTCCGGGCCGAAAGGTTCCAGAGATAGCTCCGGTCGGCATCCTTTGCGGGAGCGTCGATGCGCATGGCGTCATCGGTGATGGTGTAGGTGACCGTCCGGAGGCGGGGGGACTTCCCGTTCTGGTCTGAGACCGAGACGGTAAAGACCAGTGCCGGCTCCGGAGCGGATTCCGGAGAGAGTGCGGGAGCGGCCTCTCCCATGCCGGGGACCAGAACCGTCAGAATGCCGCCGAGCGTCGCAAGGGTCAGGGAGGTCAGGGAACAGAAGAAGCGGTATCGGGGAAACGCTTTCACGAAGGTTCCTTTCGGGAAGATGAAAGATCGTTGAGTGAAAAAAATGTGTGATCGATTATCATACAAGGATTTATTCATGGTGTGAATCCCAGGCGAATCCTGTCACGAATAAGACGATGAGGGAGGAGAACTTTCCGGATCGGAAGGCGCTCCGGGGCGATCCGGAATAGGCCGGAAAGGAGCGGGAATTCGGGGACTTCGGATTTTTGTCGTTCGACGGGGGCGGAACAGGTCCCGGCGCCTGGCGGAATCCATGGAAGATCAGGGCCTCCGGCTCCGCCTCATGGAGCTGATTGCGGGAGAGAATAAGGTCAAAGGTGTGAAACACTTCTCCCGGAGGATTGCGACAGAAAAAAGGTTCCGGATATTTTCCGATGCCGGTCATTGAAAGAAGGGAAAACGACAAGGTCTCCCTCGATGAACTCGCGGCGGAGCGGACCCCTTTTTGGAAGCGCCACGAATCCTTCGCCGGTTCCTTATTTTGATCTGACGGTCGTCGTCGGTCCCTTCCCCGGTCCGTCCCTTTATCCCGATCCGTTCGGAAGCGTTCTCCAGGCCTGCGTGGATCTCAGGTGTGAGAATTTGAGACAGGGCCCTCCAATCCGGGGGACCACCGGCGGAGCGGCCGGTAAACGGGCCCCCCGGCATTTGTCACGGATTCGAAGAGAACGAGGTCTGAGAATCGGGCATCCGGAGCTTCCGGAAGGGGCCTGATCTCCTTCCGGACCGGATAAAACCGACGGAAAAGGGTCATGTGGGGCCAGAACCTTCGCCCTTTTCCGTCTTCCTCCATGAGTTCCGCAATCTCTCTCCACGGGGGACGGTCGGGAGGATCGGTGCCGAAGGAGAGAATGCCCAGGCCAGGCAGTGTCCGGGAGTCGAAGAAGATCCGGGATGAGGGCAGGGAAACTTCCTGCTGGCCCATCTTTCGGAAAAATCGGTCTCCCTCCCCCTCGATCCACGTCCGCTCCTTCAGGCCGGCCTGCCCTTCAAAGAGGAGTGTCATGTGCAGCCTCTCCGGCGGGACCGGACGGCACCCCGGCGCCTCCCGGCGAAACCCTTCCTGCCAGGCTCCGATCGTCTCCCGGAAGGAAGGGGAGGGGATCAGCGCCAGAAAGAGCCTCATGGCGTCCGGGTGAAGAGCCCTTCCCCGGCGCTCTCCCAAAGGGTGTCGGCAAGGATAGAT
>JAKBXW010000077.1 GCA_021840555.1 Nitrospirota bacterium
TTTTTTGTTGGGGGGAAGGCGTTTCGTGGCGTCTTCCCCTTTTTTTGTCCCGGAAATCATATCCGAGCGGGAGCGGGGATCCAACCCCAGAGCTCGCCTGACCATTCCATTACCCCATACGGTCCGGTACTACCTGGAACGGCGGGATCCGGAGTTCGACCGCAAGATGCGGGACGTCCTGCTCGTCTATCGGGAGGTCTTCCTGAATCCGGCTCCCTCGAATCACGACACCCCCGTCTACACGGTCAGCCTGGACGAAAAGCCGGGAATTCAGGCGTTGGGACTGACGGCCTCCGACCGGCCGCCGGTTACCGGCAAGCATCCCACCGTCTCGCGCGATCATGAGTCTGTCCGATTGGGAACGGCAAGGGTTCTGGCCGCCCTGGATCTCTCGACCGGCCATGTCATCGCCCGGGTCGAGGAACGGCATCGAAGCCAGGAATTCATCGCTCTCCTCAAGGATCTGGATGCCTATTATCCTCCTCATGCCCGGATCCGGATCGTTCTGGACAACCATTCGGCTCATGTCTCCCGGGAAACCCGGATGTTTCTGGTCACCCGCCCCAACCGGTTCGAATATGTGCATACTCCCAAGCACGGCTCCTGGCTCAATCTGGTCGAGACCCTGTTTTCGAAGATGAGCCGAACCTTTCTTCGCCATATCCGGGTCGCCTCCTGGGCAGAACTCAAGGAGCGGATCGAGAAGGGCATTGCCGAAATTAACGCCAACCCGATTGTGCACCGTTGGAAAAACTTTGACCTGGAACCCGAACAAGTGTAGGCATTTTTAATGAGTCTTTGTACTAGACACGATCATTCCCTGCCCTGATTTAGAAGTAGGGTCCCCCCTCCGTCTGGAGAATCTGTCCGTGGAAAAGAGGATTTCGGGAGTGAATCAGCCAAGCGGCAAAGTCGGCGATCTCATCAGCCGTAGCGAGACGCCCTCGGGAGGTACGACCGGCGACCCGCTCGACCATCTCCGGAGTCATATGGGGAGTCGATTGGCCTGGCGAAATCAGAGATTCGATGGCTGTCACCAGAATGCCCTCTCGGTTCCGGCTCCATTCCTCGAAAAGCCCCTGCAGGGAGCCGACCCAGAGGCGTGCGGAAAGGTAGCCGTCCGCCCTGTGGCGCGAGAAGGAGGGAATGAAAAACAGAAGGAGGCTTCCATCTTCAAGACGGGGGCGGAGATGATCGAGAAGACGGATCAGGGAGGAAAAAGGGAAAAAGATCTCCGCATGAGTCCCGGAGACTCGGGATTCTCTCCGGAATGTGGGATGAGCAAAGAGAGAGAGGCTGGCGAGAGGATCGGAACCCAGAGCTGCATCCAGGGTGGCTAGTCCAGTATCCGGAGAGTGAAGATCCCACTTGATCGTCGGCAATGGGAAAGAGTTTGAAAGGGAAGGACGGTGGGAGGTGATGACGACTTTGTCTCCCTGTTTTGCAAGCTTGCCGGCCAGCACCTGACCCGTCTCCCCGCCGGAGCCAACAAGGAGATGGGTGCTCATCAGGGAATGGCGACCGTCGACCAGTCCTTGGGAAAGGTCGTGAGATTTTCTGCTCCCGACTCGGTGATGTAGAGCATGTCCTCGATGCGGACCCCTCCGGAAAGTCGAGGATAATAGAGTCCGGGTTCGACCGTGATGACATGGCCGGGAAGAAGAGGAACCCCTGTTTTCCCCACCCGGGGTTCCTCGTGGATCTCAAGTCCGACCCCATGGCCCGTCCCATGAAAGAATCCTTCCATTCGCCCGTCGACCTCGCCGGTCTTATATCCCAGTTCGGCGAAGCGGTCCTCCACCGCCTGGTGGAGAAGGGAGGATTCGACCCCGGGAGTGGCCTTCGCGATCGCCAGTTCCTGAGCCGAGAGAACAGCCTCGTACAGCGCCTGGTGCTGGGGGGCGACCGGGCCTTTGAAGAGGGTTCGGGTCATGTCCGAAAAGTAGCGGGTGCTCTCGGAGAAGGGGAAAATGTCGAAGACGATGGGAAGATGGGCCGGAAGCGGACCGGAGCCCTCGTTGTGGGGGTCGCAGGCTTGCTCCCCGCCGGCAACGATCGTGTGCTGACCGATGAGATTCTGGGTCAGGAGCTCTTGCTTCAGGATGAATTTGACCTTTTCGGATGTGAGCCGGGTGCCTTCGAGAAGGATCCATCCGTCCCGGATCGTCGCTTTTTTCAAAAGTGCGACGATGGTCCAGAGGGCCTTTTCCACCCCCTCCTGAACCCTGCGGATCTTGTCCGCCTCCTCGCGGGTCTTGAAGGCCCGGGACGGAGTGAAGGAGCCGTCGGCTGGAGAGACGGTAAACCCTTCCGACATAAGATTTTTGGCCAGTCCGAAGGGAAAGTCGAAGGGGACGGTGAGGGAGGAGACGCCACGGCTTTTGAGAAAGAGGGCCGCAATGCCGGCAAGACCGCGCTTGCCTTCCTTTCTGGCTTGCTCCTCCCACTCCGAGGTGGACAGGATGTGGGTGGCCCTTCCTTCCTTTCGGGCGCGGTCGCGCTCGAGATCGGAGAGGAGCATGAAGCTTTCTTCGCCGATTTCGGCGTAAATATAAGGGTCGGGTGTCAGGAACCCCGTCCGGTAGTAAAGATCGGGGCTCTGCTCTCCCGCGGCAATGATCAGCTTGGCCGAGGACTCCACGGGAATTCCGTCAGGCGAGCCGGCTGGCAACCAGCATTCCCTCTGAAACGGGAAGGATGGTTGTAAGGAAATTCGGATTTCCGAGAATCTTGTGGTTGAAAGCCTCGATGGAAGAGGCGAGCAGCGCATGGGATCCTCCCGCCGTCTCCGGAGGCATCATCCCGAGGGAGATGAGCATTCCTCCCGGGGCCAGTTTCTTGTCGACTGCCATCCACCAGTCGGCCAGTTTTGTGCGCTCCTGCTGGAGATCAAGAACGATGAGGTTCTGGAGGGGTTCCTGGGCCATCAGATGGTCGGGGCCGGAGCTTTTTGTGACCTTGATCCGTCCGGAAAGGCCGGCTCGCTTGAGGTAGTTCGAAATCAGCCGGAGATTTTCATCGCTCACAGTTCCGATGGAGTGAGTGGTCGTCTCAGGGAGTGACTTTGCCAGCCAGATGGTGGTCGATCCGTAGCCGGCCGTCCATTCGAAGACATGGTCCATCCTGGCGGTCGTGGCCAGAATGGCCATGAGAAGTCCGCCAGCTCTTCCGGGGTGGAAGCGACCGTGCTGTTTCGTCAAAAGGGCGATTTCCCCGACGATGGGGTCCTTGTCAAAGGTCAGTTCTTCAAGATATTTGTTGAGCTGTTCTTCTTTGTTCATCGGAGGTCTTTCCGCTCCCTTTCTTGTTTGCTAACCGGTTGGTCCATCAGGGCGGCCACACTGGGAAAAGACACAAGGTGAATGGCGGCCCCGGTTTCAGGTCTCCGTATTTATTTGGAAGGGTTATCTCGGAATCGGTGTTTCACTGATCATACCACCGCCCTGCGGTAAAAAACAAAGGATTTGCAATGCTGTGTTTGCATGGGACTCGGAAGCGGGGTTATGATCGAAAAGAGTTGCCGAATCCTTGAATTCCGGCACTGACGTGACGCGCCTGGATGAATGTTCATTTCGAGACAATATGGAGGATGGATGAAAAGTGTGACCGTAACCTATTCCGCCAAGGAGAACCAGGGACAGCTCGTAATGGCCGAAGACCAGGAAATCGCCCTGTTCAAGATCAATGGGCAATATCATGCCATTGAAAACCGTTGTCCTCACAGGGGAGGATATCTCTCCGACGGGATTGTCCGGGGAGGGCAGGTTTCCTGTCCGTTGCATGGATGGACCTTCGATATCCGGACGGGAGAATGCGCGGCCCGGCCTGGGGAGAAAGTCGGATGCTTCGAGGTCCGGAATGCCGGAGACGAGGTGACCATTCTCTATTCCTGAGCTTTTTTCAAGCTGAAACAGTGGAAGCCGGGGCCGGTTCAGTCCGCTCCGGCCTTTTTTATGGCCTATTTTCGCAAGGAGCGAACCCCTTTTCCCTGACACGGATGAAGGGGTTGTGGCGCATCTCCTGGGCAATCGTGGAAAATGGCCCATGGCCCGATATGAGAACCGTCACGGAAGGAAAGCCCGAAATCAGGCGATGAATGGAGTCGAGTTGTACGGGGAATGCATCGGGTGTATCGCTTCGGCCGGCAGATCCGCAGAACAGGGTATCACCCACGAACAGGGCTCCGTCGATGTGGTAGGCCACAGAGCCGGGAGTGTGGCCGGGGGTTTCCATTACCGAGACCTTCCACCCCATCCGTTCCAGACGTTCGCATCCCTCCTCGGGGGTCAGGAGGGGCCCGGGGTATTGTTCTGCCTCCGGAAGAAGAGGGCGATCTCCATGTGACAGGAGGACAGGGATATTATCTCCCGGGAGGAGTCTCGCGAAGCCTCCGCCGTGGTCTCCGTGGCCATGGGTCAGAAGGATGGCCTCAATCCCAAGGCGCAGCCGGGCGATCGTTTCGAGAAGGATGGAACCACCGCCCCCTGTGTCCACGAGCAGGGCTCTCCGTGGGTCCGCCGGATGTCGGACGATCGTACACCATACGGCATATCCACCATAGTTTTCCCTGACAGGGATCAGATGGGGAGGAGGGCTGACCTCCGGTGTCGCTTCAGGATGGAGGTGCAATGTCTCCATGGCCTCTCCATCGAACCCCAGGACCGCTCCCAGACGGACGAGGTGCGATTTGTCCGGCTCGCTTTCTCCAGACTCCAGCCGTCTCTCAAGATCCATTGGAATTCCGCTCTCCCCGGAAACCTCCTTTAGGGATTTTTTCCTTCCATATCGGAACTTCTTGAGAACATCGCCCGCCTGGTCCTCAAGGAGCATGTTGAGCATTTGCTTCTCCTTTTTCAAAAAAATTGATGCCGATAAAATAGACCATCATGGATTTCATCTGGAGTTCGAATTTTTTCAATGTTTCGGACTTCATGTGCTTTTCGGCCTTGCGGTAGTAATAGTCGGCCAGAGAGTAAACGCCCAGAGCTTCGTAGGTCACTCCCAGATCTGCATAGAGCCGGGGTGGAACGGGACGGGCCTTTTGTTTCAGCTGTCCGTATTCCGTGTTCAGGAAAAAAAGAGCCAGAACGGGTTTCTTGGCCTGAAGGCTCCGGTAAGCCTTCTCGGTTGGAGGATCATAGGGATAGAAAGGTCTCTTGACCTTCAGGTGCAAGGTGCTGAAAAGGTAACGGACGTGCTGGGCAATTTTTGCGTATAGATGGAGGTTGAGCGTTGTCTGGGGAGTGAAGCTCCTCTGGAAAAGGGAAAATGGAATTTTTTTGGAGGTGTTCCGGACTGTCACAATCCGGTCAAGTTCCACATGAAACGGGAAGGCCCTGAGAAAAAGAATATGAAGCCGCATCGTGTTGGTCCGGACGGTCATCGGAACCGTGATCGTCTGACAGGGTGGGGCTGCGCAGTTTCCTGCGATGAGACGCCGGTCGGAGACCGTATGGGACAGAAGATGAACCATGAGAATGTCGTTCGATTTCGAAATGTGAGCCAGTTCGGGAATGGAGAGAGGGGTGCGCCCCAATTGTTTTCTGGCCGTAATCCTGACCGGATGAAGGCCGGGAACCTCCGCGAGATTTCTTAAAATGGTTCCTTCGAGGAGCCTTTGTTCCTCGGTTCCGACCGGCCAGACGAGGACGCCGATCCTGTGGACCGGTCCGAGCTTGATGGGAGGTGCGATCCGGTCCTCCATCACGATTTCGGGCTTGGCGCATCCGACAAAAATTTCCGGGAGCAAGAGAAGGGCAGCCAGCCAGAGGAGATGGAAACGTTTCACGGAGCATGTCCCTTCGTGGGCTGTGAGAGGGCGGGCGGGCTTACCAGTCTCTGGGGAGCCAGGAGGACCAGGATATGTCCTGTAGACAAAAGCTTTGAGGAGTAAAGCGATTGAAGGATCCTGCGGGCGTCTCTTTGAGAAAAGACGAAAACCTGCCGATGGAGGAATTCCTCGGGGCGTACGACGAGAGGATGTAATCCGACCCTCTGCTCAATGGCGGACACATCCTGCCCGTCACTCCATCCGGCCCATCCGAAGGGCCGGACACCTGAGGGGCGCCCTTCATCGGGTATCATGAGAATACGACGGGAATCGGAAAGAAGCACCAGGTCACGAAAAGGATGGATTCTGAATCGACGGGCATCGATCAGGAGTCCGGTGGGAGGAAGACCTCCGGCATTTGAAAATGTTTTGTCCAGGAGAGGGGGGGAGGCGGCGGAGCGTTCCATGGTCAGCGCCAGGGTGTCGCCGATATGCAGGGGAACGGGAAGAACAATGGACGCCAGCGCGATTCCACCCCCGGCGGCCAGGGGATGGATCTCAACGGAGAGGCCTTTTCTTGCGAGTCCTTTCGATATGAGGTATTTGGCAATTGTTCCACCCGACTGGTAGGCTTCGGACGGAACAGTCTTCCGGAGCCGGACAAATTCCCGGACGGGCAGATTCATGATCCCGTCCCTGAGAAGGAGAATGGAGAGAAAAACGGCCTCGTTACGGGCTTTTCTCATTCCGTTGTTTTCAAAAAAGGGAACAGTGACCCTCGCGGTTATTGTTCCCTCCTCGAAATCCGTGACCAGGCTGGAATGGGGAGTCGTTTTCTGAAGAAGAAATGGACGGGCGGGAAGAGGATGGATGAGGACGGGAAGATTTAGGTCAAAAAATTCCCTGTCAATGCGCCGACCCAGCCGGCGTTCAACTGTTTCCGCGGCCGCCGGTTCCTCAAAAATCCATCGTGCGGACCGCCTGGCATCACTGAGGAGCGAGTTGATGGCGTTCTCTTCTTTCCCTTTCTCGAGGGCTTCGTGGATCCTGTGGATCTGATCCCGATAGTGGGAATGTTCCTCGTTCAGGATTTCTTCGGCGAAAGAGAGTCCCGGAGTTGGAATGAAGATCGAGAATATTCCGGCCAGAAGTATGATTTTCAAAACACGGCGTGTCATTGGAGAAAAGGTAGTCCTTTGTCATGGGAAAAGCTGTCAATGAACGGTCCGAATCTGCTACAATTCGTCCTTGTCAACTTTATTTCGGGGCGTAGCGCAGCTTGGTAGCGCACCTGCTTTGGGAGCAGGGGGTCGCAGGTTCAAATCCTGTCGCCCCGACCATTTCGATTTGGAATACGTTTGTCTATTTGTGAAAACAAGCATAACTTGGCCATTTGGTCACATTATACCTGTTTTTGGCGTCGGACAATTTATGCCTGTATTTCTCCGTATTGCCGTCTGATATCGGCCCACCTATTCTTCCCTTCGGAATTGTATCAGAGTCGAGATTCAGGTTTCCCTTATGTCTGGTGTTCGACCTCCATCCTGGTTCCATTCAAGATTCCCCTTGACTCTGGACTCGAGCCAAGGGTTTATCCTGTTTTTGAAAACAAGAACGGATTGCGTCTTTTTCCGGACTTGTCTTCCTTGTTTGAAAAGGGTCATGGGGAATCTCGAGAAACCATGGGGGAGATGCCGGGATGTCATCCCTTAAGCGCAGGAGGCAGGATGGACGTCAAGCAGGAAGGAGTTTTCGACAAGTCTTCGAAAACAAAAATAAGCGAAGGGCCGGGTGCCGGTCTCGGTGCGGCCCTGGTGACTCTGGTGGCCGTTCTCTGTTGTTCGGGGGTTCCAGCGCTGCTTTCGTTTGTCGGAGCGATCGGTCTGGGGGTCCTGATCAAAAAACATCTTCTTTTTCCCCTGATGGTCGGCTCCCTTCTGATCGGAACATGGGGGGCCTTCCGTTCTTACAGGTTGCACCGAAGCCTCCTGATTCTAAGCGGGTACATTGTCAGCGCACTTGCCCTTCCGATCGGAATGAAAGTCTATCATCCACTCATGTACGCGGGGCTTGTCGGCATCCTGCTCGTGACCGGGAGTGATCTTGTCCGGAAACTGCGCAAACCGTCGATTTGTCTGCCGAACGAAGTATCGGATACTCCTGGCAAGAAGGGCTGCTGATACCCATGAGCGAGGAGACCGGAAGAAGGATCCCGGTCAAGCAAACAAGAAGATTTCGAATCCAGTGGTATGGGAGGCGCGCCTTTCCGCTCTGTGCATGATCTGGTTTTGGACAAGCGCCGGAACCTTCCGAAAGGCCTTCCCCAAGTGCCGGACCTGGCTCAAAATAAACGGAAAAGGAGTATCATGATGTAAACAACCCCGGCTGAAGGCCGGAGCTTTTCCCTAACCTGTTTTTTGACGGGTTGAGAACTCAGGCCGGTTTACGGCGACCTTTGCGATGTTTCTGGCCCCTACGTCATCCGCCGGAGCGGTGTAGCCGCAGGAAACACAGGAAAAGGTATCTCTGTTCTTCCGGTTTTTCTTGTCCACAGACCCGCATTCTGGACAGGTCCGGGATGTGTTCCGGGGATCCACGACATGCAGATCAACGCCGTACATCAAGGACTTGCAGGACAGAAAGGAGCGGAGTTGATTGAAGGACCAGTTGTGCAACCTGTTTCGTTGGCTTTTTCTGGCCGTAACCTCGTCCCGGATGCCGGAGAGATCCTCGATGGCAATTCCGGATTGAGTGCGTTTGGCCTTGGAAACAAGGTGTTTGGAGATGTTGTGGTTCACCCACGTCTGAAAACGGTGTTGCCTTCCGGCCAGTTTTTCCAGTCGTCTTTTGCTGGCCTTCGTGCCTTTCTTCTGGAGACGTTTTCTCCTGTCCTGATACCAGAGACGCTTGTTCTCGACGGGAGTTCCGGAAAAGACTTCGCCCGTGGAATCGGTGGCGATGTTGACGATGCCGAAGTCCACCCCGAGGATGCCGACGGAAAATTCCGGTTCCTGCTCGGGAATGTCGCAGACGAGGTTGACGAACCACTTTTTGTTGCGTTTGGAGTAGACGGGATCGACCTCTCCCTTCCGGAACCTCAGATAACGCCTCTGGTGCACCCCGCAGACGAAGGGGATTCTCACGCGCCCGGCCAGCGTCCAGAGGCTGACCCGATCCCCCTCCTTGAAGGAGAAGATCCGGGCGTCGTAGGGTTGGGCGGACCACTTCCGGAAGACGTGGACGGTCGTCCTGTCCGCCCGACAGGAATCGGACACTTTGGCAAAACACCGGACGATCATTTGAGAAGAAAGGGGGGATGCATCCCGGAGGATTCTATATTTCGCCTTGTGCAGATCGAATTGTCCGAAGGTCTTCGTCTCGAAGGCGAACCGGGACAACTCGTTGCAGAGCTGGTTGCAGGCCTCAAGCGTCTCGAAGAGGATCTTCGCCTGCTCGGGGGTCGGCGTCAGTTTGAGGTTGACGGTTAACTTCATAGAATAGATTCTCTGCGGGAAAATACTATGCGTCAACACATATCCAAGACAGAAAGGAGGGCGCATTCCTCCCGGGCATGAATGCCCGGGTCTCCAATGCGCGCCAAGGATGAA
>JAKBXW010000078.1 GCA_021840555.1 Nitrospirota bacterium
TTCCGATCGTCGATCGTGAGATGTGTGGTGTCGAGGCGGAGGGCGTCCGGAGCCGGAACGAGGGGAGAGATGGGGCGATCCCGGTCCCTGCGGTCCCGTTCGAGGATGTCCGACAGGATGGTTTCGAGCGGGCGATGGTCTCCCCGGGCCTCGAGATCCTTCTGGCGACGTATGGCCCGGACCCGGGGATCGGCCTCCAGAAAGATCTTGAGGCGCGCCTCCGGCATGATCACCGTTCCGATGTCCCGGCCGTCCATGACGATCCGGCCTCCGAGGGCGAGCCTTCTCTGGAGATCGAAGAGTGCCTTCCGGACTTTTGGCCAGGCCGAGACGCGGGAGGCCAGGTGCCCCACCTCCTCGCTCCGGAGATGGTCCGTCACATCGAGGCCCCCGATGGAGACCCTTGCCCCAGAGGGTCCCGGGGCGACGGTGATGTCGAGGGCTCCGAGGATCCTTGCGACCTCCGGATCCTCCTCGCTCCTGTGGGCCGCCCCGGCCGACAGGAGCGCCAGGGCGACGGCGCGGTAGAGCGACCCGGTGTCGAGAAAGACGAAACCAAGACGGCGGGCCACCTCCCGGGCCAATGTTGATTTCCCGGAGCTGGCCGGCCCGTCGATCGCGACGGCGTCGATCCTGACCTCGCTCAAGGACGGGCCACCGCATTGAAAAGGGCGGGAAATCCGGGAAAGGAGGTCTCCACGAAGTCCGTTCCCGTGATCAGAAGGGACTCGCCCCGCGGAAGGCGGGTCGCCAGGACCGCCATGGCCATCGCGATCCGGTGGTCGTGGCGGCTGTCTATCCGTCCTCCCCGGAGAACCCGATCCGGGCCCAGGCCCAGAACCGCAAGGCCGTCGGGAAACTCCTCGACCGTCACGCCAACCGTGCGGAGAGCGGCCACCATGGCTGCGATGCGGTCGGACTCCTTCACCCGGAGTTCCCCAGCTCCCCGGATCTCGGTGCGCCCGTTCGCGAAAGCCGCCAGAACGGCGAGCACGGGAATCTCGTCGATGGCGGAAGGGATCATCGAGAGGGGAACGGTGCAGGAGGAGAGCTCCCGGAAGGAGACCCCGAGAGTCCCGAAGGGTTCGCCTCCCTCTCCGGCGGGATCGGGCCGGCTGTCGATCGCGGCTCCCATAAGGGAGAGAATGTCCAGAAAGGCCGTCCGGGTCGGATTGAGCCCCACCCCGGAAAGTGTCAGGGCCGATCCCGGAACGAGAAGGGCCAGGGCGATGAAGAAGGCGGCCGAGGAGATGTCCCCGGGAACCACGATATCCGTTCCGGCGAGTTCGGAGGGCCATACCGTCACGCGGTTTTCCCGAACTTCGACACGTCCCCCGAATCGGGGAAGAAGGCGTTCGGTGTGGTCGCGGGTCTGAACCTCCTCGATCACCGTCGACGGACCACTCGCGGAGAGTCCCGCGAGGAGGATGGCGGACTTGACCTGGGCCGACCGGTGAACGTTGTCGTAGGTGATTGGGGAAAGCCGTGCTCCCCGGACGGACAGGGGAAGGAGACTTCCATCCTTTCGTCCGTCGAGGAGGGCTCCCATCCGGGACAGGGGTTCGGTGACCCGGCGCATCGGACGGGAGCGGAGACTTTCGTCTCCCGTCAGGACCCGGAATCCCGGGACGCCGGAGAGAAGGCCCGTCATGAGACGCACGGCGGTTCCGGAGTTGCCGAAGTCGAGGACGTCCCTGGGCTCCGAGAGCTGCGACAGCCCCGGACTTTCAAGAATCAGGCGATGGGGGGAGATCCGGTCCACGCCCACTCCCATGGAAAGGAAGGCCCGGAGGGTTCCCTCGCAGTCGGCGGAATTGAGAAATCCGGTTATTTCGGTCCGGCCTCTGGCGATGCCGCCGAAAATGACGGCGCGGTGGGAGACGGACTTGTCTCCCGGAGGCCGCAGCTCTCCCGAGACCGATCCGGCCCTCTCCACCTGATAGGTGCCGTGAAGGGCTCCTCCGCGGCATTCCTGGAGGATCATGGAGCGCCGCCCCCGGAAAGGGGGTGGGTCCATTCGGAGAGGAGGCGGAGCAGGGAGTCCTCCTCCCCCTTCTGCAGGATCTCCCGGAGGATCCCCAGCTCCTGGTCGAAACGGTCGATCGCGTCGAGGAGAATGGTGCGGTTCTGGGAGAAGATGTCCGCCCACAGATCGGGGGAACTCCGGGCGATCCGGAGAATGTCGGAGAAGCTGCCCCCCTTCTGGCTCCTCCAGTCGAATCCCGGATAGCGGTTCTCCCGGCGCACCTTTTCGGCGAGGTCGAGAAGACAGTAGGCGAGAACATGGGGGAGGTGGCTTATGTGGGCGACGATGCCGTCGTGGTCGGATGCCGAGACCGGAACGGTCCGGGCCCCCAGGATTTCCCAAAGATCCGAGAGCTTGCCGATCGAGGCGGTTTCCCCCGAAAAAGGGGTTAGAAATACGGTTCTTCCGGAAAAAAGGGTCGCCCGCGCCTCGGCGATCCCCGTCTTTTCGCTTCCGGCCATCGGATGGGAGCTCACGTAGAGGGGAAGAGCCTCCCGGAAGGCGCTCCGATAGGTTTCGTACAGGCTTCCCTTCACCGAGGCGAGGTCGGTCACGACAGCGGCGGAACTGCGCGTCCCGGCGATCTCCCTCCAGACCTCCGGAATGGCGCGGGGAGGAACCGCAAGAACCACGAGATCGGCTCCAGAAACCGCCGCGGCGTTATCCTCCTCAAAACGGTCGATCCACCCGCGTTCGAGGGCCAGTCTCCGGTCTTCGGGGTTCCGGGTCGTCCCGACGGTCTCCGGCGGGAGGGGAAGGGACTTGAGGGCCCCCGCCAGGGAGCCGCCCATCAGACCCGTTCCGAGAATGGCGACCTTCCGGAAGGGAAAGGCCCCCTGGGACATCAGGCGAGGGACCGGCCGACAGCGCCTGCCACCCTGCGTACCTCGGCCATCAGTTGGTCGAACTTGTCGGGGATGAGGGACTCCTCACCGTCGGAGAAGGCCTGCTCGGGATTGTTGTGAACTTCCACCATGAGAGCGTCGCAGCCGGCGGCCACTCCGGCCCGGGCCATGGGAATCACAAGATCCCAGCGGCCGGTGCCGTGGCTCGGATCGACAAGGACGGGCAGATGGGTCAGGCTCTTGAGGACCGGAACGGCGTTCAGATCCAGCGTGTTTCGCGTCATGGTCTCGAAGGTCCGGATGCCCCGTTCGCAGAGGATGATCTCCTGGTTCCCCCGGGAGGCGATGTATTCGGCCGCCATCAGGAACTCCTTGATCGTGGCGGAAAGCCCCCGCTTCAGGAGGACCGGCTTGCTCACCTCCCCCACCTCGAAGAGGAGCCGGAAGTTCTGCATGTTCCGGGCCCCGATCTGGATGATGTCGGTATATTTCATCATCGCCGGGAGATCCCGGGGATCCATAAGCTCGGTGATGACGAGGAGCCCCGTCTTTTCGCGGGCCTTCGCCAGATGCTCGAGCCCCTCCTCCCCGAGCCCCTGGAAGGTATAGGGACTGGTCCGCGGCTTGAAGGCGCCTCCGCGAAGGATTTTCGCCCCGGCCTTCTTGACCCGCTCGGCGACATAGAGCAGCTGCTCTTCGGACTCCACCGCGCAGGGGCCCGCCATCACCTGGATCTCCGGGCCTCCGATGACGACCCCGTTCGGGAAGGTGATCAGTGTGTCCTGCTTGCGGAACTCCCGGCTCACGAGCTTGAAGGGCTGGAGGATCTTGTGGACCGATTCGACACCGGGGAAGGCCCCCAGCGGGACTTCCGCCAGGACGCGCTCGTCTCCGATCGCGCCGAGGACGGTCCTCTCCTTCCCGCGAGAGACGTTGACACCCAGCCCTTTCGCCTTGATGGCGTCCGATACGCGCTCGAGATCCTGCGGCGTGGCTTCGGGTTTCATGACGATGATCATGGCTTCTCCTTCAGATTTGGCCTTTGGGGACTTCAGCGGCGGTCACCGGATGTGCCGACGACCTGTCCATATCCCGACTTTCTCTTTTCCTCCGAGACCGGGTACGATCCAAGGATTTTAACATAAGGACAGAGATCTTGTAATTTCAAAAGGAGGGTCTGGATATGGCTGTCCTTCTGGTGTCCCTCGAGATCCATGAAGAAGATGTAGTCCCAGGCCTTCTTCTTGGAGGGGCGGCTCTCGAGGCGGGTGAGGTTCACGTTGTGGGCGGCGATGAGCTCGAGAATCGAGGAAAGGGCTCCGACCCGGTCGATGATCGAGACCATGAGGGAGGTCTGGTCATGGGCGGTGGGGTCGGGGGTTCCCTCCCCGATGACGAGGAAGCGCGTCTGGTTGTCCTGATGGTCCTCGATATGGCGCCGGAGGACCGGAACGTTGTAGACGTCCGCCGCCATCTCGCCGGCGATCGCCGCGGACTGGCTCTCGTCCTGGAGAGAAAGCTCCACGGCCCGGGTATTGCTCGTCGTCTCGACCGTCGGCACGTTGGGAAGATAATGGGAGAGGAATCCCCGGCACTGGGCCAGCGACTGGGGATGGGCGAAGACCGTCCTGATGTGCTCGATGCCGGGGGCCCGGGAGAGGAGGCAGTGGTGGATCGGAAGAATGACCTCGCCGTTGATCCTGAGATCGGTCTCGACGAGGGTGTCGAGGGTGTAGTTGACCATTCCCTCGGTGGAATTCTCGATCGGGACCACCCCGTAGGCCGCCTCCCGCCGCTCCACGCACCGGAAGACCTCCCGGACCGTCGACATCGAGAGATGCTTCGAGGAGGAGCCGAAGTACTTGAGGGAGGCCTGATGGGTGTAGGAAGCGGGGGGGCCCAGGTAGGCGACGACCAGCGGCTCCTCCAGGGACAGGCAGGCCGAGAGGATCTCCCGGAAGATATGCTTCAGGACAGGGCGGGGAAAAGGGGCGACCTCGACCCGCTCCAGACGGTCGAAAATCTCCTGTTCCCGGGCGATGACATGAAACGGAAGACCCCGCTCCTTCTTGTAGAGGCCCACCTGGTGGGCGAGCTTCGCCCGCTTCTGGAGAAGGGTGACGATCTCGCCGTCGATGGCGTCGATTCCCTGGCGGAGCTCCGAAATGTCGCGCGGATTGTCGGGGGATGTCATGGAAGGGCTCAGGCTCCCTGGGAGAGGGATTCGAGCACATCGACGGGAATGTCGAAATTGGCGTAGACGTGCTGGACGTCGTCGTGGTCCTCGAGCGCCTCCATGAGGCGGACCATCGCCTGCGCGTCCTTGCCTTCGAGAGGGACGGTCACCTGGGGGATCATGGTGACTTCGGCGAACGGGGTCGCGAGGCCCGCCGCGCGCACGGCGTCAAGAACCTGCTGGAAGTCCTGGGGCCCCGTAACCACTTCGAATACGTCGTCCGACTGACGGACGTCCTCGGCTCCTGCGCCCAGGACGATCTCCATCAGACGGTCTTCGGAAACCCCCGAGACCGGCGTGGTGATGAGTCCCTTCTGGTCGAACATCCAGGCGACGCAGCCGTTTTCCCCGAGCGCCCCGCCGTTTTTCGAGAAGATGGAGCGGATCTCCGGAATGGTCCGGTTCTTGTTGTCGGTGGTGACCTTCAGGAGGATGGCCACTCCTTTCGGTCCGTGGCCTTCGTACTGGAGCTCCTCGTACACCGCCCCCGGGATCTCTCCCGTTCCCTTCTGGATGGCCTTCTTGATGTTGTCCATGGGCATGTTTTCTTCACGGGCCTTGGAAATGGCCGTTCGCAGGCGCGGATTGCCGTCCGGGTCCCCTCCCCCGATGCGGGCGGCGATCGAGATCTCCTTCGAGAGTCGGGTGAAGATCTTCCCTCTCTTGGAATCGATCAGAGCCTTCTTGTGCTTGGTGGTCGCCCACTTCGAATGTCCCGACAATTCGCGTCCTTTCCTCAGGTTGTCTTGTGGTCTTTTTTCATTTTACCGATATCTTATTAAAAAACACACCGATTTTCAATCGGGCCGGTGGTGGGTTCGGTCGATGATGGTCGCCGTCTGTCCCGCCACAAGCCGGATCCCGGGGGAAAGGGAGCCGAGACGGATGCGCACGGGAACCCTCTGGGCCAGCCGCACCCAGCTGAAGGTGGGGTTGACGCGGGGCACCGTCCCGGGTCGGTCTGTCCGCTCGAAGTCGGAGATCCCCCGCGAAATGCTTTCCACATGGCCGAAAATGGGGGGCGACACTCCCATCAGCCGGATTTCCATCCGGTCCCCGACACGGATCGCGGGGATCTTCGTCTCCTCGAAATACCCGTCGACATAGAAGGAATCGCTGTCGACGAGAGCCACGACTCCCTTTCCCCGGCTGACGAAGTCCCCGGGGCGAAGGTGCATGTTGGTCACGTATCCGTTGACACGCGCCCGGACGGAGGAACGGGACAGGTCGATCTGGGCCCGGGTCATCTCGGCCAAAGCTTTTCGGTAGAGGGCCGTGGCTTCGAGAGCGCGGGCCCGCAGATTTTCCGTCTTTTCCTCGGTGGCGTTTCCCGTCCGGAGGAGCCGGGCGTACCTGCGGGCATCGTGGCGGGCCTCCCGCATCGCCGCGTACCGTTCCATCCAGACGGCCCGGGCGGAGGCCAGGGCGATGGAGAATCTTCGGGGATCGATCCGGAAGAGGACCTCCCCCCGGACGACCCGCTGGTTGTCCCGGACATCCACCTCGGTGACGAGTCCGGAGACGTCCGGGGCGACCGAGACCCAGTCGGCCCGGACCCGTCCGTCCCGCGTCCATGGTGTCACGCGGTCGTAATGCCAGAGAGCGTATCCCGCCATAACGCCCAGTAAGGCCAGGATTCCGGTCACGGTCGGGCGGATAAGACGGGAAAAGGGGGCAATCTTCATAAAGAGAGTCTCCGGGCAAGTGAAACGAGAAGAAAGAGGAGGATCAGATAAATGGAGAGGTCGAACAGGGGGCGGTGCCAGACATGGACATAGACACCGAGACGGCCCAGCAGGACGCGAAGCAGAAGGAGCAGCAGGAAGGCCGCCACTCCCCAGAGAAGAAAAGGAGAGATAAAGAGTCCGAAGAAATCGATCTCCTTCATCGGGGAGTTCCGGGAGAAGCGTGAAAGGGATCGAGAATCACCGATCCGGGAGGTGCGAGGATTTCGAGTTCGGAAAGAAGCGGCAGGATTTCCGACTCTGCCGTCCCGCGTCGCGGAAGGTGGTCAAGAAGGGGATGCCCGGGAGCCCAGTGGACCGCGGAGAAGGAGCCTCCCCGTGAGCGCTGCTCGAAAAAGCGCCGAAAGCTCTCCCGGAGTCGGACAACATCCCCGCGAAGAGGGTCGGGAAGTCCACTCTCCTCCCGGGCCAGGTGGAAAAGGGTCCGGGCGAGACCGGCATGAAGGAAGGTCTCCCCGTAGACGGACCGCTGGCCTTTGGGCAGGGCCTGAAGCCGGAGCGCCAGCTGGCCCGTCCGGTCGACGATGCGGGCCAGGGCCCCCGAGAGAGGGGCGGACTCCTCCATGGCGGCGATTCCGGCCAGGTCCCGGAGATCGGCCCGGTACAGGCGCCGGACGCTGACGCTGGCCCCGACGGAGCGGACGAGACGCGTCATGGTCGCCGCCAGAAAGACTCCGGCGCTCTGTGCAATGGCGGCGTTCATCGAGAGCATGAAGTTGGCGTGGTAGGTCGACGAGAGGGCGATCAGGCCCCCGAATCCGATAGAAAAGGCCAGCACCGGGATAGTGGTCTCCGGACGGCCGAGGAAAATCCCAGCCGGGATCAGCACGAGAGCCAGGAGAAGGGAAAGGGTCAGGAAGTCCTGGGCCATGGGGAGGAGCCCGTACAGGAAGAGGATTCCGGTCGCCGATCCTGCGGTCAGAAATGTCATGAACCGGAGAATGGCGGGGGCCGGATCGTCCTGGGCGGCGAAAAAGGAGGTGGCCACCGCCGCCATCATGGTCGCCGTCGCGCCGTCTGGCCATTCGGTCAGGATCCAGAAGAAGGAGACGGCCAGGACGGTCAGAAATATGGATAAGGCCGAGAGGGAGGCCAGAAGATGGTCCCGGTGGGGCGGCTCCTCAAAAACCTTTTCCGCCGGACCCGGAGGCTCCTTTTCGTGGCTGAGCCGCAGACACTCGGACAGAGCCAGACAGAATTCACGGAGCCGGGCGGCCAGGTTTTCCAGCGCCAGTTCCGGCGGCCCGGCGGCTCCCGAAAAAGCCTCTTCCGGAGTCCGGAAGGAGGGGATCGGGGAGGCTCCCCCCTCCCGAAGCCAGGCCCGGGCCGTATCGAGAAGCTTTCGGCTCTCCTCGAGGCATTCGGGATACTCCCCGTGGATGCGCTCGATGTGGCGGACGATCTCCGAGAGCGAGGGCAGAAGATGGCCCATCTTGTAGCGGAGGAGGTCGATGCTCCGGAGGCGCGCCGGGTTCCGGGTATCGTAGGAGGCGAAAAGGGCGAGAGGGCCGAGGGCGACCTGCTCCACCGCCAGTCGCCCCCGGGCGGTCTCGAGGAGCGCGGTGCCGGGAGGGCTCTCGAGGATCCCCTCCCCCGTCTTCCGGATCTTTTCCAGCAATGCCGAGGCTTTTCCGAAATAGAGCCCGACCGCCGATCGGGGAAAGAAGAGCTCGTTGATGACGAAGGTCGCGAGGATGCCCAGGGAGACCTCCTCCACCCGCGCAAGCGCCGTGCCGAAGATCCCATTCGGATGGAGCACGCTCGGAAAGCCGATCAGGGCGACGGTGTAACCGGAGAGAATGTAGGCATAGCTCCGGGGGGTCCCGTCAATCAGGGAGAGATAGAGGCACAGCGCGATCCAGAGTCCGAGGGCCACGACAAGGAGGAGTGGAAGATTCACCAGGTTGGGAACGAGGAAAACGGCCATCCCCGCCCCGACAAAAGTTCCCACGAAACGGTAGAGGGCCTTGGAGCGGACCATGCCGGTATAGGGCTGGGCGACGATGAGGACCGTCAGCATCGCCCAGTAGGGCTGGGAGAGATTCCACAGGAAGGCGATCCAGAGGGCAAGGAGGGCAGCGGCAAAGGTCTTGAGGGAAAACAGGATCTCTCCAGCAGAAATTGGAAAGAGTTTCAAAAAATCTCCCTGACGATAGGCCCGACCGGACGCCTTGCTGTCCGGAGCCGGACCGTCATTCTTCTCCCCTATCCGCCCGATGAATGAAACGGCAGGGTGGAAAAAACGGAACCCTCACCTCCCAGCCTTGATAGGACTCGAAACCGTCCGGATGCGCCTGCACCACGACAGCCTCAGGACGTTTCCGGAGGACATTTCTCCCATCCCCCCTTGTGCCGGACTTTCATTTTAACACAAACAGATTTCTTCGTGGTCACCGGCTGAATCCCAAACACCGGCATTCCGGGAGAGATTTTTCTACCGGTCTTCCGATCCTCTCCGAA